>JANMJX010000094.1:0-10959 GCA_031371575.1 Sphingomonadales bacterium
GGACTTCAGGCATCGCCACGCCCGTGCCGTTGCCGCGCGGATAGCGGAACGCAATTGGCCCGCTGTCGTGGAGGACGGCGGTATAGGTCATATGCACCAGCTCGGCCTCATCGGCGGGCGACATGACCACCATGTTGGGCAGCGTGGCCAGATAGGTGATATCGAATGATCCGGCATGGGTGCTGCCGTCAGCGCCGACAAGACCAGCGCGGTCAATGGCGAAGCGCACCGGCAGATTCTGGATCGCAACATCATGCACCACCTGGTCATACGCGCGCTGCAAAAAGGTCGAGTAGATCGCACAAAATGGCCGCATGCCCTGCGCTGCAAGACCAGCGGCAAAGGTTACCGCATGCTGTTCGGCAATGCCGACATCGAATGATCGTTCGGGGTGCGCGGCGGAGAATTTGTCAACCCCTGTGCCGCCAGGCATCGCTGCCGTAATCGCGCAGATTCTGGGATCAGTTTCGGCAAGCTTTGCAAGCGTTTCGCCAAACACATTCTGATAGGCTGGCGGACCGCCGCCGGGGCCCTTGTCCTGCTTGCCAGTGATGACATCGAATTTGACGACGCCGTGATATTTGTCATCTGCGGCTTCAGCAGGGGCATAGCCCTTGCCCTTTTGCGTGACCACGTGGATCAACACGGGGCCTTCTGCATTGTCGCGGACATTTTCGAGCACGGGAATAAGCTGGTCGAGATTGTGGCCATCGATCGGGCCGACATAATAAAAACCAAGTTCCTCGAACAAGGTGCCGCCCATGGCCATGCCACGGGCAAATTCTTCTGCCTTCGATGCCGCCGTGTAGATCCGGCGTGACAGTCGTTTGGCGACCTTGCTGGCAAGGCTGCGCAGCCCGAGATATTCGCTGGAGGATACGAGGCGCGACAAATAAGCCGACAGGCCACCCACGGGCGGAGCGATCGACATATCATTGTCGTTCAGAATGACCACAAGGCGGTTGCCTGCGGCCTGCGCGTTGTTCATCGCTTCATAGGCCATGCCTGCCGACATCGAACCATCGCCGATGACAGCAATGGCCTTGCCGGGCTTGCCCGAAATCTTGTTGGCAACAGCAAAGCCCAATGCCGCCGAAATCGATGTCGAACTGTGCGCTGCGCCAAAGGGGTCATATTCGCTTTCGCTGCGCTTGGTGAATCCGGACAGCCCTCCACCGGTACGCAAGGTGCGAATCCGGTCGCGGCGACCCGTCAGGATTTTGTGCGGATAGCATTGATGGCCCACATCCCAGATCAGGCGATCGTCGGGTGTGTTGAAAACATAGTGAAGTGCAGTTGTCAGTTCGACAACGCCAAGTCCCGCGCCCAGATGCCCGCCCGTGACGGAAACTGCAGATATGGTTTCGGCACGCAATTCATCCGCAAGCTGGCGAAGCTGCGACGCGGCAAGGTTGCGAAGGTCCGAGGGCACTTTAACTGTGTCAAGCAGCGGCGTGTCAGGGGAATGTGTCATAAAAAAATCATTAGCGCCGTTTTATCAGACTGTCGAACAGGTAATTGCGTTGCAATCATCCGCAATCGGCACATATCCCGCGCACTTCAATGACGGGGCGGACTTCTGCAAAACCGGCCTGCTCGGCGGCGGCACGCACGTGCATGGTGAGCGTATCGTCGTCGATATGCGTGGCGGTTCCGCAACTGTCGCAGATCAGGAAAATGCAGTCGTGCAGGCATCCGGGATGTGAATTGGCAATATAAGCATTGGCGCTTTCCACGCGTCGGGCAAGGTTTGTCGCCACAAATAGGTCAAGGATTCGGTAAACGCTGTTCGGCGCAACCCGTTTGCCGCGCTTTTGCGACACCAGATCGGCAATGTCATACGCCGAGGCCGGCTTTTCAAAGGTCGCGAGCACAGCAAATATATCGGACCGCATATCAGTCCATTGTTCGCCAGCGTCAATTAAAGCCGCTTCCGCCGCATGCGCAAGCGATGCGCCTTCATGTTCGTGATGTTGGTGTGCAGACATCCCAGTAACCTAGGCCTTGGCTGGCGACGGGTCAATCAGCAGTCAATGGGCGCATTGATCAGCCCTTGCTCTCTACGCAGTGCGGGCGCGGTGATTCAGCAAATGGCCGACGCCAAGAAAGATTACACCCATGACGGTCCAGATGATTTCCATGCCGCCATGCGGCAGGGTAAGCGCTCCGCCCATCATGCCGACGCCAAGTGCGCCTATGGTGGCAGGCATGAAAAGCCCATGGTCGCGAAAGCCCTTGCCCAATGCCAATATGCCAAGGACGATGGCCAGCAGCAGACCGGTCTCGTGGATCACCGGGCTCAGCAACAGGCCGCTCGCTGATGCCAGAACGGCAAGCAAAACGGTGGTTGCGAGGCAATGGAGCAGGCATAATCCGGCGACGCTTAGGCCAAGCCCGTCCCATCGCCATTTTTTCCATGCATGTTCCATTTTCAAGGCCCTACACTGATTCGATGCACGTTACAACATTACATCGCTTAAATTGCAGCCCAAGTGACAGTTTTTGCAACCGCATCTGCTTGCGAACGGGTGCAATCCGGAGCATATCGCGCGTCATGGATATCGCGCTGAACGCTCAACCAATCTCCGAAACGCGCACGTCGCGGCCTGCGGCGCTGATCATCTGGCTCATGTGCGTGGCCGGGCTCGTCTTTGCGATGGTCGTCGTTGGCGGCATCACGCGGCTGACCGAATCGGGATTATCCATCACCGAATGGAAGCCAATTGCCGGCGCGCTGCCACCGCTCAGCGAGGCAAGCTGGCTGAGCGAGTTTGAAAAATACAAGCAGATACCCGAATATACCCAAATCAATGGACCGGCAGGGATGACCTTGGCCGAGTTCAAGTTCATCTATTTCTGGGAATGGGTGCATCGCCTGCTTGGCCGAGTCATCGGGTTGGCGTTTGCTTTGCCGCTGGCATGGTTCTGGGTCAAAAATGCCATTCCCAAGGGGTATAAGCCGCGCCTACTGGCGCTATTGGCACTTGGCGGGCTTCAGGGAACCATTGGCTGGTGGATGGTCTCGTCCGGCCTCACCGCGCGTACGGATGTCAGCCATTATCGCCTTGCTGTGCATCTGCTCACGGCGTTTACAATATTGGGTGGCCTGGTGTGGACCGCGCTTGACCTGAAGCTGCTTGCGAGGGATCCGCAGGCCAGCCCAGCCAAGATGACGCGCTTTGCAGGCATTGTCCTTGCTATTCTGTTCATTCAGCTGTTGTTCGGGGCTTGGGTCGCTGGTCTGAACGCCGGTTACGTTGCCAACACCTGGCCTTTGATGAACGACCGGCTTTTCCCGGACGGCGTCGATACCGCTAAAGGCATTTTTTACGCGCTGGTCAACGACCCCTATCTGACGCATTTCGTCCATCGCTGGTGGGCGTGGGTCGCGGTCCTCGCGCTGGTCCTGCTGTCGCGCCGGGTAAAGAAAGCGGGCGTGCGCGGTGCCTCCACCGCCATTCACAGCGCCTTCGGCTTCCAGATTATTCTGGGCATTGCGACGGTGATGACCGGGGTGAACATCGTGCTCGCCGTATCGCATCAGGCAGTGGGCGCCTTGCTGGTCGCAGCGACGGTCTGGGGCGCGCATGTGCTGGGACGCAAAGCGGCCTGATTAACAGGCGGTATTATTATACCCGTCAGCAAAGGCCTGCTTTTGCTTGACTATTGACCACTTCATCGCCATTGGCACCGCTTCGCGTGTGGGTCTGTGATGATTCTGCACAACTTCAAAATTTCGAAAGGTGCGATTAGCGATGAAAACGCTATCCAGAGTTACGAAATCGATCCGTCCCCAGGACGTCGAGAAATCGTGGATCCTCATTGACGCAGAAGGTTTGGTTGTTGGCCGTGTTGCCAGCCTCATCGCCAACATCCTGCGTGGCAAGACCAAGCCAAGCTACACCCCGCACGTGGATTGCGGCGACCATGTCGTCGTGATCAATGCCGACAAGGTAAAGTTCACTGGCAAGAAGCTGACCGACAAGGTCTATTATCGCCACACCGGTTACATCGGCGGTATCAAGGCAATTACTGCTGGGAAGATACTGGACGGCAAGTTTCCTGAGCGCGTCCTTGAAAAGGCCGTAGAGCGCATGGTGCCACGCGGTCCTTTGGGCCGCGCACAGATGCGCGCGCTGCATCTGTATAACGGCACTGACCATCCACATGCCGGACAACAGCCAACGACGCTCGACGTCGCTTCCATGAACCGCAAGAACAAGGTGGGTGCATAATGTCTGATACTGCAACTTCGCTCGCTGATCTCGAAACATTGGGCGCTGACGTTCAGGCGCCAGCCCAGATCGCTGCGGTCATTCGTGAACAGGAAATCGACGCACAGGGCCGCGCTTATGCAACCGGTCGCCGTAAGGACGCCGTTGCCCGCGTCTGGCTGAAGCCAGGCACAGGCAAGATTGTCGTCAATGGCCGCGATCAGGAAGTGTATTTCGCGCGTCCGTCGCTTCGTCTCGTCATCAACCAGCCATTCGGTGTTACCGAGCGCACGGGTCAATATGACGTGATCGCAACCGTAAAGGGCGGTGGTCTCTCTGGCCAGGCCGGTGCCGTCAAGCATGGTATCGCTCAGGCGCTTTCGAAATTCGAACCATTGCTGCGCAGCGCAGTGAAGGCCGAAGGTTTCCTCACACGCGACAGCCGCGTTGTCGAGCGTAAGAAATACGGCAAGGCGAAAGCACGCAAGAGCTTCCAGTTCTCGAAGCGTTAAAATATCGATGGTGTGGGGGCGAAACCCCCGCAACCTGGCAAAGAAGGGCGGCTCCATCGGGGCCGCCTTTTTTCGTTGTGTAGCAGCGGGTTGATGTGCAGAAAGGGCATATGATCAAATATATCTTGCTCGCCCTTATCGTCGTCATCGCAAGCTGCGGCGTGTGGTTCTGGAGCAAGTCCGATCCGCAGAAGCTCGACTTCGCGGACCGGATGGCACCTGGCGTAGCAGAGGTCACTGCAGCGCCCGAGACCGGTGTCGCCTACGGTTCTGATGCCCGGCAAAAACTCGACATCTATGCGCCAGCAGAGCAGTCCAAAGCTCCACGGCCGGTATTGATCTTCTTCCATGGGGGCGCATGGCGCGATGGCGAACGTGAAGGATATGGCTTTCTTGGGCGGGCATTTGCTTCGCGCGGATTTGTCACCGTCATTGCCGACTATCGCAAAGCGCCGAAGGTGCGCTTTCCCGCTTTCATTCAGGACACGGCCTCAGCGATTGCATGGGTACATGCGCATATTGCCAAGCATGATGGCAATGCCGACCGCATATACCTGAAGGGGCACAGCGCCGGTGCACATATTGCCATGATGGCTGCGCTTGATCCCCAATGGCTTGCCGCAAAGAATCTCAAGACCGATGTTGTCAAAGGCGTCATTGGTCTTGCCGGTCCTTATGATTTCCTGCCATTGACGACAGAGTCCTCCAAAATCGCGCTTGGCCAATGGCCTGACCTGACCGAGACTCAGCCAATCACTTTTGCACGCAAGGATGCGCCGCCTCTCCTGCTTCTGACAGGTGACAAGGACACAGTGGTCAAACCGCGGAACAGCAAAGTCCTGGCTGAGAAAATCCAGTCGCTGGGTGGAAAAGAAGAATTGAAGATTTATCCAAATGTCGATCATGCCGACATCATCATGGCGGTTGCGCGACCTTTTCGGAACAAGGCCCCTGTTATCGAGGATGTTGTCAACTTTGTAAAATCACATTGATGTCCTCAGGCCGGACAACAATCGGCATCTGAGTTAATCCAGTGTAGGGATGATGAGGCGGATCTTCGCAGCAATGCGTTCGAAATCGGCAGAAAAACGTTCCACCAGGCGTTGCTGGTCAAGACCAATCATTTCGAAGATCTGCGGCGCAGACAAGGACAAGCGCAATGTCGGCGCCCATTCCCCATTGTTATTCTTCAGGCATTTGACGGGTTGCCCGAGATGACAGATTTCCGCCGCAGTCAGTCTGTCTCGTGACGCGGCAAAAGCATCGGACATATCGGTATAAAGCCCGCGATAGACAGCGCGCGCCTGCTCGATATCAAGCGGTGCACCCGTCGCCAGCGCGGGCTCCGTCAATTCGACAACGTAGAGCATTTTTCGGTCGAGGGGATGTGCTGAGGATATATCGTGGATATGGTCGCCCGCCGCGTGGTCATCGGCGGCACCTTCGATCAGGCGAAAGGGCATCGCAGAAGGCAGCGACCGTAACGCTTCGCCAAAGGCCAGAATGACCGCGTCGACTCTGGCCATGGGCATGGCGAGCAGCCGCTCCAATTCGAATAATCCCGCTTCGAGCCGAAGCAACAGTCCGAAATTTGCGCGGTGCGGCAGGACCGGGTCGGTATCGGTCCAGCCCGAGGGCATGTCGCCGCGCGCAAAGAAATGGCCAAGACCAGCAGGTGCCGACTTGCCGCTTTGCATGCGCTTGGACAAAGCGGGTGGCACGAGCGCCCAGGCGCTGAATGGCGGTCCACCGAGGAACTTTGAACCGGTGAGAAAGATGCTTGCGCCGCGCGCAAGATAGGCCGAGATCGTGGCTGGCGATATCCGTCCCTGGCATGCATCCACAACGAGATCGACAGCGTCACCATAAGTATCGAGCAACCTATCTATGGTCGAGAGGCTTGGGGTCACGATGCCGGTTTTTGACCGATGGATGATATGAACCAAGGGACGGCCGCCTTTTGAAATGACGTCGCCAGCGGATTTTAAAAGCAATTTGGCGTAATCTTCGCCACTTCGAACCGTGCCATCGTCCGTGCGGGTTTTGAGTGTCTGGACTGCGATGTCATGCGCGCCAAAGCCTGGAATTTGGGCGCCTTTTTCAACTTCGATGCCCAAGGCGGTACGATCGGCAAAATATTGGCCAGCCTGGGAAAACAGGCAGCCACTGCCGACCTCGTCCACTTCAACCACGATATTGGTCACATGCTGACCGCTTTGTAGCGCGAGCGCGAGCGCCAGATATTCAAGGTCCGTGCCCGATGCGCCAAATGCCACATCCACATTGTCTGCCAACCCGTACAGGCGGCGAATGCGGTCGCGCGCGCTGCTCAGGAAACGCGCATGGCTGTCCTCTTCGCTTTCGCCATCGGCGACGGAAAGCCGTAATTGATGGTGCACGGCATGGGCATGGGCATAAGCAGGTGCAGAGATCGAGCTTGCTGTTGATGACGAATAGCTGATTGCGCGAATGGGCTCGGGCGCGCAGCCATAGCTGTTCAGGCCGCTCTGTTCATCCAGAGTTATGCGATCGTCGCCACCGGCACTCATTAACGTTGCGGTCGGCAGATCCAGCATCGACGTCCAATATCTTTCAAGTAACAAAGGTCTCTGTTATGACATAAATTTACACTATAGTTAAAACAAACGCAAAATAACAAGTATGTGGAATCATGATACAAATCGGTAATTTAAAACGTTTGCATAAAATTTCTATTCCGGAAGTTTATCGTAACAATATTGAAATATTGTTCATTGCGAAGCACGCACTAGGCGATGGATCGCGTGATGCTACTGATGGCGATCATGCCGTTTATCATCGGGAAGTTCGCGATACTCTTGAAAATATGGGATTAAATATTCAGGCCGCGAACAATGCTGATGTGTTGTTTAGTAGACCTAACGCAGATTTCGTCTTTTCGTTGCTTAACCGGGGCGGTTATTTCAACAGTGAGCTGTTGATTCCGACATTGTGTTCCCGTCTTGGCATAGCCTATCTGGGTGCCACACCAATTCTGCGCGGACTGTCGGACGACAAATATCTGATGAAAATGGCTGCGCGCGCGCGCGGCGTACCCACCGCTGACTGTGCGATATTCCGTCGTGGCGCGCCTATTGGACCGATCACAGCCTGGTCGGCCGAGCGCTATGTCGTCAAACCCAATGCGTCTTCTGCAAGCTGGGGTGTTTCTGCTGAAAATGATTGGGCGGGCGTCAGGCGCGCCATCGAGGCTTTGCACGAAGAGGGCCATGATGCACTGGTCGAACCGTTTCTGTCGGGCGTTGATGTCGAGTTGCCAGTGATTGGTGCGCGCATGGCGCAATTCCTTCCCTTGATGCGCTTTGACCACGACACTGAAGTGTTGCGCACATATGCTGAAAAGCGCGGATTTGAGGCCACTGAAGCACGGCTGGTGCCGGAAACTGACCCGGCGCTTATTTCAAAGGTGCATGTGCTTACCGAGGCATTGCTGCCGGAATTATGGCCATTTGATTATGGACGGTTCGAATTTCGCTTGAATCCGGCAACGGGCGAGATCAATTTCCTTGAGGTCAACTTGCAATGCAACATCTGGTCGCAGCGGGTGATCGGGAAGGCAGCGGTCTTGGCCGGCTTTACATATCCTGAATTGCTGGAGACGATTTTGGCAGGCTCAATGGCACGGCAGGGGATAATCGACCTTCCATATGAGAACTGGTGACGCGCAAGGTCGGTTGATCGACCAACGTCGTTGCGCATCAATTATGTTGGCGGGTGGAGCGAAGGCGGGTAAGCCGCAGTCGCACCGCAAATCGACAATGGGCAGTTCTTATCAAAGCAGCCGACATCTGGTTAAGCATTTTATTGCCCGTCTATAATGTCGAGCAATATTTTGCCCAATGCGTGCAATCTTTATTGTCGCAGGATGCGCATATTGCCGGCGTCGAGATTGTCATCGTGGACGACGCATCCACCGACAATTCACGTGCAATCGCGGAATCACTCAAACAGCAATATCCCCACATCATCAAATTGTTTTGCCACGCAGCGAACCAAGGTGTTAGTGTCACGCGCAACCGCTTGCTGGAAGAAGCGTCCGGTGCGCATATCTGGTTTGTCGACCCCGATGACTATGTCCTGGATGGCGCTTTGGCTGAATTGCGGGCGATCATCGAAACGTATGATCCTGATCTTATCTTGTGCGACTATCGCAAATCCCGCTTTGCAACGACAAAGTCATTTTACGGGCCAACGAGGCAACTTTCCTCGGAAATTGCGCAGCTTGTCACTGGTGTGTTCAAAAGCCGCAAGATGTATTGCTGGCTTAGGGTCAGCCGGCGCAGCCTGTGGCAAAACGGCCCGCATTTCCCGGTCGGCAGGATATTCGAAGACATTGCGACGACACCCTGGTTACTTTTAAAAGCCCGCAATTATTATTATGCGCCGTCGGCATGGATATTCTACCGGAAGCGTGCCGGAAGCATCATGGATAGCGTGAAGCGGAAGCGCGAGGTTTTCGATATGGACAAGCACCGCGATCTGGCTGTTGCCGTGGCTGGCTTTAAAGAAGATATGCACCGACAGATGTGCGCAGATCAGGCGTCGGCTTATTATTATGTGGCGGATTTCAGCGCGAAAGAATTTGTCAAAACCGGCTTCCGTTTTTTGCAAGCCGGTGAGTTCAAACGCGGTGCAGCCTTGGACCTACATGCATTTTTGGAGCTATTTCAAGCATGCTCTCCTATCATGTTTGACCGGCTTGCAACCGAATATCTCAAGCGATTCAAGATCATCCGATATGCGATGCTGAAATATATTCTCTACAGGGCAAAGCCTTCACCTGGGCCGGTATCCGGCGATCAAGGCCTCGCATCATGACCAAAAGACAGGACGATCAGGCGATCAGGCGCACCGTCACTTTTCTGTTCAATCATGACGCAGGCCACCAGGTTGCGCATCTGGCCGGAATTGCCGGTGCGTTGGCATTGCAGGACGAAAGTTTGCGGGTGGTTGTCGCTTGCGGGAGCCCGGCGACCAGAGGGGAAGTGGAAAAACTTCTGTCACGCGCGCAAACTTCCAGGATCGAATGGCAGTCGCTGGCCTTGCCAAAGGCACTCGTATCGCTGACCAATGGCCTCAACAAGCTGGTGCCGGTACAGCGTCTGTTGCGGCTTTATTATCATGGCCGCGACCTGCGCAAATCGGCGGCGATCGTCTCGACAGAGCGGACATGCCTGACACTGAAACGCCACTGGTCGCGGTTTCGGCGTGGCCGGCACATTCCCGCTTTTGTCTATGTACCGCATGGTTCGGGCGACCGGAATGTCGCGGTGCACCCCGCGCTCAAGGCGTTCGACCTAATGATGGTGAGTGGCCAAAAGGTGCAGGACCAGCTTGTCGAAGCGGGCGTCGCCACCCCAGACCAATGCCGGATCATCGGCTATGCGAAATTTGATATCCTGCGTGGACGCGTGGCGGAACGATTTTTCGACAATGACAATCCGACCTTCGTCTACAATCCCCATTTTGATCCGCTGATGTCCAGCTGGTTTGACCATGGTCCTGACATTCTCGAAATCTTTTACCGCAATCCGGATCGATTTAACGTCATCTTTGCGCCGCATGTCATGCTTTTTTACAAGAAAGTGCACATTTCGCCTGAGTATCGCGTGACAAGGACACGACCGGACATCGACCAGAAATATTATGATGCATCAAATATACTGATTGATACCGACAGCGCGCGCCTATTTGATATGAGTTATACTTTATCTGCCGATGCCTATATTGGCGATGTATCAAGTCAGGTATATGAATTTCTCTATCGGCCTCGCGCCTGTTACTTTTTAGATACTCATAAATCGGCTTCGGCCGACGCGGTACCTGCCTATGATTTCTGGAACAATGGTCCTGTTGTCCATAATGCAGCACAGCTTGAACCCCTGCTTGCTGGTTATAAGCAGATTGCAGCCCGGTATCGCGACGCACAGCAACAACGGATGGCAGCGACCGCCGACCAAAGTGACCCGCGTCCTGCATCGGAGCGCGGGGCAGAGGCGATCAGCCGCTATGTCGACGGATTGGATGCGAAGCCGTCTCAGTGACCACTATTGGCGTCCGGCACATGACGGAAGTTAAGGCTGCCCCAGCCTGCAATAGGCGCTACCTTTGCAAACTTCCCGGACGCGTTGATCGCGTAACCTTTGTCGGCAAAATCAAGGGCGGGGCGGTCGCTCAGATCATCCGAATAAAAG
>JANMJX010000111.1:0-1748 GCA_031371575.1 Sphingomonadales bacterium
GGATGTTGAAGGCGGTCCGTTGGCAGCGTCGGTTGATCCACTTTCGCCAGTTCCGGTCGACCAGCGCAAATATTCGGTAGATGTCGTTGCTGCACGGATGCAGATGGAGTTCTAAACCGCGTCCTGATCGAGTGAATAGCCGGCCGAGCGCACGGTTCTGATGATGTCGCTGCTGAAGCCTTCATTGAGGGCTTTGCGCAAGCGGCGGATATGGACGTCGACGGTCCGAATTTCGATATCGCTGTCATGGCCCCAGACGCTGTCGAGCAAGCGTTCGCGTGAAAACACATGGCCCGGATATTCGAGGAAATGCTTGAGCAACCGATATTCGGTCGGACCAAGTGGAACCTGTTTGCCCGCGCGCTTGACCTTGTGCGCTACGGTATCCATTTCGACATCGCCGAACCGCAATGCTTCGCCGGCAAGCGCTGGCCGGACCCGGCGCAAAACGGCCTTCGCACGTGCCACCAGCTCGCGTGGCGAGAATGGCTTGGTGACATAGTCATCGGCGCCTATTTCGAGGCCACGAATGCGATCATCCTCTTCGCCCCGCGCCGTCAGCATGATGATGGGGACATTCGCCGTGTTATCGGACTTGCGCAGTTGCCTGCACACTTCGATCCCTGACAAATTTTCCAGCATCCAGTCGAGCAACACCAGATCTGGCGTGCGCTCCTTGGCCATCAACAGAGCTTCTTCGCCGTCCCCAGTGTGCTGGACGTCGAATTCCTCACGCTCGAAATGCCAGCGAACAAGCTCCGCAAGCGCGCTGTCGTCTTCAACCAATAGCAATTGTGCCTTGGGCATAATTCTCTCCGCTTTAAGCGTCGGGCAGGTTTTCACCCGTTTCGGTAAAATAAATCATTTGCGCGACATTCGTGGTGTGGTCGCCAATCCGTTCGAGATTTTTGGCGGTAAACAGCAAATGCGCAACCTCGGTTGCGTTCTCGGGATTCTTGACGACATATGCAACAAAGTCGACAAACAGGTCTTTGTTGAGCTGGTCAACAACGTCATCACGAACGGTCACTGCACGCGCCAAATCGACGTCCCGTTTGGCATAAGCATCCATCGCGGTGCGGATCATTTCCACAACGATCTCGCCCATGCCAGCCAGTTGTTCCATCGCGCTTGAGGGAATTTTCCCATTCATCTGTGGGACGCGCTTGGCGATGTTCTTGGCATAATCTCCGATCCGCTCAATCACTGCCGACATCTTCAATGCAGCAATAAGCTCGCGCAAATCATCTGCCATTGGAGCACGCAGGGCAATGGTCCGAACCACCAGCCGCTCGACATCGGTCTCAAGATTATCAATGATCTTGTCATCCGTGCGGACGGTTGCAGCGGCATCAACATCATGCACGCGCAGCGCCTTCATCGCTGCCACAACGGCCGCCTCCGCACGCGCGCCCATTTCGGCGATGAGGCCACGGATTTCATCCATGTCATCGTCAAATGCCGTGATTGTATGCTTGGTTCCAGTGCTCATATAGTAATCTTCCTAGCCGTAGCGGCCTGTAATATAATCCTTCGTCCGGTCTTCACGCGGATTGGTAAAAATTTCGGATGTCTCACCAAATTCAATCAGATGGCCCAAATGGAAAAAGGCGGTGCGTTGCGAAACGCGCGCGGCCTGCTGCATGTTGTGGGTCACAATGATGATAGCATATTTGCCGCGCAGATCGTGGATCAACTCCTCGATGCGCGCGGTGGCAATGGGGTCAAGTGCTGAACAGGGCTCATCC
>JANMJX010000151.1:0-22066 GCA_031371575.1 Sphingomonadales bacterium
GCCGGGACGCAAGCAATTGGTCGGGCTTTTGACCGATGATCCCAATGTCGTGTTAGAGGAAGGCGCGCAGATTGTTGCTGACCCCAATCAGCCAATCCCGATGACTATGATTGGTCATGTCACATCGTCTTACTGGAGCGAAACGCTTGGCCATTCGATTGCGATGGCGCTGGTTGCTGGTGGACATCACATGATGGGCGAGACGTTGCATGTTCCCATGCCGGGCAGGACACATACCGCCAAAATCAGCGGCCTTGTCTTTTACGACCCAGAAGGAGCACGGCTGCATGTCTGACGTCCTCATACGTAATGAACCCGTGCCCGAAACACCATATGTAGCGGCGGGTGTTTCAATCAGCCTTGCTGCACCCATGCAGCGTTATTCGCTACGGGCAACGAATGCAGAGGATTTGGAAAGCCTGCTAAAGGTCAAAATGCCTCGGAAAATCGGCGTGTCCGAAGGCGGTATTTCCTGTCTTGGCCCTGACGAATGGTTTCTGCGCATCGGGGCTGGCGCGACGATCCCGATCGGGGACGGGCTGCCGGTTGCCATCACCGATGTTAGCGAACGCAGCATATGCCTTGTCGTCGAAGGCACGCGCGCATCGGAAATTTTGATGTCGGGATGTCCGTTGGATCTGGACAATTTTGCTGTCGGACGGGCCACGCGTACCATTTATGAAACGGTCGAGATCATCCTGATCCGTGATGCTGAACATCGGTTTCATGTCGAAGTCTGGCGCAGCTTTGCCGTATGGCTGCGAAGTGCGATGACAACAGCTGCCCGTCATTAGAGTGGCTGACTGACGACCAAGGGGAGGGCGGCAATGGCACGTTGGGATAAATCGATAGATCTGGGCAATTATGGCCAGTCCGACGGCAATTGGGGCGGGATGCACATCAACCCCGCCGTCTTCCTCCCTACCGTGTTCATTTCCTTCGCTGTTATCATATTTAGCGTGATTGCGCCTGAAGCCTCCACGGACGTCTTCGCTGCTTTGCGCGGTGGTGCCGTGTCCCATTTCGACTGGTTCTTCATGATGTCCGGCAACCTGCTCTTGCTGTTCTGCGTTGTCGTTGCACTCTCGCCGCTGGGTAAAATCCGCTTGGGCGGGAAAGGCGCAACGCCCGATTATTCCCGGATGTCATGGTTTGCCATGCTGTTTGGCGCTGGTGTGGGCATCGGCCTGGTTTTCTATGGCGTAGGTGAGCCTGTCACCCATTTCACATCCGCCATGGCCGGCGGACCTGCGGCACCATTGGGCGGAGCCGTTGGCGATGCTGATGCCGCAAGAAGCATCGCGATGGCAGCGACCATTTTTGACTGGGCGCTTCACCCTTGGGCGATTTTTGCAGTGACTGGCCTCGCGTTTGCGGTCTTCAATTTTAATTTCAACATGCCCTCGTCCATGCGTTCGGCATTTTATCCGTTGTTTGGAAAGGCCGTTTGGGGCAGCACGGGCGATGTTTTAGAGGTTCTGGCGGTACTCGCGACAATTTTCGGGCTCGCGACGTCTCTTGGGCTCGGCGCGCAGCAAGCGATGGCCGGCATTGCCTATCTTTATGATATGACGAGTTCGTCGATAATGATCCTGGCGCTTATCCTCGTAATGGCGAGCATCACCTTCCTGTCGATCCGCGGCGGTATTGACCGTGGTATCCGGATTTTGAGCGAAGTGAATCTGCTGGTCGCCTTTGCGTTGCTGATATTTGTCCTTACAACCGGGTCAACGGTCCAACTGCTTGGTGACCTTGCAAGCAACATCTACAACTATCTCAACCTACTCCCGGCATTATCCAATCCGATTGGTCGCAAGGACACCGATTTCTATAACGACTGGTCGGTTTATTACTGGGCGTGGTGGATGAGTTGGGCCCCTTTTGTCGGCATGTTCATGGCGCGCATTTCATTGGGCCGGACCGTGCGTGAATTTATTGCGGGGGCGGTCATTTCGCCAAGCTTGTTAGGCATATTGTGGCTGACCATTTTTGGCGATGCCAGCATCGCGCAGTTGGTTGCGGGCAATGGTGCGGAGTTGGCATCGGCCTCACTCGACACGCAATTATTTGTGCTGCTTGGCGCTTTGCCATGGGCGCAATTCACGTCCTTTGTTGCGATTGCCCTGATCCTCATCTTTTTTGTGACAGGGTGGGATTCCGGCACTTTGGTCATTGATACGATGACAGCGGGCGGACGCACCGATACGCTTTTGAGGCAAAAGACGATCTGGCTGGTCGCAGTTGGCGGCATTGGCGTCGTTCTGCTCCTCAATGGTGGGCTGACTTCACTTCAGGCAGGTGCCATCGCCACTGGGCTACCCTTGGCTCTCATCCTGCTGGGAATGTGCATTGGAACGCTACGAGGGTTGCTAGCATTGCATCTGCATCCCGTTGGCGACGACGACGCCAAAAAGTGACGCAAGCGTGCAACGCCGCTGATGCATAATCCGTCTATGTCGAAAATGCATAGGACTATTACGTCAAGTCTCGCATAGCCATTAGCGCAGGTAATAATAGCCATTGGCTTTACCTGAGCGCTTGGAGGGGCTGCTGTATGAAATTGCCACAGGAATTCGATCTGCACGCGCTGGAAGTGTTCGTCATGACCGTTGAGCTTGGCGGCATGTCACAGTGCGCTGCGCATCTTCAAGTCACGCAATCGGCGGTTTCTCAAACTATCGCCAGGCTGGAGACCGGCATCGGCGCGTCGTTATTTGACCGCACGACGCGTCCATTGGGTTTAACGGCAACCGGAAAGTCCCTGCTTGTGCGCGGTCACAAGCTTATCGCCCATGCCAGACTGGCTTATGACGAGGTCCGCGAAGGCGCAAACCTGCCGATTTCCAGTGTTACCGTGGCGATGTCATTCAGTTTGGCCAACCAACTTACTGCACCTATCCTGCAGCATCTTGGCCCCCGCGCAGATCGATGGAATATTCGGTCCGGCATTTCCATGGAGCATCAAGGTGAATTTCTGGCGCGGGACATTGACATGATGGTAACCGGAAGCTTCAATCTCGAGCATCGTGACACGGTGGAGCTGCACGCCGTGTTCGAGGAGAGCTTCATTCTTGTGTTCCCCAGAAACTATCGTGAACCGCTCGATCTGATCGGCGTGCCCTCGACCTTACCATTCATCCGTTTCTCCCGCTTGACCGGCACAGGCCAGCAAATCGAACGCCAGATTGTCAGGATGAAGCTGAAGCTGCCACAGTTGGTTGAAGTGGAATCGGCGCATCAACAATTGGCTTTGGTCGCCGCAGGCATCGGGTGGACCATCACCACGCCGGTATGCTTGGCGGCTGTGCCTGAGTTGCTCCCCGAGCTTCGCGCCGAACCGATGATGCGTGGGCGCTTCTCCCGCGCGGTTCAGGTGGTGGCGCGGATCGATGAACTGGGTGATATTCCACAGCTTACGGCGGCTTTGTGCCAGCAGGTTTTGCGAGAAAATACCTTCCCGCCGCTTATCGCTGAATATCCCTGGATGTCCCAGCAACTGTCTTGGCCGGCCACGACGTTCGAAGGCGAAGAGATCATGGCATGAGCCGCGGCGTCTGGTTTACCATCCTGACCTTGCTGGTTGCGCCGATCAATGCGGGCATTCCCAGTGTGCCCGGCGTTGATGCACCGGAGCTTGCAAAACTGGGTACACATCATGTTGGCTTCCGTTCCGTCCTGTTGACGCACAGGAA
The DNA here is from genome assembly GCA_031371575.1 of Sphingomonadales bacterium. Classification (GTDB taxonomy): domain Bacteria; phylum Pseudomonadota; class Alphaproteobacteria; order Sphingomonadales; family Sphingomonadaceae; genus Sphingorhabdus_B. The sequence continues at coordinate 3,693 of JANMJX010000151.1, forward strand.
CCAGCCAGATGTTGAAAATGGCAATACGGACGGCACTGAAGCCCCGCTGGCTGACCGCAGTTTACGGGTGGATATCTGGTATCCCGCGTTACCGAAAAAAGGTTCAAAACCTGTTTTATATCGCGGAACCCTGCCTGCAGAACCTCCGCGTCCGCCCGTCGATTTTACGCAAAATGGCATTGCGGTGGCAGGTGCGAAGGCAGCAGGTACCAAATATCCTTTGGTGATCATTAGCCATGGATATAGCAACAGTCCCGCCGTAATGACGTGGTTGACCGAAAATCTCGCGTCTAAGGGCTATGTTGTTGCGGCCATCCATCATCGTGACCCAAATCCCTATATTGTTGCACCTGCCACCCGCGCGGCGCCGAATTTTAACCGACCGCGCGATATTGTTTTTGTTGCAAGTGAGCTCGGGGCCGTTTTGGGAGACCTTATCGATGCCGATAATGTCGCGCTGATCGGTTATTCGCAAGGTGGCTATGGGGTGCTGACCGCTGGCGGGGCAACGCTTGATCCGTCGGGGCCGAACATGGACATCGTCGCGGGCGGCTGGCTCAAGAAATTTGCGCGCGGGAGTAAGCAAGCTGATGCCATGAAATTGGCGGCGGTGAAGGCCGTGGTGGCCCTGGCACCCGCTGGCGGCGCTCCACGCAGCGCATGGGGCGCAGACGGCCTCGCCGCTTTCACCGCGCCTTTGCTGTTGATTCAGGGTGATAGCGATCCGGTCGTTGACTATAGTACCGGTGCGTTGGCGGTCTTTAACGGCGCGGTGAACAGTGATCGCATGCTGCTGATCTATAAGCAGGCCGGCCATGCGATTGCGCTCAATCCAGCACCGCACAACATGCTTGGGTCGGTTTGGGATATGGACTGGTTTGAAGATCCAATTTGGCGGCAAGACCGGATTAACGCCATAAACCTGCACTTCATCACTGCATTTTTGGCCGTCCACCTTCGCAACGACGACAGCAAGGCCGCGTATCTGAACGTGTCAGTCGAAAATTCGGATGACGGCGAATGGAATGCGCCCGCCGGAACACCATGGGGCGCATATAGCCCAGGCGGCGAAGGCGTGACATTATGGAAGGGTTTCCAGCGCCGCCATGCCCGCGGCATGACGCTAGTTCACCTGCCTAGATCGCCAAATTGAGCGCAGCCTGTTCCCAGAAGTGCATTAGCCCCTGACTATAGCTTAACGGCACATAGGCGACGCAAGTTGTTTCATCGACCACGTGCAGCCGAACATTGACATGATCGATGATCGTCGCGACGCTGTATCCCGATGCGAAATTCGGGTTTTCCGCGTCGAACACGCCGCCTTCCATTAAGAGCGCGCGCCACCCACTGCCGGACAGCCGGACCCGGACGATGCCGCCGCCAATGGCTGTGAGAGCCCCGTCGTCGGCCAATATGTCGGCTAGTGTCGACGCGTTGCCCTCTACAAGCCAGACGCTGGGCTCAAAGCGGATCAGGCGAAGTGCGTCGCTGCCGCCGGAACGGCCCATATTTGGCAAATTAAATCCGCACACTTCCTTGAACCTCTTGGCAACCGCCGCCGGATTGCCCCAAATCTCAAACACATGAAGCGGTGCGGGGGGCAGGGCTGTGATGGTTACATCAGTCACGATAGCGTTCTCCGGCCGCATCATAGAAATGCGGCGCCACAACACGCACGCGCGCCTTTTGCCCGCGCGTCGGTGAGGTTGCGATCAATTCTTCCCCATGCCGAGCGAAGCCGTCGATCAATTGGCCAAGCCCAACGGAACCACCCACAAGGACGCGGAACGCCGCCGCGGTGACATGGCCTTGCGGAGATGAACCTTCGGCTGTGACCAGCATTGATCCTTCAGGAATGTTGCCTTCAATCGCTTCAAGTCCAACCAATTGGCGTCGCCCCGGTTCGGATAGCGCGGGGCGGGACAGCCCCGACGCACCAACAAACCCGCCCGCCTTATTGAGCATCTTGTCCAGCGCCAGATCATGCGGGGTCAACCTCCCATCGACTTCACCGCCAACAACCAAATGGCCCTTTTCGATGCGGAGAAATTCCATAGCCTCAAGGCCATAGAGCACGCCTTTATGTTCGGTAACGGCTGCCTCGCAAGACGCCCACACCGATGCCGCGTGGCTCGCCTCGACATAGATTTCGAACGCACGTTCGCCGCTGTAGCTGGCGGCAAGGATGATGACCGGGACGCCCGCAATGACCGCCGGAACGGTTGACATGTGGCGCGGTGGCTCTTCACCGATCAACGTTGCAACTACAGCTTTGGCGTTTGATCCCGCGACCGCAATGCCCGCATAATGCTCCTGCACGTTGACCGTCGATACACGCAAATGCCGGCAGAGATATTGCCGGACATAAGAGATATGGGTTGCCATTCGGTCGGCGCCGCCGGTTGAGCTGGTGAGCAGATACCGGTTTTCGCCAATCCGCCAGACGGTGCCATCGTCAAAGACAAAGCCGTCCTCGCGCAGCATAAAGGTGTAACGGCCACGCCCGACGGCAAGCTTACTGACCGAGGTTGCGCAGATGATTTCAAGAAATGCGGCGGCGTCCGGCCCGTTGACTTCGAATTTGGCGAGGGTTGACACGTCCGTCATCCCGACATTGGTACGCACGGCCTTCGCCTCACGCAGAGCGGCTTGCGCCAATGTCTCACCGCTTGTGGGATAAGCGCGCGGGCGGAACCAATAGCCTAGCGGCTGCCAGATCGGGTTTTTTGCGGCATGCAGATGATACAGCGCAAGTCGGCGAACATGCGCGCCTGCATCTTTCGCGCCAGCACCCGCGAGCAACCCCATGGTCACGGGCGTGTAGGGCGGACGGAATGTCGTCAGCCCAGCCTCGGGAATGGCGATGCCCTGCTTCTCGGCCAAGCGCCCAAGCGCCGCCATATTGCTGAGCTTGCCTTGGTCAGTCGCCATGCCAAGCGTGGTGTAGCGTTTGAGATGTTCGACTGAACGATAGCCCTCGGCCCACGCCAGATCGACATCGGCGAGCGTCACATCGTTCTGGAAATCGATGAAGCTTTTCTTGGGGCTGGAAACGGGCAAGAAATTGAACACCGTTTCCGGATTGGCTGCACCGCCGATCGTCGTGACATTCTGGCGCGATGCAGCAGGAACAAAGGCTTGCGCGGCATCGTTCCAATCAAGCGTGCCACCCGCCTGCATATGCAGATGAACGACGGGTGTGAAACCGCCGGAAACTGCGAGCAGATCGGCAGCAAAACTTTGCTGTTCAGTCCAGATATCGGCCTCGACCAAAGTTAGACAATGCTTCGATCCCTTTACGGCTTTGGGGAACGCGTTGGTGTGCACTTGAAAGCGGCGTTTGGCGTCCAGCGCAATATCACTGCATTCGGGCCGTGCATCGAGGATGGCAACGACCTCGGCCCCTGCCTCCTTCAGCGCCTGCGCAGTATGATACGCATCATCATTGTTGGTGGCAATAACAACGCGTTTGCCCGGGACCACACCGAAACGCTGCACATATGTGCGCACTGCCTGCGATAACATTACGCCGGGTCGGTCGTTGTGCGCAAAGGCCATAGGGCGCTCGATGCTGCCTGTAGCGAGAATTACTTGCGCCGCCCGCACATGCCACAGCCTTTGCGCAACGCCGCCCACAGGGACCTGACCCGGCTCCGTGAGGCGTTGGGTGAGCGTGACCATGTCATGTTCCCAATAACCCGAAGCCGTCGTGCGCGTGAGGATGCGGCCACCAGCGGCACGGATACGGTCTGAGGTCGCAATGACCCATGCGGCATCGATTTCCTGCGGATCGCGGATTAGCGACGCACCCAGAACATTATCCTGTTCAACAAGGATAACGCGTTGGCCTGCTTCTGCAGCTTCCATCGCCGCGGAGAGCCCAGCTGGCCCTGCACCGACAACCAGTACATCGCAAAAGGCGGCGCGGTGGCTGAACCTGTCGGGGTCTGAAAGGGTTGGTGCATCGCCAAGCCCTGCTGCTTTGCGGATGAAATATTCGTAAAACATCCATCGTTTGGCCGAACCAAAAAATGTCTTGTAGTAAAAGCCCGCTGAAAGGATCGGAGCAGCTAAGCCCAGAACCGACCCGACATCGAACGACAAGTTTGGCCAACAGTTCTGGCTTTTGGCCACCAGGCCTTCATACACAAACACATCAGTGGCGCGGGTATTGGGTTCAGTGCGGCCACCTGTGCCGATGGTGACAAGCGCATTCGGCTCCTCAATCCCTGCAGTCATGATCCCGCGTGGGCGGTGATATTTGAAGCTGCGGCCGACTAGGCCAATTCCATTGCGTAGCAACGCCGCCGCAAGCGTGTCGCCTGCCCGAGCAGTATAGCTTTTACCGTCGAAGCTGAAGTTAATCATGACAAAGCTTCCGGCCCAACTGCCCTGATTTCGAAGATTTCGTTGGTCACGCGGTGACGGGTCACCACCATCCACGCGCGGCAGCCATAAGTATGGCGCCAGATTTCATCATCCACGCCGCGTGAGTTGCTGCGGGTGAACAGCGCTTCCATCGCATCTTCGGGCGACGCATCAAGCGCGACAACCGAATCGACTGTGCGTTCATATACAAACTCGGCCTGCGCGCGGGGGCCGCAATGGGGGCAGGTGAATTGCATCATTAGCGGCTATTCGGCATCGGGCCGCTCCCCGTTTCGTCGATTGTCGAACCACGGCCAAAACGGTCGATCGTAAAAGGTGCATTGAGCATATGCGGCTTTCCAGTCGCAAGCGTGTGCGCATACGTCCAACCAGAGGCAGGTGTTGCCTTAAACCCGCCATAGCACCAGCCACCGTTGAGGAAGAGGTTCCTAATCGGCGTTTCGCCAATTATCGGCGCGCCGTCAAAACTCATGTCGGTGACGCCGCTCCACGTCCGTACCATGCGCAAGCGTGAAAGTGCCGGGACAAGCGCAAGGCCTTGTGCAACCGCAGCCTCCATCACCATCGGGTTTCCCCGTTGAGCGTAACTTGGCCAATTGTCCGGATCACCGCCGAAGACAATCCCGCCCTTGTCCGACTGGCTGATGTAACAATGCAGCGACTGCGACATGATCACGCTGTTGATCATGGGCTTCACGCCTTCGGTCACCATCGCTTGCAGCGTCTGCGATTCAATCGGTAGTCGCATACCCGCCAGCCCTGCGACATGGCCGCTATTCCCCGCCACGCAGATGCCGACCCGGCCTGCGTTGATACGCCCCCTTGTCGTTTCAACGCCGACCACCGCCCCGCCATCGCGCACAAAGCCGGTCACTTCGCATTTCTGGATGATGTCGACGCCCAAGCTGTCGGCTGCGCGCGCATAACCCCATGCCACGGCGTCGTGGCGCGCAGTGCCGCCACGCCGCTGTATCATACCGCCCTCGATAGGGAAGCGGGCATTTCGGGAGAGATCGAGCAAGGGTTCCAATTTGGCAACCTGATCACGCGACAGCAATTCCGCATCAATTCCGTCACACCGCATGGCGTCGCCACGTTCGGCGAGCTTTACCATATCGGCATCGCTATGACCCAGGAACATCCCGCCGCGCGGCGAAAACATGACGTTATAGTTCAGTTCATCGCTCAGATGCTCCCACATCTTGAGCCCGAATTCGAACAAGTCGTGCAACGGCTTTAGGCGATAGTTGGACCGGACTATTGTCGTGTTACGTCCGGTATTGCCGCCACCAATCCAGCCCTTTTCGAGCACAGCGATATTTTTAAGACCGTGCACCTTTGCCAGATAATATGCCGTCGCCAGCCCATGTCCGCCGCCGCCAATGATGATGATATCATAATGCGATTTGGGCTCTGGGTCGCGCCATGCCGGCTGCCAATGCTTTTGCCCGTTAAAGGCACCGCGCAGCAATCCGAGCGCCGAATATCGGTTCATGAAATCGGCATCCACCCGCGTTTTTCGCGCCAATCGGCTGCCAGATTGTCAAAGCGCGATAGTTTCAGGATATCTATGTCGGCGAACGAGCATGTCCCATCGATTACCAGATCGCGGATCGCATGGCCCGATGCCGGGGATAGGCCGAAACCAACGCTAGACATTGAGGCGACAACAACATTGTCGGGGCTGGTAAGCCGGTCAATAATGGGGCGACCATCAGGTGAGTTTTCGATGATACCGGCCCAACTGCGGATGACATTTAGATGCGCCGCCTTGGGCAACATTTCGGCTAACCGCTTTGCAAGGTTGCGGGCAAGCGGCGTGGATGGCCGTGCGGCGGGGCCATCTGCGTCCATATCAAGCCATTCATGCGGTCCGCCGCCATAGGCAAGGTTGCCGCGCATCGTTTGCCGGCCATAGATTTTATGGCCGTCAACGCCGCCAAGCGGCATCATCGGCGCAGGTTCGGTAATGATCATTTCAGCACGGGCCGCCGCCAATGGCACATTGACGCCAAGCTGTGCCATTAATATCGGTATCTGTGGTCCAGCGGCAACCACTAAAGCGTCGCAGCCATATTTAGCATTGGCTGTTCTAACGCCCGTCACTTTGCCACCAGCGGTTTCAAAGCCTGTTACCGGACTATGCTGAATAATTTTACCGCCTAAATCCTGCAAGGCCCAGGCATAGGCCTGCACAGTGCGTTGCGGGTTGGCATGGCCGCCAAATTTATAATGCACGCCGCCAAAGCAATTGTCGCCAGCGAGCGGCACTGCTTCTTGCACTTGCTTGACGTCAAGCACTTCGACCGGATGGTTCAGCCGTTTATGTCGTTCGGCAACAAAGCGATATTGCTCCCACTGCCGTTCAGTCATTGCAATCAGGATGCGGCCTTTTTGATGCTCAGTAGGGTAACCCAGCAGTTCGTCCATTTGGGGCCACAGGCGCTGTTCCTCATCGAACAACGGACTAGCATAATGCGATGCACCACCACCATTGCGCCCGGAGGCTTCCCAGCCAACAATGAACTTGTCGAGCACCGTGACCTTCAAACCTGAACGCGCAAGCCACCAACCAGCACTCAGCCCAGTGACGCCACCGCCGACGATGACGACTTCAGAGCCGCTCATTTATACATCCCTGTGTAAAGCATCTCACGATGCTCATCCTGATACTCTGTACCGATATCTTCGACGGGCACCCATTGGGTCGGAATGCCGAACCAAACGTCCCAGGCCGCATCCATGGAGATCGGCTCATTCCATTCGGCCAAGATCTTCAGCGGCAGTGGGCGGACGGGTGCGCGATGTGACGCAAGGGGAATCGTGCCGAATGGTGTGCCGGATTCAATGGCTAGCATCATCGCCACCTGGTCGCGGCAGCGGCGACCCTGACACACACCCATGCCAGAACGGGTCAGTCGCTTGATCTGATCCGGGTTGGCTGGGCCATCGTCGAGCAGCGTGCCAAGTGATCGGGCCTGAAGCGCCGGTGGGCGGGGCAGGTAATTTGGCGGCTGGATACCGATCAGGTCGGCAACAGTCACTTCTTCACATTGGCAGATGATCGTGTCGTGCGCATTTACGCGCAAGGCCGCGCGCACCCAATCCATACGATAAGCAACATGATCAAAACCCGTGTCAGGTAGGCCAGCGCAATTGCCCACGGCCGCTACATTTGGCTCTCCTGCCGGAATATATCCGCCGCGCGCCGGGTTTAGCGCTCTTGGGCCATGCATGGCATCCACCAGTTCAATGGAAGGCACAAGGCCAATTGCAACACATACGGTGTCGCAGGCAATGTCCGTTCCGTCGGTCAGGTGGATGGCTTCAATCCCGTCAAGGCCGCCTTTGCTCGATTTGATGCTTTGCCCGCAATGGATGGCAATGCCCGCCGACATAATCTTTCCGACGAGCGCGGCATCACCCTGCGGGGCATCACGCACTTCCACGAGAGCGGCCACTTCCAGCCCATGCTCCAGCGCCAGAAGTGCGGTTTCGAGCGCAAGGTCATGCGACCCCAAAACGACAATGCACCGTCCAGAAAAGGCCCCATAGCGGGACAACAGCATCTGCAAGCCCGCGGCCCCCATCACACCTGGCTGGTTCCAGCCTGGAAACGCAATTGCAAGGTCGCGTGCACCCGTTGCCAACACAATTCGGTCAAAGCCAACCATCCAAGACCGTTCTGAATCAGCAAGGCCAACAACTTGCTCTGGCAAGCTCTGCACGCCCGGCCCGTTGCGATACACGCCCCAAGCGGTAGTCCCCAGCAGCAGCTCAACTCCGGCCTCCATTGCCTTTTCAAGATCGGGCATGCTCATGAAAATTGCTTCGAGCATCCGGTCGCTATTCTGCGTGGCGGCGGTCATTCGCCCACCGAAATAGAGAGGGGTGTCATTGCCCATCAGGGCACCGGACACGGGATTTTCATCCACTAGAAGCACCGAAGCTCCACTGGCCGCGCCCTCAATGGCAGCCGCAATGCCGCTTGGGCCGGCACCAATCACGACAATGCCGTAACGCGCTTCGGGCGCGCTGCGCGTGCCATTGATTGCGCATAAATCCGTTCCTGTAAAGTTCAGTTCCATCACACCGCCTCCAGCGCTTGGCGCAAATCATCAATTAAATCATCCACATGTTCCAGCCCGACCGAAAGCCGGATCGTGCCGTCGGTAATTCCACCTGCCAAACGCTGGGCAGGCGCGACCGCATAATGCGTGGTACTTGCCGAATGGCAGATTAAAGTCTCCGAACCGCCAAGGCTGACTGCCAGTTTCAACAGCTGCAACCTGTCAAGCATGCGAAATGCCTCCGCTTCGCCGCCATGCAAATGGAATGAGAAAGTAGAGCCCGCTGCCTTGCATTGCCGGTCATAAACCGCGCGAGCCCGGGTGCCCTCTTCAAGGAAACCGAGATAGGTGACGTCCGCAATCTTGGGATGGCTGCGCAGAAACGCGGCGACACCGCGCGCATTGTCCATGGCGCGTTCGGTGCGCACTGCAACCGATTCCAACGAACGCAGAACCAGCCAAGCGGTATAAGGATCAAGGTGGTTGCCCCACGTTGTGCGCTGCATCCGCAAATGTTCGATCAACTCTTTGCGACCAGTAATCCCGCCCGCGAGCAAGTCACTATGTCCGCCGCAATACTTAGTGAGCGAGGTCATGCACAGGTCGACTTTATGTTCAATTGGACGCTGCGCAAACGGGCCAAGCAAAGTATTGTCTACCACGACAAGCGGGCGATGCCCTTGCTTTTCACCAATCTCGTCAGCAATCCGCACCATCAGGTCAAGGTCAACCAGTGCTGCGGTCGGATTCGCTGGTGTTTCTGCTATTATAAGTTTGAGCGGGCCTTTGGACATGGCCGCTTGCGCTGCGGCGCGCACTTCGGCTTCGTCAGTACCGTCCAGATATGCAGCGGCATGCGATCCGAATTGCGGCATGATATTATTGTAGAGCATATCGACACCGCCATAGATCGGACGGCCGTGAATAACGCTATCGCCGGGGCGGACATACGCAAGCGCGATGCTTGATTGTGCAGCCATACCACTTGAATAGGCGACCGCTTCTTCTGCGCCGTCAATGGCGGCGAGGCGCTTTTCCAGAAAGTCCAATCCGGGATGGCCAAGCCGCGAATAAATGTGGTTGGTTTCGCCGACCAATGGTCCAGTGCCGTCAAAATAGGCCTCATGTACGTTTTTCGCATGCTGCGCTGTGGGATAGACGAACGTCGACGTCATGAAAATTGGGGGTTTGACTGATCCCATGCCGAGTTCAGGGTCGTAGCCATAAGCGACCGCCAGCGTTTCGGGGCGCAACCCCTTGTTTTTATCCTTTGCCATGGGTTTCAATATACGCGCGCGCTTTGTCGCAATAATAGTCAGTAAAACGCTGTGCGAGCATTTCCGCCTCTTGCGAATATGGGCCGGGTGTGTAGCCAAGACTGTGAACGCCGACTTGATTGTTTTCGGCCAGCGCCTTGTCCTCTAGATTGGTCGTCGTCCACAATGCGATAAGTTTATCGACATCGTAATCGACGCCTTCAACCGCATCCTTATGCACATACCATTTGCCGGTTACATGCGTTTCAGATGGGCCGACGGGCATGGCGCTGAACATGAAAACATGGTCCGCTGTGCAATGGGCAAAGCAGTGCGGGTCAACTGCCCAGCGCATTGAGCCGATATCGCCGCCATTGGCTTCACACATCAGCTTTTTGGATAGATGCTGACCATCACCAGAAATCGAAACGCAACCTTCATTCAACGCAAAGCGGGCAATTTGCCAATAATGACCCTCAACTGCGGTTTGCGGCAGGCCAAGCGCATCCATCTTGGCTTCGAAAGCGATAACGCGGGCATCGTGACCGCTGTCAAAATGCTTCGACATGCCGACCGGAAATGTTTTCGCCAACTCGGGATGGCCAGTGCTGCAATGATAGCATTCCCGGCCATTTTCCATGACCAGTTTCCAATTGGCGTTTTCTACTAGAACGCTCTCATAAGCCAGCTTTGCATTCTTCAGGTTATGCGGCGCGGAATATTCGGTAAGCTTTAACCTAAAGTCCTCGATTGGAGGCGGCGTATCGGATAAACAGATGAATATCGTGCCTGCAATACATTCAATTGCTACAGGCTTTAGGCCATGCTCGCTTTTATCGAAATTGCTGTCCATTCGGCCAGCCGCGAACAAAGACCCATCAAGATCATAGGTCCAACGATGATAGGGGCAGACCAGCTTTGGTGTTGTGCCGGTACCCGGCGCGCAAATCATTGAGCCACGATGGCGGCAACTGTTGTGAAAAGCACGGATCGTGCCTTCTTTATCCCGCGTGATGACAACTGGCCATTTGCCCACCATCATGGAAACATAGCTGCCTGCTTTTGGCAATTCGCATTCCATGCCGGCCATCAACCAGCTTTGGCCATAAATCGCCGCCATATCAAAATCAAAGCTGTCAGTCTCTGTGTACAAAGCCTGAGGCAATGTATGCCCTTCACGACGCTGTTTTAAAAGCGCGTCTATCCGCTTCAAATCCATAGCTGGGCCTTTATGCAAATCTCTCCAAAACGGGAATGGGCCAGATATCAGATCGAATAAAATCGCATTTTCGCATAGCCCTATGTCAAAATGTCGGGCTATGATGTCAGTGAAGAATTGCCCGCAGTCGAAAGGCCGAACCCATATCCAACCGTAGCACAATTAACCGTCGCTGGTTGCCGTTGAATGCCTTGCGGGCGTTTGAAGCGGTAGGACAGAATTTAAGCTTCACGGGCGGTGCGTCAGCACTGTCGGTTTCGCAAAGCGCGATGAGCCGCCATGTTGGCGGGTTAGAGGAACTGCTTGGCAAGCAACTTTTCGTCCGCGACGCGTCACGGCTTTCGCTCACCGCGGCAGGCGAAGAATTGTTGCCGGTGGTGAGCAAATGCCTCGACCGGCTAGAGCAAACGATGAACGCTATCCGCGATGATGAAGTGACTGGCCGTTCACTGCGACTGCACGTGCCGCCGTCGCTGCTTCAACAATTGTTCCTGCCGATGCTGCGTGATTTTCGTGCCGAACATCCCGACATCCGCCTTGATGTTTCAAGCGCGCATGTCACGGGATTGCCATCAACAGATTTCGACATGGCGATTGCCTATGACCGGCCCAATGTGGATGACCGGATTACTGACCTGCTATGGATGGTGCGCGTTGCGCCACTTTGCGCACCGGCAACTGCCATTGCCAGTCAGGGCAAGTCGCTTGAAGCATTCCTTGAAAGTCAGGAATTGCTTCATCTTAAACTGGACGGTGAGCCACGAGACCTTTTGTGGACCGCGTATCTTCGGCAAAGCGGCCTCGCCACCGCAACGCATGGCGGGCTGGCGTTTGATACCACCATCGCGGCTGCGCAATATGCCATGGCGGGGAATGGAGTGTTTTTGGGTGATGTTGATATGTTCGCTCAAGAAATCGCTGATGGGCGGCTCGTGATGCCCTATGATGCGGTGATTGAAGACGGCTATGGCTATTATCTCAAACTTCATGCGGATGATCTGGCTGACCCAGCCATTTCGATGTTCCGAAGCTGGTTGATCAGCCGTTTTGGGGCATTGCGGCAAGAGCCGAGTCCGCACGCGCAAGGCTGATCAAGCGCAGGCCCGATTGTTCGGCTATATTGATCGCCAGATCGGTCGCCGCCGATATCGTCACGAGCATCGGGCAATTAGCAAGGATAGTCTTTTGAACTAGCTCGAGACTACAGCGTGCGGTCAGAATGATGAAGCCACCTGAGATGTCGATCTCCGCGCGGGCGAGTGCGCCAATTAACTTATCAAGCGCATTGTGTCGGCCAACATCCTCGCGCGTCAGGAGGATCGCACCGTTGGGCGCGCAGAACGCGGCCGCATGCGCGGAACCGGTTTGCGCATTTAACGTCTGGTGCGACCGCAAACTGGATAGCGCCGAAAAAATCACCGCTTCGCCCACATTGATCTGTGTGGTTACGCGCGGCAATGGGCGCATGACTTCCTCCAGATTGTCCATGCCACATAGGCCGCAACTGCTTTCGGAAACGCGCTGACGGGCGCGGGCGAAGACTTTTTCCGCGTTTTTTTGTGGGAGCTGAATGCGTAATATACATCCCAGTTCGGCCTGATGCGTATCAATAGCCAGAATTTCACTAGCGTGTGTAATCAAACCCTCCGACAGGCTGAAACCGGCGGCATAGTCCTCAAGATCAATCGGCGTTGCCATCATTACGGCATAACCAATGCCATTAAATTCAATGGCGATGGGTGCCTCTGATATGATGGCCCGTTCCACTATTTCGGTCGAACGATGATCAGGTTTAAGCACCGAAAAGCGGACAGGCTTTGCGCCCTCCTCAGCCGCCATTTTGCGCGTCGGCTAACAAGCTAATAGCAGCAGCAGCAACTGGGGACAGGCCATCGGTCCCATGCGCAACAATCATCTTTTTCATGCGCGGATCCCAAAATAACTGAATATGTTCGGCGACCGCAGCAACAGGTGCGTCGTCAGTCGCCAGATTTGTAGCGATCTGGTTGGCCATATGGACGAGGCGCTCAGTGCTGTTCATTCGGCAGGAATATCGGTTTCCACCCGGCGCGAGCGTGCCGACAAAGCCTCATATTCTTCCTGCCACTCGGTTGGTCCGTTAGACGCGCTAATCTGCACGGCTGTAACCTTATACTCGGGGCAATTGGTCGCCCAGTCGCTGAAGTCGGTGGTGACAACATTGGCCTGCGTCACCGCATGGTGGAAGGTGGTGTAGACAACGCCAGGGGCAACGCGGTCCGTCACGGTGGCGCGTAACGTGGTTTCGCCCGCGCGGCTGGCCAGTTTGACCCAGTCGCCCGATTTCACCCCGCGATCCTCGGCATCAACCGAGTGGATTTCCAGCAAATCCTCAGGATGCCAAGCGACATTTTCTGTGCGCCGTGTTTGCGCGCCGACATTATACTGTGACAATATCCGCCCGGTCGTCAGCAGCAATGGAAAGCGCGGGCCGGTCTTTTCATCTGTGGGCACATAATCGGTGACAACAAATTTGCCCTTGCCACGCACGAAGCCATCGACATGCATGATTGGCGATCCGTCGGGCGCGTCTGCGGTCACTGGCCATTGTAATGATCCGACCTCGTCCAGCCGGGCAAAGGATACCCCTGCAAAGGTCGGTGTCAGCCGGGCAATCTCGTCCATGATTTCGGACGAGTGACTATAGTTCCAATTCAGCCCCATCGCTTGCGCCAACCGCTGCGTGACCTCCCAATCCTCCAACCCGTTCATTGGCGTCATCACCTTGCGCACTGGTTGAATGCGGCGTTCGGCGTTGGTGAAGGTGCCGTTCTTTTCAAGGAATGTCGATCCGGGCAGGAAGATATGCGCGTAGTTTGCGGTTTCGTTAAGGAAAAGATCGTGGACAATTACACATTCCATCGCCGCCAGCCCTGCGGACACATGGGCGGTGTTCGGATCTGACTGGAGAATGTCCTCGCCTTGGCAATAAAGCGCCTTGAATACGCCATCGACGGCGGCGTCCAACATGTTGGGAATGCGCAGGCCGGGTTCTGGATCGAGCTTTACGCCCCAATCATTTTCAAACAATGACCGTGCATCATTGTCGCTTATGTGACGATATCCGGCAAGTTCATGCGGGAAGCTGCCCATGTCGCATGCGCCTTGGACGTTGTTCTGGCCACGAAGCGGATTGACGCCGACTCCCCGACGACCAATATTGCCCGTTGCCATCGCTAAATTGGCGATTGCCATCACCGTTGAGCTGCCTTGGCTATGTTCCGTAACGCCAAGGCCGTAATAGATCGCCCCATTGCCGCCCGTGGCATAAAGCCGCGCTGCTGCACGCAATTCCTCGGCATCGACCAACGTTACTGGTTGCAGATTTTCGGGGCTGTTGCGGGCTTGCGAAACGAACTCGGCCCAATGGCTGAATTCATCCCAATCGCATCGCTCGCGAACAAATGCCTCATCGGATAGGCCTTCGGTCACGATCACATGCGCCATCGCGGTCAGCACTGCAACATTGGTGCCTGGGCGGAGCGGAAGGTGATGCTCCGCCTCAATATGCGGTGAACGCACAATATCGGTCCGGCGTGGGTCGATGACGATAAGCTTGGCGCCGGGACGCCCGTCTTGTCCACGCAAACGGCGCTTCATCCGGCTTGCAAAAACGGGGTGGCCATCGGTGGGGTTAGCGCCAATGATCAGGATGACATCGCTGTCTTCGACGCTGTCAAAATCCTGCGTTCCCGCGCTTGTGCCAAAGGTCGTTTTCAGGCCATATCCCGTCGGCGAATGGCACACACGCGCGCAGGTATCGACATTGTTGTTGCCAAAACCTGCACGCACGAGCTTTTGCACAAGGAAAGTTTCTTCATTGGTGCATCGGCTTGAGGTTATGCCGCCAAGGGCATTGCGGCCATATTTCTCCCTAATCCGGTTCAGTTCGGACGCGGTGTAGGCAAAGGCCTCTTCCCATTCGACCTCGCGCCATGGGTCGCTGATCGATTGACGGATCATGGGCTTCAGGATGCGTTCCTGATGCTGGGCATATCCCCAGGCGAAGCGGCCCTTCACGCAACTATGACCACGATTGGCCTTACCGTCTTTGTACGGAACCATCCGCACCAATTGTTCGCCGCGCATTTCGGCACGGAAGGTGCAACCAACCCCGCAATAAGCACAGGTCGTCACGACGCTGCGTTCTGGTGTGCCGACCTCGACCACTTTTTTCTCGACCAATGTCGCTGTGGGACAGGCTTGCACACAGGCACCGCACGAAACGCATTCCGAACCCATAAAATCGTCGCTGGCAAGGCCAGCAGATATTTTGGAATCCCACCCTCTGCCTTCCATAGTAAGCGCAAGTGTGCCTTGCACTTCGTCACAGGCGCGGATGCACCGTGAGCAGGCAATGCACTTGCTGGGATCGAAATCGAAATAGGGGTTGGAGTGATCTTTTTCCTGCCCCAGATGCGTCGCCTTCACATCATAACGTACATCACGAAGGCCAACTGCCCCTGCCTGATCCTGCAACTCGCAATCACCATTGGCAGCGCAGGTCAGACAATCGAGCGGATGGTCAGAGATATACAGCTCCATCACGCCTTTGCGCAATTTCGCCAGTTGCGGGGTCTGTGTGCGAACGACCATACCCGGTTCAACAGGCGTCGTACAACTTGCTGGCGTGCCCCTGCGGCCATCGATTTCGACAAGGCACAAGCGGCACGAACCGTAACTTTTTACGCTGTCCGTTGCGCATAATTTGGGAATCGAGGTGCCTTGTTCTGCCGCCGCACGCATGACGCTTGTTCCGACAGGCACGGTGACATTGCGGCCGTCAATCGTCAACGAAACCGAGTCGTCCGAGCGACTTTCCGGCGTTCCGAAATCTTTCTGCGGCTGATACGTCATCTATCTACCTTATACCAATAGCGGACTGTTGCGCAGAATATTGCGCAAGGTCCGAAGGCGTGTTCAGGTTGTGAAAAATATCGTTGGATTTGATCGCCTGCGCGCCAGTCGCCGCGATCCAGCTTCGCATCGAGCGATAATCTTGACTGCGCAGATGCTTTTCAAGGACGGGTGCTAGCGCAACTGGCCACAAGCCGAATAGATAATGCCCGTCAATGTAGACGGCACGTCCACCATACAAATGGCGCGGAAATTTCGCCACGGGGACGACGTCACAACCAGCGGTCATAACCTCGTCAAACCCCTTTTGCCGCGCATATTGAAGCGCGGCGTTCAGTCCGCCCAACGGACCCATATCGCGGAACGGGTGGTCCTCTGCATAATCCATTCCAGGCCATTCGCGCCCACAGACAATCAATGCGTCGACCTGTTTGCGCATTCCATCGGCGACATGT
Organism: Sphingomonadales bacterium; assembly: GCA_031371575.1. Classification (GTDB taxonomy): domain Bacteria; phylum Pseudomonadota; class Alphaproteobacteria; order Sphingomonadales; family Sphingomonadaceae; genus Sphingorhabdus_B. The sequence continues at coordinate 19,978 of JANMJX010000151.1, forward strand.
TCAATGAGCGGGCGACCGTTTAGCAGTGCAGCGGCCTTGTCGCTGCCAAAGCGCGTCGCCTTGCCACCGGCAATGATCGCGCCGAGCCTTTTCACCGGAAATCCTCGGGGAAATGCTTGATGGCGCTCATCACTGGGTAAGGCGTGAAGCCACCCAAGGCGCAGAGCGAACCGAACTTCATAGTTTCCGACAGGTCGGCAATGAGCGCGAGATTTTCCTCGACATTTTTGCCTGCAATAATCTGGTCAATCGTTTCCATGCCTCGCGTGCTTCCCAATCGGCAAGGCGTACATTTTCCGCAGCTTTCAATGGCGCAAAATTCCATCGCAAATCGCGCCATTTGCGCCATGTCGACGGTGTCGTCGAAAACAGTGATGCCAGCATGGCCAACCAGCGCATCGGCGGCCGCAAAAGCTTCGTAATCAAGCGGAAGATGAAACTGTGCCGGGGGGATGTAGGCGCCCAGCGGCCCGCCAACTTGCACACAGCGGACGGGACGGCCACTCGCCGTGCCCCCGCCTACGTCATTGACCAATTCGCCAAGCGTGATGCCAAACGCAACTTCAAAAAGGCCGCCATGCTTTACATTCCCAGCGATCTGGATGGGCATTGTGCCTTTGGATCGGCCTGCTCCAAATGCGGCATAGGCTTCACCGCCATGCGTTAATATCCATGGTACAGCCGCGAGCGTCAGCACATTATTTACTATCGTGGGTTTGCCAAACAGGCCTTCAAGCGCGGGCAGTGGTGGCTTGGCCCGTACCTCACCACGTTTGCCCTCGAGGCTATTCAGCAGCGATGTTTCCTCGCCGCAGACATAGGCACCAGCGCCTACGCGGACTTCGATAACAAAGGGTGCAATCAAATGGGATGATAGTTTGATGGCGGCTTCCATCTTATCGATCGCATGTGGATATTCGGACCGGATATACACATAGCCTTTGCGGGCCCCAACCGCGAAACCGGCAATCGCCATACCCTCAATCAGCATGAAGGGATCACCCTCCATAACCATACGGTCAGCAAAAGTCGCACTGTCGCCTTCGTCTGCATTACAGACAATATATTTCGGATCACCGTCGGCCCGCGCGACCGTCTGCCACTTTATCCCCGCAGGAAAGCCAGCGCCCCCACGGCCACGAAGCCCTGATGTCATGACCGTGGCAATGGTTGCTTCGGCACCCATTTCATGTGCCTTTGCAAGCCCAAGCCAACCTTGCGATGCGTAATAATCGTCTAGCGAGAGCGGGCGGGTTTTGCCTGCGCGCGCAAAAGTCAGCCGCGTCTGATTGGCGATAAAGGGATGTTCCTGGATTCGACCCACGGATGGAGCAGTCCCGTTGATAATCGCCGGAACCTGATCGACAGACACCGGCCCAAAGCCGATACCATCAATATCGACCAATGGCTCGAGCCATTGCATCCCCCAGCTAGAAACGCGCTCGACTGCAACGCCCGCCGCAATGAAAGCAGCCGCTACATCGTCAGCGCCGCAAGCGATCGCGACCGCATCGTCGGATATCCGGACGGTCACATGGCTTCCAATAATGATTTGAACCGCGCACTGTCCAAACGTGCATAGACCTTGTCGCCGACCATTGCAGACGGACCAACCGAACATAATCCAAGGCAGTAAACAGCCTCTATTTTTATACGGTTCTGGCTTTCGGCCAGCGGAACCAGTGCCTCCACACCACGCGCTTTACAGGCTTCGGCCCGGCATAATTTCAGAACGGGTCTAGCTTCAGCTTCTTTGCGGAAATCATGATAAAAGCTGACAACGCCGTACACTTCCGCGCGCGTCAGGTTTAATACATTTGCAATTTCGCATATGGCTTCTTCACTGACATGGCCGAACTGTTTTTGCACATCGTGCAGAATTGGCAAGAGTGGACCTTCTTTGTCTTTATGCTTGGCCAAGATATCCGCCATGGACACCATTCAGAAAACCACAACGCTGCGGATGCTTTCCCCCGCATGCATCAAATCAAACGCCTTGTTGATCTCTTCCAGACCCATGACATGCGTGATCATCGGGTCAATCTCGATCTTGCCTGACATGTACATGTCCACAATTTTTGGAACATCG
>JANMJX010000152.1:0-41830 GCA_031371575.1 Sphingomonadales bacterium
GCGCAACATGTCATGGGAATTGCCTGTGCTGGCCCCTTTCACGAGGCGGAGCTGCTCGCCGAGGTGCAGTCCGCATTACCTTATTCCGCACTGGACGCCGCAACCTTTGCGCGAGTCATCGCCTTTGTGGCGACCGGCGGATATGCGCTCAAGGCCTATGACCGGTTCCAGAAACTGGTCAAGGATCCCGATGGCCGTTGGCGTCTGTCGCACCCGCAATTCGCTGCACAGCACCGGTTCAATGCCGGTATCATCGTGGATTCCCCGATGTTGGAAATCCGATTCCGCAATGGCCGCAAATTGGGCAAGGTCGAGGAATCCTTCGCATCGACGCTGAGCCCGGGCAACACCTTTACCTTCGCCGGAATGGCGCTTGAGGTGGAATCGATCAAAGATCTCGACCTCATCGTCCGCGCCGCCACAAAGCCCGCAGCAAATATCCCAAGCTATATGGGCGCGCGCTTGCCGCTCACCACGCATCTGGCTGACCGTGTCCGGCACATGCTGACCGACAGGCCGGGCTGGGCACGCTTTCCCGACGAGGTGCGGGAATGGCTGGAGATGCAAGCCTATCGCAGCCAGATGCCAAAGGCCGGGCAGTTGCTTGTTGAAACCTTCCCGCACGACAAACGGCATTATATGATCACCTATCCGTTTGAAGGCTGGAACGCGCATCAGTCGCTTGGCATGCTGATTACGCGTCGGATGGAAAGCCGCGGCCTCATGCCCATGGGTTTTGTCGCCAGCGACTATGCGCTGGGTGTCTGGAGTCTTAAGCCCATTAACAACCCAGGCCCCTTGTTTTCCGCCGACATATTGGCGGATGAATTTGTCGATTGGGTGGAATCGAGCTATCTGCTCAAGCGCGCATTCCGTGAAGTGGCGGTGATCAGTGGCCTTGTCGAGCGGCAGCATCCCGGGAAACGCAAGACCGGCAAGCAGGTGACATTTTCAACTGATCTGATTTACGATGTGCTGCGCAAGTATGAACCCGACCACTTGCTGCTTGAGGCGGCCTGGGCCGACGCGCGCACGCGGCTGACGGACGTTGGCCGGCTTGGCGACCTGCTCGATCGCGCCGCCGATACGATGCTGCATGTCGAGCTCGACCGAGTCAGTCCGCTCGCGGTTCCGTTGCTGGTCATGATCGGCCGCGAGAGCGTGGCGCAAGGATCAGTGGACGACGCACTGCTGATGGAGGCCGAAAGCCTCGCCGGGGTCGCGATGACGCCATGATGAAACCCTCCCCATCGACCGGCGATGGAGAGGGCGTCTGTCGTCAGTTCAGCAGATTCTGTTTCCAGAACATCAGGCTGGCCCAGAATTGATAATCGACATTTTCCTTCTTGGCGAAACCGTGGCCTTCATTCTTGCCCAGCAAATGCCAGGCAACGCCGCCCTTGTCGCGGATGGCCTTGACGATCTGGTCAGCTTCAGAAGGTGGAACGCGCGGGTCATTGCCGCCGGTGACCACAAACATCGGTTTGCTGATTTCCGACACGCGCGTCAGCGGTGATATTTCTACCAGCTTCGCACGCTGTGCGGGATCACGTTCGTCGCCATATTCGACGCGGCGCAGATCGCGGCGGTAACTTTGCGTGTTTTCCAGGAAGGTAACAAAGTTGGAAATGGCCACGATGCAGTTGGTGGCGCGCAGCTTGTCCTTGAACTGCACAGCCGCGGCATAGCACATATAGCCGCCATAAGATCCGCCGACGAGGCCAAAGCGCGCAGCATCCAGCGATGGATCCTTGCCCAATGCGCTCAGGAATACGCCCATGTCCTTGACCGAATCTTCGCGCTTGAACGGGCCATTGTCCAGTCCGACGAAATTCTTGCCATAGCCGGTCGATCCACGCACATTCGGGTAGAAAATGGCCACACCCAATTCATTGAGCATATAGTTGTTGCGGCCCTGGAAGCCTGGACGCGACTGCCCCTCAGGGCCGCCATGGACGTTCATGATCATTGGCCGCTTGCCCGGGAATTTGGCGGGGTCGGGACGATAGAGGAAGCCGGAAACCGCAAGACCATCGAAGCTTTTGACCGTAACAAGCTCAGGCTCGACATTCTTCGAGACATCAAGACCGCCCGTTTCACTTTCGGTCCAGCGCGTGACCTTCAGGCTTTTGGGATTGATGCTGTAGGCGTCGGCCGCGCTGCGTGCCGAGGTGAAGGTAATGCCGATCTCTCCCCAGTCCGAAATATCCAGACCGCCAACAATACCCGCGGGCAAATCGTCAACCGCACGTGCCTTGCCGGTCTTGGTGTCCAATATCTTGACCTTGCTCATCCCGGCTTCGTTTGTGGCATACACAATAAAGCTTCCGTCGGGTGAGATGTCGAAAGCATCCACATCCCATTTTTCTGCAGGACCGCGGGGGGTGAACACACCCGTTTTGATGTCGAGCGTGCCGAGCCTTTGGAAATCGGAGCTCTCGTCCGATGTGACCCACAAGGTGCCATCTGGTGCGAACTCTGCGCCGCCATACGCAATGTCTTTTTGATGGTCACCGATGGCCGTCATCTGGCCAGTCGCCAGATCAAGCAACGACATGTCGACATTGGTGACCGATAGATATTGCGCGGCAATCGCTTTTGTCTTGTCGGGCGTGAAATCGGATATGGCCCAGCCACCGCCCTGAACCTGAGCCACCATTTTGTTGGTCGATGGATCACGCGGATTCATGATGTACAGATCGTTGTCGGTGCCGTTGCGTCGCGTCGAGCTGTAGGCGATCAATTCGCCATCCTTGCTCCAGGCGTTGAAACCGTTGCGGCTCTTGCCGTCCGTCAACAGGTCAAGCTTGCCGTCCTTCAACGTATATAATTGAAAAAACTCGCCGCCGCCGACATCTTTCTGGACAATCAGGATGTCGGCCTTTTTGGGCGCCCAACTGCCATTGCTGACGGGTTCAGCCTCGAAACTGATTTGCTTGCGCGCCATCATTGGGCCAGCAACGCGATGCAATTGCGTGGTATTGCCAAAACGCGTGGCCACCAGCATAGATTTGTCCAGAGGATTCCAACCGGCAAAACCTGCCGTGCGAAACTCCATATAGGGCCGGGTCTGCGCGGGAAGCTCATCGGGAATTGACGGCAATCCGTCGGCAACCAGCGCATCAGGCTTGGGCGCATCGGCAAATAGTGGCGTCATAGGCAGCGCCAAGGCCGCAATTAAAATCAGTTTTTTCATCATTATCCCCTTCTCCGGCAGTTGACGGTGAAGCTAACGCAAAGCGGGCATCGCAACAATTGCCTTTGTTCGGGCTTCGACGAAACGCCAAATCGTGTCGACCGGCAATGCCTTGTCGCACATCAGAAACAGGCGTATCAATGCATTATAGGAGAATTGGCATGCGACGCGCTGCGCTTGGATTCATTGGCCTTATATATGGCGTGTCGGCCATGGCCCAAGATGTTCCCGACACCAGCGCCGTCACAAATGCCGATGCGGTGGTGATAACCGAAGAGTTCGGCATTGATCGCAGCGACCGCATGACTGTCCAGGTTCGCATCAATGGAAATGAGGCAGTGCCCTTCATCGTCGACACGGGCGCCGAACGCACGGTCATCGCCAACGACCTTGCGCGCAAGCTGGCTTTGGAAGCTGGCCCAATGCTGACGTTGGCGACAATTTCTGGGCGCTATGAGGTCAACAGCTTCTTTATCGACTCCATCTCTACTGCTTCGGTAAATCTTCAGGGGGTCGAAGCCCCTGGCCTCGAGCGTGCCAATCTGGGTGCTTATGGCCTGTTGGGTATCGACAGCCTTGAAGACAACCGCGTGCATCTGGATTTCGAGCACCAGACCATGGACGTCCTGCCGTCGCGCAGGTCGCGCGGCAAGACCAAGCTCGAGAATGGCATGATCGTGGTGCAGGCCAAACGGAAGGCTGGCCGGATGATCCTGTCGAGCGCCAAGATCGATGGCATGAAGGTCGACATCATCCTGGATACAGGTGCGCAAAGCAGCATGGGCAATGTCGCGCTTCGCAATAAATTGCGTCGCCGCGATCGCAATTTTGACTTCATTCCGGTGAGGCTGAAGAGCGTTACCGGCACCATATTGACGGGTGATTTTACCCAGATTCGCGAGATAGATGTCGGCGGACTGACCATCCGGGACATGCCTATGACATTTGCGGACAATTACGCCTTTACGGCATTAGACTTACAGGACCGGCCAGCCATCTTGCTTGGTATGGATGCGCTGAAGCTCTTTGACAGGGTGCTTATCGATTTCGGCAATCGCCGCGTTGGTTTTGATCTGCCAAAAGGCGTATCGCGGGAGCCGGTGGCGCATATGGCCAGCGCTTTTTAGCGAACTTCGCACATATGCTTGCGTGCCAAGGACACTCCGCATAGGCGAAAGCCATGGCGCATAGTTTCAATTTTGGCGGAGAGAGTTTTGAAGTGGCTGGCGAGGCGGCGCTGTACTGGCACGAGCAAGATGCGCTTCTGGTATCCGACCTCCATCTGGAAAAGGCCAGCGCATATGCGCTGAACGGGCAAATGCTCCCGCCTTATGACAGTGTCTCCACGCTTGAGGACATTGCTGCACTGTGCGCGAAATACCGGCCTGCCAAAATCATATCACTTGGCGACAATTTTCACGACGATGGTGGCGAACAGCGCCTGGCAGAATCGGCGGCGGCCTTATTGGTGGATCTGGCCTGCGCCACCGAATGGATCTGGATCACAGGAAATCACGATCGCGCGGTGTCTGGCATCTGGGGCGGAAGGGCGTTTGACGAGCTAAGCATGGCAGGCATCACGCTTCGCCACGAGGCCAAACGCGGTGATCCCAATCCCGAGATTTCGGGCCATTTTCACCCCAAGTTCCGGCAAGTGCTGCGTGGGCGCATGGTCGCTCGCCGTTGTTTTGTCAAAAGCGCGCGCAAAATGATCATGCCTGCATTTGGCACGCTGACCGGCGGTCTTGATGTGCAGGATATCGCCATCCTTCAGGCATGTGATCTGGCTGAGGGCGAAAAGGTTGAAGCCTTGGTCGCGACCAACGCGGGATTTGCGCGATTTGCCCTAAACGGTGCTGGCGCGTTCGCCAAATAAGGCGGTACCAACGCGCACGTGGGTAGCACCCAGCATGATCGCTGTTTCAAAGTCATCAGACATGCCCATGCTGATCTGCGGCAGTTGATGCCGCGCGGCCAATTCCGCCAACAATGCAAAGAAAGGTGCGGCCTCGACATGTGCAGGCGGGATGCACATGAGCCCGGCCAAGGGAATTGCATATTCTTCGGCCGCCTGAAGCAGGGCGGGCAAGTCCGCAACCGAACAACCGCCTTTCTGCTCCTCCGCGCCGATATTCACCTGAATGAAGCAGGGAATTTGACGCTGCTGCTTTTCCATCGCCTTGCCAAGCGCAGTGACAAGCGAGAGCCTGTCAACCGAATGGATCATGTCGAACAATGCCACGGCCTCTTCGGCTTTGTTCGACTGCAACTGGCCAATGAGATGCAGCTGCACGCCCGGGTGCAACGCCTTTAATGCTGGCCATTTGCTAGCGGCTTCTTGAACCCGGTTTTCGCCAAACAGCATTTGGCCCTGAACAATCAGCGGCGCGATCTCTTCTGCCGACCGGGTTTTCGACACTGCAATGAGCGCAATATCCTCCGCCGGGCGCCCAGCCAGACGAGCGGCAGCTGCCATGCGTGTACGAATGGCCGTCAGACGGTCGGCGGATGTTTCTGGTGTCGCTTCCTGCATAGTGCGCCGCTATAGGCAGAAGCATGCCGCGAAGCCACCCCCTGCCGAAAATCTGGCTGATGACCGACGCGCGGTTTGGCGATGATTTGTTGCCAGCCATTCAGCGACTCCCTGCGCGGTCAGGGGTGATATTCCGCCATTATCATTTGGCTACTCAGCAACGTCGCAGACTGTTTTGCCAAGTGCAGCGCATATGCAGACGGCGTGGCCATATCTTGCTGCTGGCCAGTGATGCACGCACGGCAATGCGCTGGCACGCCGATGGTTTCCACCAGAGGAGCCGGGGCAATGGCCGCCAGTTACACAGTGCCGCAGTGCACGATGTCCGCGAACTTGCCCGGATTCGGCCCTTCCTGCCCGACCTGTTGCTCTTATCGCCCCTGTTCGCCACCAAAAGCCATGATGGCGCACGTCCTCTAGGTCCGCTGGCATTTAACCGATTGGCGAAAGTGGCAGGACAGCCAGTGATTATTGCCCTGGGGGGCATGAACCGCAGAAATGCGATGATGCTATCGCCCCAGATGGTACACGGCTGGGCCGCAATTGACGCTTTCAGGAAACGAACCGCTTAGAAGCGGATTTTGGTGCCCACATAGACAGCTTCGCTGTCCTTGCGGTTGTCTGCCAAGGGAATGACGCGGTCATTTTCGCTCGCGTAACGTACGCCAGCGGTGACATCGATCTTGCGGCTGATCGAAAAGCTTCCGCCAACATCAAGCTTGTAATCACCCGAAGCGGCGCTGCCGCGAGCCGGAGGTGCCATTTCCTTGCTTTGGTCCAGTTTTATATTGGTGTTGAACTTGCTCGGTTTCTGGACAGATTCATCAAGCCGGAAACCGCCCTTGCCAAGCTCGCTCATCGGCGCACGCGCGACGCGCTGTTGCACCTTTGGCAAGGCGAAGTCCTGCCAGCCTTTGGAAGCGGTCAGGCGATAATCGACAGCCGCAATACGAAGGCCCTTGCCAGCACCGACTTCACTCGGTGCAATCACATTGCGAATCGAAACGGCACCAGCCGTCAAGCGAGAATTGGCACGCGCAGCCACGGTGATCGTGCGGCTATGCCCTTCGACAGCGCCTGCTGGCGTAAAGGGAAAGCGCCCATTTGGTGCAACCTGCGTAGCGGCAAATTTTTGGGCAAGAAGTCGGTCGCCGCCTGCCGGCGTGAACATGCCGATCCAGCCGGGGCCAGCCTTGCTCTCTTCAACCGATACCTTTGCAGCAAAAGCGGGAACCACTAACGGCGAAATGGCAAGCGAAGCCGTTGCGAGCAATGCTGCCGCAAGAGTTGCGCGTTTGCGCCGCTGAGCCCCATTATCATTCATGGCGTGTTTGCCGAGTCCTTTTGTTGTTTTTCGTTATAGGCCGCATTTTGAGGATTCAAAGAGGCGTGACACAATATTGAACCCAATAACGCGATTTATGCCGAGATGTTGCATGATGTCCACAATCGGCGTGCCGGTTACGCACTTATTGAGCAATAATTGCCTGCCATTCAGCAGCCAGAAAGCTTGCCCCCGACACCAAGCCGCTATAGAGGTTCCCGATATTTCATTGTTCAAGGACATTTTATGCGCACCACTCGCCTGGCACTTATCATTGCGACCGGCAGCCTGTTAAGCTTGGGACTGCTGTCCGGCTGTGGCGGCAGGGAACGCCCGAAGGCGGATTTGGCAGCAAGCCAGGTTACGACAATTGGTGTGAACAGCTATTTGTGGCGCGCTTCGCTTGACGCATTGTCGTTCATGCCATTGGTGCAAACGGACTCGGCCGGCGGCGTCATCGTGACCGACTGGTATGTGAATCCGCAAAGCCCTGGCGAGCGCGTAAAACTTACCGTCTCGATCCTCGATCAGGACTTGCGCGCCGATGCGTTGCGCGTTGCAGGCAGCCGCGAAGTGTCGCAAAATGGCCAGTGGGTCGCAGCGCCGTTGCGTGCCGCGACGGTGCAAAAGCTGGAAGCGGTCATTCTCACCAAGGCACGTGACCTTCGTCGGTCGTCCATCTCCGGGTAATTTTGATGTCCAATGTAGAGCGTTTCAACCCGCACGTCGCCGACGCGCGGTGGCAAAAGATTTGGGAAGAGCGCAGCAGCTTTGTCGCGGATGACCATTCATCCAAACCGCGCGCTTATGTGCTGGAAATGTTCCCTTATCCCTCGGGTCGCATCCACATTGGCCATGTCCGCAACTACACAATGGGCGACGTGCTGGCGCGGTATAAGCGGATGACTGGGCATGAGGTGCTTCATCCCATGGGGTGGGACGCCTTTGGAATGCCCGCAGAAAACGCCGCGATGGAAAAAAATGTCCATCCGGGCGGCTGGACGCGTGACAATGTTGCCAACATGAAAGCACAGTTAAAGCGACTTGGCTTTGCGATTGACTGGACGCGCGAACTCGCAACCTGCGAACCCGAATATTATGGCCATGAACAGGCGCTGTTTCTGAAGCTATATGCGGCTGGCCTTGTCTACCGCAAGGAATCGGCGGTAAATTGGGACCCGGTTGACATGACCGTTCTTGCCAATGAGCAGGTCATAGACGGCAAGGGCTGGCGTTCCGGTGCGCCGGTCGAACGGCGCAAGTTGAGCCAGTGGTTCTTGAAAATCACCGATTTTGCAGAGGATCTGCTTGCAGGTCTGGGTACGCTTGACCAGTGGCCCGACAAGGTGCGGCTGATGCAGGAAAACTGGATTGGCAGATCGCAGGGTCTGAAATGCACTTTCCGCTTTCCCGGTGGCAGCGACGGAATCGACGTCTTTACAACACGGCCGGACACGATGTTCGGTGCCAGCTTTGTCGCCATTGCCGCTGACCATCCGGTTGCGCAAAAGCTTGCCGCAAACGCGCCTGATTTACAGGCCTTCATTGAGGAATGCCGTAAGGGCGGAACGACCGCTGCGGACATTGAAACTGCGGAAAAGCGGGGGTTCAACACGGGTCTCTCGGTCGAGCATCCTCTGGACGCCAGCTGGCATTTGCCTGTCTATGTCGCCAATTTTGTGTTGATGGACTATGGCACAGGTGCGGTTTTCGGATGTCCGGCACATGACCAGCGCGACCTTGATTTTGCCCGCAAATATCATTTGCCGGTTACCCGAGTCGTCGCAGATGGCGATGAAACCGATAGCGCGTTTGCAGGCGATGTGGCCTTTACTGGCCCTGGCATGATTGTGAATTCGCACTGGATGAACGGCATGACGATTGATCAGGCGAAAGCCGATGTCATCGCACGCGCGCAAGCCGAAGGTTGGGGCGAAGGCCAGACCCAGTATCGTCTGCGTGACTGGGGCGTTTCACGGCAACGTTATTGGGGAACGCCAATCCCCATCATCCATTGTCAGGCATGCGGCGCTGTCCCGGTGCCCGACAACCAGCTGCCCGTAACACTGCCTGAAGATGTAAGCTTCGACATTCCTGGCAATCCGCTCGACCGGCATCCCACATGGAGCAAAGTCGATTGCCCCAAATGTAATCAACCCGCGCGCCGCGAGACCGATACGCTGGACACCTTTGTCGATTCCAGCTGGTATTTCATCCGCTTTGCAAGCCAGCCAACCGATAAGCCATTTGATCGCGCAGTTGCGGAAAAATGGCTTCCCGTTGATCAATATATTGGCGGCGTCGAGCATGCGATATTGCATTTGCTTTATGCCCGGTTCTGGACGCGCGCCTTGAACCATATTGGCCTGATTGACGTAAAGGAGCCGTTTGCCTCCTTGTTTACGCAGGGGATGGTGACTCACCAGACCTATCAGGATGCAAATGGGACGTGGCTGAGCCCTGATCAGGTGCGGCGCGAAGGTGATATCTGGACCATCATCGACAGCGGTGCGCCGGCAGTTGCTGGCCGCATCGAGAAGATGTCCAAGTCCAAGAAGAATGTCGTCGACCCTGATGACATTGTAGACCAATATGGCGCCGATGCTGTTCGCTGGTTCATGTTGTCCGACAGCCCCCCCGAACGCGATCTGGAATGGTCCGAGGCAGGAATTGAAGGCTGCTGGCGCTTTGTGCAGCGTCTTTGGCGTCTGACCGCGCAAGTGAGCGGAGCGCAAGGCACAGATAAGGCTCTGGACCGCAAGACCCATCAGGTGATCGCTGGCGTTGGTGCCGACATTGAGGCACTCGCGTTCAACAAGGCCGTCGCCAAAATCTATGACCTGGCCAACGCCATTGAGAAAGCTGTACCATCCGCCAGCCGTGATTCGGCCATCCGCAATATTGTCCTTCTATCCGCCCCAATGGTACCGCATCTCGCCGAAGAGGCATGGACCGCGCTTGGGGTGCACAATGGCGACGGGCTGATCGCAGACGCGGCCTGGCCGGCAGTTGATCCTGCCCTGCTTGAAGAAGACGAAGTCACGATCGCTATTCAGGTCAAAGGCAAGCTGCGCGATACGCTGACGGTGGCCAAGGGCTTGCCACAAAGCGAGATCGAGGCGCTTGCGCTTGCCAGCCAAAAAGTCCAGCATGCCATGGAAGGCGCTGATATCAAGAAAATCATCGTCGTCCCCGACAGGCTGGTCAACATCGTCTTATGAACCGTTTCATCGCTCCTTTTCTCCTCACTTTGGCACTGACGGGTTGCGGTTTGCAGCCGCTATATAGCGGCGGATCAAAGGGTGCGGTCGCCAGCACGTTGGGCACCATTAACGTGGCGCCGATCGAAGGCAAAAATGGATGGCTGATGCGCAATGCGTTGAACGATCGGCTGGGTGGCCAAAACAACGAGGATACGCAGTTCCGGTTAGTGGTGACACTTGACGACCAGATCGAAGGCTTTGGCGTACGAGCTGATGATACGGTTACGCGGGAACGGCGCACTTTGCGTGCACGGTACCAGCTGGTTGCCGTAGCCAGCGGCGAAACGGTGCTTGACGCAACCGCGGGTTCCGATGCTGGAATCGATGTGGTGAGTTCGGAATATGCGACCATCGCCGGCGAAAACAGCGCGCTGGAAAATCTGACGCAAAAGGTCGCGGATCAAATTGTCACGCGGCTGTCGATTTACGCCCGCGGCGAATGAGCAGCGCCAAAGAACGCGGCTTTATCAACGCAGTCAGCGCACGTCCTGACATTCGCCTGTTTTTCATTTTTGGTCAGGATGAGTCAGCGATAACCGATATCGCGGCACAAATGACGGCGCAATTGGCTGGATCAGAACGTATCGACATCGACAGTGATCGAATCCGCAATGACCCGGCGCTGTTGGCGGATGAAGCGTCTGCGCTTTCCCTGTTCGGTGACAAAAGACATCTCCGCCTCAATTTCCGGCGTGAAGAAGGGCTTGCTGCGGTCGAGAATTTGCTGGCGCTCGAGGGCGACGCCAACCCCGTGATCGCGACCGCCGGAAATCTGACCAAGGCCAGCAAATTGCGAAAACTGGCGGAGGGGCATCCGCGCGCAATGGTTCATATCTGTTATCTCCCGGAAGAAGGCGATGCTGCAGCAGCGGTCATGGCTTTTGCGGCGACGACTGGCTTGAAGATCGATAGGCCGCTGGCTGCACGCATTGCCCGTTACACTGGCCAGGACCGGAAATTGGCGCAGGCAGAGATCGAAAAGCTGTCTTTATACTATGACTCGTCACCCCAGCGTCCGGCAACAGTCGAGGTGCCGGTGTTCGAGGCTCTTTCTGCAGAAACCGGCGAGGAAAATATCAACGGACTGGTAAATCAGGTCATGGGCGGTGACCTGCGCGGGACTGGCCGCGAATTAGCCGATGCGCGCGACATGGGCGTCGATGCCATTCGAATCATCCGTGCATTTCAGCGCCGTGTCACCATGCTTGCGGCGATGCGGGCCAAGGTCGACAATGGCGCAAATCCCGGCGCAGTGGTCAAAGCGACGCGTTCGGTTTTCTGGAAAGACGCCGAATATTATGTGCAGCAGCTGGCTCGCTGGCCTTCGGCGCGGCTTGCCGGTTTGAATGGCCATTTGCTGGAGGTTGAATCAAAGCTCATGCATGTGCGCGACGGGCTTGGCACGACGATATTGGAAGAGGAACTTGTCCGCATTGCACGGGCGGCCGCGCGCCGAGGCTGATCACTGATATTGCGCGGTAATCGGAATGCGGGCGCGGAAGGTGCCCGAAACATGGCCGCGCACAACCAATGTGCCACCGAATGAAAATTCAAGTCGCCCGCTGGAATCGAGCCGCGAAGCGCCGGCCAAACTTGTCCGCAAGCCGGTTATTTCAACCACCTCACCGGTAGAAGATGTCATCGGCACATTGGATGGCAAGTCAATCCGCACCGTCCGGCCAGGCTCTCCTTTGACGATGGCTGTGCCCGCCAGCGCTGCGCCGCCTAGGTCGACCATGCCGCCCTTGACTCTTTTGCTCCCGCTTTGGGGATCAAGGTCAATTTCGCCGCTGCCTGATTCAGGCAAGGCTGCACGGCTAAAGTCCAGCTTTGTCGTTATTTCAATGGACAAGGGCATGCTGCGGTCGACCGGCTCGGTCACTTGAGTCCCCTCACGCGTGCACAATAGACAATCGCCGTCACCCGCCGCCAGCAGCAACGGCAATAGCCCCAACGCTCCCACAGCGCGCAGCTTATGACCTGGTCCTGTCATAGCCTGCCAAACATAGCCGGATCGTGGTAAAATATACGTTAAGGATTGTCCTTGAACCTTCACGCTGGCAACACCACATCAGTTTGGCGAAAGGGCTTCATCCATGGAAAAAATTGTTAAATCCGATGCCGAGTGGCGCGCTGAACTGGATCCAGTCCAATATCATGTGTTGCGTGAGGCCGGGACCGAGCGTGCCTTTGCAGGCGAGTTGACCGATGAAAAGCGTGAAGGTGCTTTTATATGCGCGGGTTGTGGCACGACATTATTTGCGTCCGACACCAAATTTGACAGTGGCTCTGGCTGGCCCAGCTTTACCGCCCCTGCCGACGGCGAAGTTGTCGAGGAACACCGTGACATCTCGCATGGTATGGTGCGGACAGAGGTACGCTGCGCTGTCTGTGAAGGACATTTGGGGCATGTGTTTCCCGACGGCCCCGGGCCAACGGGCTTAAGATATTGCATTAACAGTGCGGCACTTGCATTTGACCCTGAATAAGAAGCCGCTTGTCGGGGAGTCCGTGACCGATTAACACCCGGCCATGGCACGCACGCGCAAGATTTCGAAAGATCGTCGCCTTATGGGAACGTGGTTTCTACGTATCGTCAAGGGAGGCGCTATCGCGGCGGTGCTGGGCGTCATGGTGCTGGCGATATTTGTCGTCATTGCCCGCGGTGAAATCGACAGTTTTGAGGATTTGAAGGCGTCCCCCAACGGTCAGATGATCCGTGTGCGTGCAGCCGACGGCACAATCATTCAATCGCTTGGCCCCAGTTTCGGGCGCTGGTTGTCCATCAATGAACTGCCGAGCGAAATGAAGGATGCGATGGTCGCGGTCGAAGATCGCCGATATTATGCGCATCCGGGCGTTGACCCGATTGGCATCACCCGATCCTTTTATGTGCGCGCCGTAAAAGGTCGGTGGACTCAAGGCGGGTCAACCATCACGCAACAGCTGGCACGCAACATATATTTGAACAACAACAAGGAATTTGGCCGTAAGCTGCGCGAAATCGTCCTTGCGATGGCAATGGAAACCAAATTTTCCAAGGACCAGATCCTCGAATTATATTTGAACAAAGTATATTTCGGCGGCGGGGCCTATGGCGTGGATGCGGCCAGCCGACGATTTTTTGATCACGGCGCTGAAAAGCTTAGCCTTGCAGAAGCCGCCATTATCGCCGGGCTTGTGAAGGCCCCTTCGCATTATGCACCGACAGCTGACGCAGAGGCGGCGCTGGATCGCGCCTCTGTTGTGATTGATGTCATGCAGGATGCAGGCATGATTACCGCAGCGCAGGCCGCCAGTGTCGAACCCGCCAAGGTGAAGCTGGCTGCCCAAACGCCACAGGACAGCGTTCGTTACTTTACGGATTGGGTTTTGCCCCAGCTTGACGGGTTGATCAACGAAACCGAAAAGCCGATTGATGTCTGGACGACGCTTGATCTCAAGATGCAGCGTGCAGCGACCGCAGCGATTGCGGCAAACGCCCCTCGGGGGGCACAAGGCGCGTTGGTGGCCATTGACCGTGATGGCGCGGTGAAGGCCATGGTCGGGGGAACCGATTATGTCACCAGCAACTACAACCGCGCGGTAACCGCGGTCAGGCAACCTGGCTCGGCCTGGAAATTATTTGTGTATCTCACCGCGCTTGAGGCTGGCTTTCGGCCTGAGGACATGGTCGAGGACAAGCCCGTTGAGATAGACGGATGGCAACCCAAAAACAGTGGTGGCAATTATGCCGGCCCGATTTCGTTGAGAACGGCCTTTGCATATTCAAAGAATACGGTCGCAGCTCAGCTCGGGCAAGAAGTGGGAACCAGCAGCATTGCCGATATGGCACGCAGGTTCGGGATATCAACACCCATCAATACGCAGCCATCGATGGTGCTTGGCACGTCCGAAACCCGTGTGATTGACATGACGCGTGCCTTTGCCGCGGTGGCTGCCAAGGGTCGCAGTGTTACGCCATATGGCATCTCCAAAGTTACGACGATCGATGGCGAGGTGTTATACACGACGTCGTCGCCAGCTTCTGTCCAATTGGTTGATGCGTGGGTCGCAGGGGCGATGACCGATCTGATGCAAACCGCAGTTGCAACCGGCACTGGACGCGCCGCGAATATCGGTCGGCCAGTTGCCGGTAAGACGGGAACAACCACCAGCAACAAGGATGGCTGGTTTCTTGGCTTTTCAAGTGGCCTGACGACGGGCGTGTGGATGGGTCGTGATGATGCGCGCTCAATTGGTGGCCTTGAAGGCGGTCGCGCTCCTGCACAGGCTTGGGCGGCATTCATGCGCATTGCCGTTGCCAACCGCCCCGTCGAGAAATTTGCAACTGATGTCACATTCCCCGAACGGCTCGATGGCGAAGAGCCAGTGCTTGGCGAGGAGGGGGACCCGCTAGTGGATGAAAATGGCATGCCAATTGAGGGCGATCCCGCAGTCGAGGACCCGGGTCTGGTTCCCACCGTTGAGCCCGAGCCACTTGACGATGCGTTTATAGACAAGGCCATTGGCCGGCGTGAGCCGCGTCCGACGCCCGAGGAAGAAGAACCGGGCGGACCGCAGCGCCCATTCAAATAGTTCTGCGCCTAAAGCACGTGACCAGTCTTGCTTTTCTTTGTTTCAAGATAATGCGCGTTGTGGGGATTAGACGCAATTTTGAGCGGTAGGCGCTCCTCAACCTTGATGCCCGCATTCTGCAATCCGTCCACTTTTTCGGGATTGTTGGTGAGCAACCTTACCCGTTCGACCCCAAGCAATTGCAGCATCCGGGCTGCCACCGAAAAGTCGCGTGCATCGATTGCGAAGCCCAATCGTATATTGGCATCGACAGTGTCAAACCCCTGATCCTGAAGCGCATAGGCACGCAGTTTGTTGATAAGTCCAATGCCGCGGCCTTCCTGTCGCAGATACAATAATATGCCCCAGGGTGCGTCTGATATCTGCTGAAGTGCTTCGTGCAGTTGCGGGCCACAGTCGCACTTCAAACTCCCCAGAACATCGCCGGTTAGGCACTCGCTGTGGAGCCGGACCACGGGTGGTGATGAATCGCGTGTGCCGATCAGCAGCGCGATATGGTCAGACGCATCCACCGCCGTCCGGAACGCGACAATCTCGGCGTCAGCATTCGCGGCCACGGGCAGCTTGGCGCGGGCTGCAATGCGCAAAGCAGCACTATCGTCAAATGCCGCGACATCTTGGGGGCTGACATGAACGGGTTCATCTTCCACCTGGGCAACGACCAGGAAGGCGGGAAGCAATCCCGCCAGACGCGCAAGCTCGATGGCAGCGGCAGCCGACGACACATCGTCCAAAGGCTGCGCTGCAAATGGACCCTTCATCGGATATGCAAGGTCAAGGCTGGGGTCAGCAACTGCCAAAGCCAGACTGATATCGAGATCGGCCGGCGCCTTGATCAGCACGGGCGTGGTTGTATCCGCTGCGGCACGCTGATTTGTGAGCTTAAGCGTTGCAGCCCTACTGGCCGACAATAACATGGCATGTGCGCCGGATACATGCTGCGCCGTTTCGACTGCGAGTACGGTCAGCTTATGATCCGCATTTCGTATCGTAACGGGCCAGCCGCGACGCATCGCGTCAATCGCTTCAGCAGCGCGGCGCGCATGTCCCGATACTGCGCCCGGGCCGCTCAAAAAGCGAATTCCGTGACAATTGGCGCATGGTCAGATGGCTTTCCCCATCCGCGCACATGTTTGTGCACGACATGCGCCTTCGCCTTGTCCTTCAGGTCAGGGGTGACCCACATATGGTCAAGCCGGCGTCCACGGTCGGATGTTTCCCAATCCTGTGCGCGATAACTCCACCATGTATATAATTTCTTCGACGGCTCGACAAAATGCCGCGCGAGATCCACCCAGTTTGCCGCTGCCTGAATTTCGGCCAGATGTTCGCATTCGATGCGCGTATGGCTCACGACATTGATCAGTTGCTTGTGGCTCCAGACATCTTGCTCAAGCGGAGCGACATTGAAATCGCCGGTCAGGATAGTTGGCACGTCCACGTTGCGCGACCATTCTGCCATGCGCTTCAAAAAGCTAAGCTTTTGGCCGAATTTCGAATTGACCTCGCTATCGGGCACTTCTCCACCTGCGGGAATGTAGACATTGTCGACGCGGACGCCCTTGGCCGCATCGATATTGAGTTCCGCGCCAATATGACGGGCCTCGCCATTGGCTTGCCAGTCTTCGACCCGGCGATTGATAAGCGGCAGCTTGCTGACAATGGCAACGCCATGATGCATGGGCTGGCCGTTGACCATGAAATGGCGGTAACCCAGTTGCCGGAACAGACCTTCGGGAAACAGGCTGTCGATGACTTTCGTTTCCTGAAGACACAACACGTCGGGCGCTTCTTCTTTGAGATACCGTTCAACAATGTCGATACGGGCGCGGACCGAGTTGATATTCCACGAGGCGATACGGATGGTCTGGGACATAGAATATTGGCCCTAGAGCGGTCAGGCGACTGGAGCAAGTCGATGCATTCAGTAATGTCCCAAAAAAGCAAAGCCCTCATCCCGGGGGCATTTGGGATGAGGGCTAAGCTTGCGTTCGTCACGCGGATACCAGCGGCGAGATTATGTCGTGGGCAACAGGGGGAAAACCACACGAACACTCAACCGCTGACAACGATTTTTATACTATGACTTTCCTGTCGTTCAGATGAACGAAACCCGACTCAAACGCGGCTTGTCGGTGTCCAGCATCCGTTCATCGACGTATTTAAGATTTTCTGCGGACCGGGCGTGGATCTTTCCAGGTGAATGCATTTTTCCCGATCGTGCCATTGTAGCTGATGTTGCGCAGACGAAGGCTGGTGCGGTTGTTTTTTGAGTCCAGCGCAACCCAACCATTCAATGTCAGGCCACCCGGCGCGCCAGCCTTACTCACGAAAATGAGGGTTATTGTACCAAATTCAGGCCGCTTTGCATCGCGTACTTCAACGCTGATGACATCATCGGTCGATGACGAAACTACCTTCCCAAAGCGGGCAAGGTCCTGCCCCGGGTCAAGCAATGCCGCAAGTGGGCTGTTACGTATGGGCCAGCGCTGGACCTGTTTTACCTCATAATCCACCATCGTCAGCGCGCGGCCGTCGGCCACGATCAGAAGAGGTACACCCTTTTGATATTCGAAACGCACCTGACCAGGGCGCTTCAAAAGCAGCTTGCCTGTCAAGGTTTGACCGTTTCGGTCAGTTTGCGTGAAATCAGCGGACATGGTGCCCACCGACTTCATATGCGCGACCACACGCGCAAGCCGTTCGGACGAAGACTGCGCCGTCGTGGGTGCCGTCGCCACCAATGCCATCGGCGCAAACAACAAGGCGTATTTCAGATAAGTCATTTTTTGTTCCTTAGGAGATTAAGGCTGCCAATAAAGCTGCCGCCTTGAACCCCGTCTTAACGCCTAAAGAGGGTCGCCGTTCCGGTCACGCAAGACCTCCCGTCGTCCGATATGGTTCGGCGCGCTGATAAAGCCGTCTTCCTCCATCCGGTCGATCAGACGCGCGGCGCTGTTATATCCAATGCGCAACTGGCGCTGAATCCAGCTGGTGGATGCCTTCTGGCTTTCGAACACGATCTGGCATGCCTTGCGATATTGCGAATCTTCCTCGCTGTCGTCGCCGCCCAGTGCGCCAAAGTCAAAACCGCCATCTTCAGGCTCTTCTGTAACAGCCTGGATATATTCCGGCTGACCTTGGCCGCGCCAATGGTCGGCCACGCGGCGTACTTCATCATCGGAAACAAAAGGTCCGTGGATACGTGTCAGACCGCGGCCGCCAGCCATATAGAGCATGTCGCCTTTGCCCAAAAGCTGTTCAGCACCCTGCTCGCCCAAGATCGTTCGGCTGTCGATTTTCGATGTGACATGGAAAGAAATGCGGGTTGGCAAATTGGCCTTGATGACCCCCGTGATGACATCCACCGAAGGCCGCTGCGTTGCCATGATCAGGTGAATGCCTGCCGCGCGCGCCTTTTGCGCAAGGCGCTGGATCAGGAATTCAACCTCTTTGCCCGCAGTCATCATAAGATCAGCCAGCTCGTCGACGATCACCACGATTTGCGGCATCGGCTCATAGGCCAGACTTTCTTCCTCATATTGCGGCTGGCCGGTCATCGGGTCGTACCCAATTTGCACCTTGCGCCCCAATGGCGCGCCTTTGGCCTTGGCCGTGCGCACCTTGTCGTTGAAATTCGCCAGGTTGCGCACGCCAAGCGAGGACATCATCCGATATCGCTCTTCCATTTGCTCAACGGCCCATTTGAGCGCGCGGATTGCCTTGGCAGGCTCGGTCACCACTGGCGACAGCAAATGTGGAATACCGTCATAGCTGCTTAACTCGAGCATTTTGGGATCGATCATGATCATCCGGCACTGGTCTGGAGTCAGGCGGTACAGCAGTGACAGGATCATGCAGTTCAGGCCAACCGATTTACCTGATCCCGTTGTGCCCGCGACCAACAGATGCGGCATCGGTGCAAGGTCAGCAATGACCGGATCGCCTGAAATGTTCTTGCCCAATATAATCGGCAATGCGCCTTTTTGCTCGGCAAAGGCGTCTGAGCCGACCATCTCCTGGAAAACAACCGCCTCACGGTGCGCATTGGGCAGCTCGATCCCCATGACCGTCCGGCCAGGTATCGTCGAAACGCGCGCGGACAAAGCGGACATGTTGCGCGCAATGTCTTCCGCCAACTGAATGACTCGGCTTGATTTGATTCCCGCTGCAGGCTCAAGCTCGTACATCGTGACCACGGGGCCGGGGCGCACTGCGACAATTTGCCCTTTCACGTGAAAATCATCGAGTACCGATTCAAGCAACCGCGCATTGGCCTCAAGTGCCGTCTTGTCCAACTTCGGCACTTGGACCGAAGGCGGCGGGTCAAGCAGCTCAAGTGATGGCAACGTGAAGCTTCCAAAAAAATCGCCTTGCCGCGCGCCAGTGGAAAAAGCGGCCTTTTTGGGCGCCAGCGTGCGGTCTTCAATGACCGGAGGCTTGCGCTGCTCAGGTTCGACCGCTTTGCGCGGTGGCTTGGGTTCGATTATTTGCGGCGCCACATCGTCGCCTTCAAAAACATGCGTTTCGCCCTTTGCGCTTGCAAATTTAGGCAACGCCAGCGCCGGAATGCGCAAAAGCGGCCGTTCCAACTGAAGCGAACGGATCACCAGCGCGACGCCGCCGGCGAGTGCGCCAACGATCAGGAAGACTCGCAACAATGTGCCAAACATGCCCTTGATCTGTCCGACCAGCGCAACCGCCGCGTTATCCAGTAGTAACGCAATTGCGCCGCCCCATCCGGCCGGCAGCCCGATATCGCTGCCATGCTGCCAATAGGCCATGGCAAAACCGATAAGCAACATGCCTATCAAGCAGTATGACAATTGTCGCTTCCACTGCGGCTGCGGGACATCCCGCCAAAGGCGCCGGGCAAACACCAGCAACAGCGGAAACAGAAAGATTGCCGGAATGCCGAAGACGAACAGCATTGCGTCTGCGAGATAAGCACCGCTTTGCCCCATCCAGTTGTGCTGCACATCTGCGGCCGCACTGTTGTAGGCTGCATCAGCCGCTGAATAGCTTAGAACCGCCAAGCCATAGAAAATCGCAAACAGGCCCAGCGCCGCAGCGCCAAAAAGCGCGCCACTGCGAATCAATGACGCGCGCATCATTTGGCGCCAATTGGCCATGTTTGATTTCGACGTGGTTTTAGTGACGCGCGAGGCCATGTTGTTAAATGCCAGTGTTAATGAGGTCGCGGTTGACCGAATGCGCTCTTTTCGCCTGCACGGGACTCGCCGTCAAGTATTACAGGGGACAAGGGCGAACGCGCCCTTCATCGCTACGGTCAAAATCCTCCTTTGAATCCCGCGCGTCAATGCGGCATAAGCGAGGACATGAACAACAAGGCAGACGTAATTATCATTGGCGGTGGCCTCATCGGCCTCACGCAGGCGCTGGCACTCGCCGCTCAGGGTATCAGCAGCCACGTCATCGACCGCGCTGACCAGGCACATATGCTGGACGCGGGCTTTGATGGTCGCACCTTTGCGATTTCCAGTTCGAGCTACAAATTGTTTGAGGCCATGGGGTTGGGCGATGCCTTGGCAGGCAAGGGTTGCCCGATTGAAAAAATCTGGGTGAGCGATGGACTGAAGCCGGGGTCGCTGGACTTCGCGCCGGCCGAAGATGATGGATTTCTGGGCCAGATGTTCGAAAGCCGGTTTTTGCGCGGTGTGCTGTACAAGGCAGCGCAGGAACATGACGCGATTCAATTGCACATGCCGATGAACATCATCAGCAAGTCACGCGGCGCGGGCATGGTAGCTGTCGTCCTCGAAAATGGACAGACGCTCACGGCGGACCTCATGATCGTAGCAGAAGGCCGCAAGAGCGAGACACGCGAGGAAGCGGGGATCAACATCGCCCATTGGCAATATGAACATCACGCGATTGTCGGGGCGATCTTCCATGAGCGGCCGCACAACAATATTGCCTATGAGATTTTCTATCCCACAGGCCCTTTTGCCGTGCTGCCGATGTTGGATGCGGACGATGGCCGTCACCGTTCGGCGATTGTCTGGTCCGTCAAATCTGCAGATGCTGCGGGCTATATGAAGCTGTCACCGCGTGCTTACGCCGCCGAGCTTGAAAAGGGCATGGGCGGAATATTGGGCCAAGTCGAAGTGGCGGCGCCTTTGTCGTCTTATAAGCTGGGCTTCCATCATGCTGCAGCGGTGACAGCAGAGCGCCTGGTGCTGATTGGCGACAGTGCGCATGGCATTCATCCCATTGCAGGTCAGGGGCTTAATCTCGGTCTTCGAGATGTTGCTGCGCTTACGGAAGTGCTGGTTGACGGCATGCGTCTAGGACTGGACTTTGGCGATGCGCAATTGCTCGATCGTTATGGCCGGTGGCGCAGCATCGATACGCTGCTGATCGCTGCATCCACTGACGGGCTGAACCGCCTGTTTTCAATCCCCGGCAAGACGGCATCCGCCGTGCGCCGATTTGGAATGGCAATGGTGCAGCGCGCTGCCCCGGCCAAGGCTTTTTTCATGGCCGAGGCGCGGGGCGAAAGTGGCGCGCTGCCCAAATTGTTACAAGGTGTTTCGGTCTAGCTTCCGATCAACCCTTTGTGACTGGCACAAGCCGGATTTCAACGCGACGGTTGGCCGAGCGGCCAGCGGCGTCAAGGTTGCTCGCCTTTGGCTGGCTTTCACCATAGCCGCGGGTCGCCAGTCGTGCAGACTGAACGCCGCGCGTAGACAGATAATCCGCAACTGCGGACGCGCGCCGCTCTGACAAAGTCTGGTTATATGCGTCTGAGCCAGTCGAGTCGGTATGGCCCATGACATCAACATAAGTTTTCTCATATTGCGTCAGGGTCGATGCGACCTGATCGAGCGTATTGCGAAAACCGGCATCGATATTTGAACTGTCGACCCCAAAGGTGACTTCCGACGGCATATCTAGAACGAGATTGTCGCCGTCACGGATGACGTTCACGCCAGTGCCCGCGGTTTGCTGGCGCAGCTTTCGCTCCTGTTCATCCATATAATAGCCAGCGCCTGCACCAGCCAATGCACCAATACCGGCGCCAACGATCTTTTCGGTGCGGTCACGGCGTCCGCCGATCAAGTCACCGAGCAGGTATCCACCCAGTGCGCCGCCTACGCCGCCGATGGCAGCCTTGGAAATCGTGCGCTGACCTGTTTCAGGATCCGTCACGCAAGCGGACAGCGGCAGCATTGCTGCAACAAGCGACAGCGTAATCAAGTGGTTCTTTTTCATTATCATCCCTTTCGTCTAGGGCGCCGCTTAAACGACACCAATGATGAACCTGCGATTATCTTTTCAATCGGTTGCATCACTTCGCCATAACGCACTGTTATGCATTTTGTTGCCAAAACCCCAACTTTGCCCCTATGGCGCAACAGTCCATATGGAACCTCTTCACCCTTTCCCGTGGTTTGATGCCGCCACCATATTAGCGCTCATCGCCCTCAACGGTGTGTTCGCAATGTCGGAACTTGCCATTGTTTCTGCACGTACAGCCAAATTGAAGGCCATGGCGGAAGACGGCAAGCGCGGCGCGGCGGCGGCGCTTCGGCTGGGACGTGACCCGGGCAAGTTCCTTTCCACCGTGCAAATTGGAATCACCTTAATTGGCATCATTGCTGGCGCATATTCGGGATCAACCTTAGGTGGTCCGGTCGCCGAACGTATTGCCTTATTGGGTATCAGCAGCGAATGGGCAGAAACGCTGGGCTTCAGCATCGTGATCACTATCACCACTTATGCGTCGCTGGTTGTTGGCGAACTGGTTCCAAAGCAATTTGCGCTGATCGCGCCCGAGAAAATCGCAGTCCTCATGGCGGGGCCTATGGAACTGCTGGCGCGCATTACCGCGCCAATAGTGTGGACACTGGACAAATCCAGCGCGACTATTTTTCGCGCGCTTGGGTTGCGCAGGGATAGCCGCGATGCACTTAGCGCTGAAGAACTGCGTATGGTTTTTGCCGAAGCGACACATGCAGGAATCATTGAAGAGCATGAGCATAAGGTCATTGCTGGTGTCGTTCGGCTCGCCGATCGTCCAGTACGTGAAGTGATGACCCCGCGCACCGACGTCGACCGCGTGGCCGCGGACGCATCCGAAGATGACGTACGTGATTTGCTTTTGAACTCTTTGCATACCCGCTTGCCAGTCACGGGCGAGGATGGCGACGACATCATTGGCGTTGTTCAGTCACGCGATATTGTGGCCGCGCAGATTCGCGGCGAAACCCTCGATATCCGCAGGCTGATGCGTCGGGCGGAAATCATTCCGGATCAGCTCGACGCGATGGACGCGCTCGAAATCCTGCGTTCTTCGGACGTGCCCATGTTGCTCGTGCATGACGAATATGGGCATTTTGAAGGCATCGTAACGCCCAATGACCTGCTGGCTGCGATTGCAGGCGAATTCGCATCGGACCAGGCGCAGGGGAGCGCGCCCAACATCATCACGCTGGACGACGGTTCGATGCTGGTTTCAGGCGCAATGTCGGCGGACGCGATGGCGGAAGCCCTGTCCATCGACCTGACAGAGGACCGTGACTATGCGACGGCGGCTGGGCATGTTCTGCACATCTTGCGTCACTTGCCCGAAGAGGGTGAATCTTTCACGGACCAAGGTTGGCACTTCGAAGTTGTCGACATGGACGGGCGCAAGATTGACAAGCTTCGCGTGCGACTTGCAGAAAAGGCAACCAAGACAGACGCAGTTGAGGGCTTGTGATTGCTTAATCGCTTGGTTAGGGCGTGTTTATACACGGAACTGCACGACATTTGAGTCCACAGGATATTGATATGGCCGATTTCTTCCTCCCAAAAAACAGCAAGGTCCAAAAGGGCGCCGTTCACGAAGCCAAAACGGGCGGCAAGGTCAAAAAGTTTAAGGTCTATCGTTACGACCCGGACAGTGGCGAAAACCCGCGTTACGACACGTTCGAGGTAGATACCGAAAATTGTGGCCCAATGGTGCTCGACGCCCTCATCAAGATGAAGGGCGAACAGGACTCGTCGCTGACATTCCGCCGTTCATGCCGTGAAGGAATTTGCGGTTCATGTTCGATGAACATCGATGGCAAGAACGGCCTTGCCTGCACCACAGCGATTGAAGATTGCAAAAGCGAAGTCACGTTGACCCCCTTGCCACATATGGAAGTCATCAAGGACCTCGTGCCTGATTTTACCCATTTCTATGCGCAATATGCATCCATCAAACCTTGGCTTCAAACGGTAACGCCTGAGCCATCGGGCAAGGAGCGGCTTCAGTCGCCTGAAGACCGCGCAAAGCTCGATGGCCTCTATGAGTGCATTTTGTGCGCGTGTTGCTCGACCAGCTGCCCGTCTTACTGGTGGAACAGCGACAAGTTCCTTGGCCCGGCGATTTTGCTTCAGGCATATCGCTGGTTGGCCGACAGCCGCGACGAGATGACCGGCGAGCGCCTGGATGAGCTCGAAGATCCCTTCCGTCTGTATCGCTGCCACACGATCATGAACTGCGCCAACGCATGCCCCAAGGGTCTTAACCCTGCCAAGGCCATTGCGGAAACAAAGAAGATGGTAGCTGAACGCCACCTCTAAGCGTTTAGGACAGCCATTGGACACACCCGCTTTTGACAGCAGTCCCGACCCGGACAATCCGGGTTGGCTGAATTGGCAAATGACCGACGCCAGCCGCTATAACGGTACGGTACTTGGCAAGATGCTTGTGCGCAGCGACGGCGAAAACAAGGCCCGCCTGCGGATGTATCCGGAACACCGGCACAGCAATTTGCGCAATGCCGTGCATGGCGGCGTGACGCTTGGCTTTATCGATGTAGCGATGTTTGGCGCATCACGGATGTTTGGCCTGATCGAGGCGGGGGCCGCTGTGACTCTTGATCTGTCCGTGCAGTTTATTGGCGCCGGTGTGATAGGGGAACCGCTTGAGGCCGAGGTCGAACTGCTCAAGGAAACCGGTCGTCTATTGTTCATGCGCGGTATTGTGATGCAAGGCGATAGCCGGGTAGCGGCCTTTTCAGGCACCATTCGTAAGCCGACAAAGAAATGAGATTTTCACGCCAGGGCGCAGAGAACGCCGCGCGAAAAGAATGCTGTGACTCCCTTCGACCTCTGCGCCTCAGCGTGCCAATATCCAGAGCGTTGCGTGATGAATGTCACTGAAAGATATGACGCGCTCGTCGCGGCCGGCGAACTCAAGCCTGACCCAGATCAAGCTCATGCCGTAGCCGCACTTGCCGCGGTGCAAGCTGCGTTGGAAGCAGCACCACCACGTGGAAGCATGCTCTGGCGGTTGTTGGGCCGCAGGCAGGAACCGGCACGCGGCCTGTATTTGTGGGGCGGCGTTGGGCGTGGCAAGTCCATGCTCATGGACCTCTTTTTCGACAGCGTGCACATAAAGCGCAAACGGCGTGCGCATTTCCATGAATTCATGCTTGAGATCCACGCGCGCCTGAGGACGGAACGTCTGAAAGAAGAAGGTGACCCCATCCCCCCTATCGTGGCGGCATTGGCGGACGAGACGCGCTTGCTGTGTTTTGACGAAATGGTGGTCAACAACATGGCCGATGCCGCAATCATGTCGCGGCTGTTTTCGGGGCTGATCGCGGCAGGCGTGACCGTTGTCACGACGTCCAATCGGCATCCCGATGATCTGTACAAGGATGGCCTCAACCGGCAATTGTTTTTGCCCTTCATCGAATTGGTGAAGGACGGTCTGGACATCGTCACATTGGATGGGCCAACCGATTACCGGCGTGATCGGCTTGGCAGTGCGCAAACCTGGCTTGTACCCAATGGCCCAGAAGCGACCATGGCGCTGTCTCAAACCTTTTTCCAGCTAACCGACTATCCCCCCGAAGACCGTGCCAATGTGCCCACTCTGGAACTGGATGTGGGCGGTGGCCGCTTTTTGCATGTGCCGAAGGCTCTGAAGGGCGTGGCCGTATTTTCTTTCAAACGGCTGTGCGCAGAAGCACGCGGCGCGGCCGATTATCTCGCCATAGCCCGGCGTTTTCACACGGTGATCATGGTCGGCATTCCGATATTGGGCCCGCAGAATCGCAACGAGGCCGCGCGCTTTGTCACTTTGATCGATGCCTTGTACGAGTATCGCGTAAAGCTGCTTGCCAGCGCGGATGCTTTGCCCGATGCTTTGTATACAAAGGGGGACGGGCGGTTTGAATTTGACCGCACAGTTTCCAGATTGATCGAGATGCAATCAGAAGAATATCTGGCGTTGGGTCACGGCGCACATGAATAGAGGGGATATATTATGCGTTTGAGAAGCTTGTTGATATCGACAGCATTGTTGGGCGCCATGCCCGCGATGGCGGCTCCGCCCGCGGCAAGCGCTGTTTCACCAGAGCGGCAAAAAGCGACGCATGACATGTTCGAACATGTCGTCAATATCCCTACCGTATTTGGCCGCGGCAAAGTTCCCGAGATGGCGAATTATCTGGCGGATCAGTATAAGGCCGCTGGCTTTCCGGCAGCGGATGTCGAGGTCGTGCCTTATGAAAGTACGGATGCCGTCGCCAACGTAACCGAGAAAACAGCGGCGTTGATCGTGCGCTGGCGCGCGCCTGGCAAGGCAAAGGCTAAGCCAATCATGCTCATGGGGCATATGGACGTCGTCGAGGCGAAGCGCGAGGATTCGACGACCGATCCCTTTGTCTTGACCAAACAGGACGGCTATTATTACGGCCGTGGTACCATTGACATGAAAGACGGTATCGTCGGAATTACGCAGGCGCTGATTGATTTGAAGGCATCGGGTTTCAAGCCAACGCGGGACATCGTCGTATTTTTCACAGGTGATGAGGAAACCAATGGCGTTGGCGCTGACAAGGGCGCCACGGAATGGAAAGACAAGCTTAACGTCGAATATGGATTGAATGCTGACGGCGGCGGCGGCGGCTTTTTCCCCGATGGGCGGCCAGCCGGGTTCCTGATGCAGACTGCGGAAAAAACCTTTGCCGGCTACACGTTGACCGTCCGAAATCGCGGTGGCCATTCGTCGAAGCCCCGCAAGGATAACGCCATCTACAGCCTCGCCCATGCCATCGACAAGATTGAGGCGCACCGTTTTGAACCGATGCTGAGCGAAACGACGCGGGCCTATTTCACCGAGCGGCAGAAACAGGAAAAAGGTGAGTTGGGCGATGCGATGCGCGCATGGCTGGCCAATCCAAAGGACGGTGCGGCTGCCGATGTGATCGAGGCCAATGAGGCCGAAGTGGGCCTGACGCGGACTCGGTGTGTGCCAACACGTTTATTCGCGGGTCACGCCGACAATGCGCTGCCACAACTGGCAACAGCCATGATCAATTGCCGCATTTTCCCCGGCGTTGACCCGAATGATGTGCAAAAGGATTTGGCAAATATCGTCGGCGATCCCGAGGTAAAGGTCACGCGCAATGACGATTATGTCGCTTCTCTTTCGTCGCCCTTGCGTCCCGACGTCGTCGCCGCCTTCACAAATGCTGTCCATAAGCTGCATCCGGGCGCGCCGATTTCGCCGGAAATGTCGACAGGGGCAAGTGATGCCCGCCCGTTCCGCGTGGCAGGTATCCCGATTTATGGCGCAAATGGCGCTTGGGTCGTCGTTCCGGTCGATTTTCGTGCCCACGGAAAAGACGAGCGGCTTCCCGTTCAGGCGCTCGACGACAATGTGGTTCACTGGAAGTTGATGCTTTCCGACCTGGCGGGAAAATAAACTCTAACGATATTGCGAACTATTATCAGAAAAAGCGTTAACTTCTGACCTTTAGTGGGTTGTTATTGAGCGGGATTCGGCGTAACGACGCCGCAATTCCGCTTAAAAGCCTTAAAGGAAGGACGTTTATTTCATGGCTCGCAAGAAAATTGCACTTATCGGCGCCGGTAACATTGGCGGCACCCTTGCCCATCTCGCAGCATTAAAGGGCCTTGGCGATGTGGTCCTTTTCGACGTTGTCGAAGGTGTTCCGCAGGGCAAGGCGCTTGACCTGTCGCAATGCGGCCCGGTCGAAGGCTTTGACGCAAAGATCACTGGCACCAATGATTATGCCGATATTGCGGGCGCGGACGTAATCATCGTCACTGCTGGCGTGGCGCGCAAGCCAGGCATGAGCCGAGACGATTTGCTTGGTATCAACCTGAAGGTCATGAAAGCGGTTGGCGAGGGCATCGCGGCAAACGCACCAAATGCATTTGTCATCTGCATCACCAATCCGCTGGACGCGATGGTATGGGCGTTGCGCGAATTTTCCGGTCTGCCGCACCACATGGTAGTCGGCATGGCAGGCGTTCTGGACTCTTCGCGCTTTAGCCATTTCCTGGCCGATGAATTTAACGTTTCGGTCAAGGACGTGACAAGCTTCGTGCTTGGCGGCCATGGCGACACGATGGTTCCCGTGATCCAATATTCGACCGTTTCCGGGATCCCGGTGCCTGACCTGATCGCCATGGGCATGTCGACGCAGGATCGCATCGATGCGATTGTCCAGCGCACACGCAGCGGCGGTGGCGAAATCGTTGCCCTGCTTAAGACTGGCTCGGCCTATTATGCGCCTGCGACCAGCGGCATCGCCATGGCGGAAGCCTATCTGTACGACCAAAAGCGAGTCCTTCCTGCGGCGGTCCATCTGACCGGCCAATATGGCGTCGACAATCTCTATGTCGGCGTACCGGTGATGATCGGTGCAGGCGGCGTCGAAAAAGTCGTCGAAATTGCGCTGGACGATGAAGCCAAATCGAACCTCGCCGTCAGCGTGGATGCGGTCAAGGAACTGCTGGTGGCCTGTAAGGCCATCGACCCGTCGCTCAACTAGGCGCGCCGAATAATATCAGGAGATCTATGTGAGCATACTCGTCAACAAGAATACCAAAATCATCACGCAAGGCATGACCGGCGCGACGGGCACGTTTCACACGGAACAGGCGCTGGCTTATGGCTCGCAAATGGTTGGTGGCGTGACGCCAGGCAAAGGTGGCACAATGCATATCGGCCTGCCGATGTTTGATACCGTGCTTGAAGCCAAGGAAGCAACGGGAGCAGATGCTTCGGTTGTCTATGTTCCACCCCCCTTCGCAGCGGATTCCATCCTGGAAGCCATTGATGCTGAAATCCCGTTGATCGTCTGCATCACCGAAGGCATTCCGGTGCTGGACATGGTCAAGGTAAAGCGCGCGCTGTCGGGATCAAAATCGCGCCTGATCGGGCCGAATTGTCCCGGCGTTCTGACACCCAATGAATGCAAGATCGGCATCATGCCGGGCAGCATCTTCTCGGCTGGCTCGGTTGGCGTGGTCTCGCGTTCGGGCACGCTGACATATGAAGCCGTTTTTCAGACCACAGCAGAAGGCCTTGGCCAGACCACTGCGGTTGGCATTGGCGGCGACCCCGTCAACGGAACGAATTTCATCGATTGCCTTGAACTGTTCCTCGCGGACGACGCCACAAAGTCGATCATCATGATCGGCGAAATCGGCGGCAGCGCAGAAGAAGAAGCTGCACAGTTCCTGATCGACGAAGCCAAAAAGGGCCGCAAAAAGCCAATGGCTGGCTTTATTGCCGGACGCACGGCACCTCCAGGTCGCCGCATGGGCCATGCCGGTGCGATCGTATCGGGCGGAAAAGGCGATGCCGAAAGCAAGATTGCCGCCATGGAAGCCGCGGGCATCCGCGTATCGCCATCGCCTTCCCTGCTGGGCAAGACATTGGTGGAAGTTCTCAAAGGCTAAACCGCCACCTCCCCAAGGAAGGCAGTATAATGGGCGTAGAAAACCAGGATTTTGAAGCAGAACGCGGTCCAAGTTGGGCACGCGCAAACTGGCCCTTGTCGGCGACTGACGATCTGACGGCGTCCCTTGACCCGACGCAGATGGCCGTTGAAGTCAAGGCAGCAGCGAAGGCTGCTGGCAAACCGATGGCTGAGGCTGATGCCGTTTCTGCGGCAAGTGACTCCATCCGCGCCATGATGCTGGTACGCACCTACCGTGTTCGCGGGCATCTGGCCGCGAATCTTGATCCGCTTGGCCTGTCAAAGCAGGATATCCCTGCCGACTTGACACCGGAATATCATGGCTTCTCGGGCGCTGACCTCGACAAGCGCGTGTATGTTGGCGGGACGCTTGGGCTTGAGTGGACCACCGTGCGCGAGCTCGTCGACACACTGCGCGCCAATTACTGCGGACCGGTCGGCCTTGAATATATGCATATTTCAGACGTTGAAGAACGCCGGTTTCTGCAAGAGCGGATGGAAGGTAAGGATGCAGCCATCCAGTTCACACCCGAGGGCAAAAAAGCCATTCTCGGCAAGGTGATCGAAGCCGAGCAATATGAAAAATTCCTTGGCCGCAAATATGTAGGCACCAAGCGTTTCGGCTTGGATGGCGGCGAATCCATGATCCCTGCGCTTGAAGCCGTCATCAAATATGGTGGCCAGCTGGGCGTGCGGGAAATCGTTTATGGTATGCCGCATCGCGGCCGCCTGAATGTGCTCGCCAATGTCATGGCCAAGCCATACCGGATCATCTTCCACGAATTCTCAGGCGGTAGCGCCAACCCCGATGATGTGGGCGGTTCGGGCGACGTGAAATATCATCTGGGCACAAGCACCGATCGTGAATTTGACGGTATCAAGGTGCATATGAGCCTTGTGCCCAACCCTTCGCACCTCGAAGCCGTCAATCCTGTGGTTCTTGGCAAGGTGCGCGCCAACCAGACCGCCCGCGACGACCTTGGTAAGCATGAACAGGTCCTGCCCGTTTTGCTCCATGGTGACGCCGCCTTTGCGGGTCAGGGCATTGTCTGGGAGTGCCTCGGCTTCTCCGGCATTCGCGGATACAACACAGGTGGCTGTCTGCATTTCATCGTGAACAATCAGGTCGGTTTTACGACAAGCCCGCAATATGCGCGCTCGTCACCTTATCCGTCGGACGTGGCAAAAGGTGTTCAAGCCCCGATTTTCCACGTGAATGGCGACGATCCCGAGGCCGTGACCTTCGCGTGCAAGATTGCCATTGAATTCCGCCAGACGTTCCACCGCGATATTGTCATCGACATGTGGTGCTACCGCCGCTTTGGCCATAATGAAGGCGACGAACCCAGCTTTACCCAGCCATTGATGTACAAGGTCATCAAGGACCATCCCGCCGTCAGTGCCTTATACGCCAAGCGGCTTCAGGCCGAAGGCGTCATCGACGCAGACTGGTCGAACGAGCATGCCATGCGCTTCGTCCAGACGCTCGAACAGGAATTTACGAGTGCTGCGGACTATAAGGCCAATGCTGCTGACTGGTTCGGCGGGCGCTGGTCAGGCCTTTCCAAACCCGCTGATCCCGAAACCGCGCGACGTAATGTGCCTACAGGCATCGCGCGCAAATTGTTCGACAGCCTGGGGCGCACCCTCACGACAGTGCCGGAGGGACACCATATTCACCCGACGCTTAGCCGCGTGCTGGACGCAAAGCGGACGATGTTCAGTTCGAGCGAAAATTTCGACTGGGCGACGGGCGAAGCGCTCGCATTCGGTTCCCTGCTTTCCGAAGGCTATGGTGTTCGTCTGTCCGGTCAGGATTCGGGCCGCGGTACGTTCAGCCAGCGGCATGGTGTCTGGGTAGACCAGAACACCGAAGAGAAATATGTCCCGCTTGCGACCTTGCCCCACGGGCGATTTGAAATTCTCGACAGCCCGCTTTCGGAGTTCGGGGTGCTCGGTTTCGAATATGGTTATGCTGGTGCCGAGCCAAAGACGCTGGTGTTGTGGGAAGCCCAATTTGGCGACTTTGTGAACGGCGCACAGACGATGATCGACCAGTTCATCGCGGCAGGCGAAGCCAAATGGCTGCGCGCCAATGGTTTGGTGATGCTGTTGCCGCATGGTTATGAAGGCCAAGGGCCCGAACACAGTTCTGCGCGGCTTGAGCGTTTTCTGCAATTGTGCGCTGAGGACAATATTCAGGTTGCCAACTGCACCACGCCAGCCAATTATTTCCACTTGCTGCGCCGCCAAATGGTCCGTCCTTTCCGCAAGCCACTTGTCGTCATGACGCCAAAATCCTTGTTGCGGCACAAGCTTGCGGTGTCAAAAGCTGATGATTTTCAAGGCGAAAGCCATTTCATGCGGATATTGTCCGATACCAATGCACCTGCCGACGCAGATGTGAAGCGACTGGTATTGTGTTCCGGGAAAGTGGCTTACGATCTGATGGAAGCGCGCGATGCATCGGGCGACCGGCACACCGCGATCGTGCGGATCGAGCAGCTGTACCCTTTTCCTGAGGAGCCGTTAATCGTTCGCCTTAAGCGCATGACCAATTTGGAAGATGTCGTGTGGGCGCAAGAAGAGCCGCGCAATGCCGGTGCCTGGACCTTTGTGGACCCTTATCTGGAAGAATGCCTGGCTGAAGCTGGCGTTGGGCCTGCCCGTGCGCGCTATGCCGGTCGCAGGGCCGCCGCCGCAACGGCAACCGGGCTTGCGAAGCGCCACCAAGCCGAACAGGCTGCTTTGGTTGCCGAAGCACTTGGGCACAATGTCCGCGAAGAAATCCGCCGCCAGCGCACTGGCGGTACGAAGCCAATCACCCCTCCATCCTCGTGAGGATTGAATTATGAGCACTGAAGTAAAAGTTCCCGTTCTGGGCGAATCCATCACAGAAGCAACGCTTGGTCAGTGGCTGAAAAAGCCGGGCGAAGCAGTCGCTGTTGATGAACCTATTGCCAGTCTTGAGACAGACAAGGTCGCTGTCGAAGTGCCGTCGCCTGTCGCTGGTATCATGGGTGCATATGCCGTCGAAGAAGGTGCGACCGTCAATGTCGGGGCCGTCATTGGTTCGATCGATGCAGCGACCGCCGCATCTGCACCTGCCCCGGCAGCGCCAGCAGCAGCCGCGATGGCGCCATCAGTTGCCACTGCAGCTGCGCCCGCTCCCATACCCGCACCGGAACCACAGGCCGAAAACAGCGATTTGCCGCTTTCGCCATCGGTACGGCGACTTGTGCTGGAGCTCGGCATAGACCCAAGCAAGATCAGGGGCACCGGCAAAGATGGCCGTCTGACGAAGGAAGACGTTCTGGCCGCAGCCAAGGGTACACCTGCACCATCTGCCGAAGCCGTCGTACCATCCGCGCCTGCCACTGCCCCGGTCGGCGCGCGGCAGGAAGAGCGCGTCAAGATGACGCGCCTGCGTCAGACAATCGCCAAACGATTGAAATCCGCACAAGATACCGCAGCCTTGCTGACGACGTTCAACGATGTCGACATGTCGGCCGTGATGGCCGCCCGGGCAACGTATAAGGATATGTTCGAAAAGAAGCATGGGGTCCGGTTGGGTTTCATGGGCTTTTTCACCAAAGCCGTCGCCTTGGCCGTGCGGGACATTCCAGCGGTGAATGCACAAATCGACGGTGACGAAATCGTCTATCACAATTATCTCGACGTATCGGTCGCGGTCAGTGCACCAAATGGCCTTGTAGTGCCTGTCGTGCGCAACGCGGATGCCATGAGCTTTGCCCAGATTGAAAAAGCCATTGGCGATTTCGGCGCAAAGGCAAAAGCGGGCACCTTGACCATGGACGACATGTCCGGCGGCACCTTCACCATTTCGAATGGCGGCGTCTTTGGCAGCCTGATGTCAACGCCAATCATCAACCCGCCACAGTCGGCTGTACTTGGCCTTCATCGTATCGAAGATCGCCCGGTTGTTCGCGACGGCCAGGTTGT
This sequence comes from Sphingomonadales bacterium, assembly GCA_031371575.1. Taxonomy (GTDB): domain Bacteria; phylum Pseudomonadota; class Alphaproteobacteria; order Sphingomonadales; family Sphingomonadaceae; genus Sphingorhabdus_B. The sequence continues at coordinate 33,599 of JANMJX010000152.1, forward strand.
CGTGCGCCCGATGATGTATCTGGCGTTAAGCTATGACCACCGCCTGATCGATGGCCGCGAGGCTGTTACCTTCCTTAAGATCGTCAAAGAGGCGATTGAAGACCCGACCCGGTTGTTGATCGACCTTTAAGGAGCCTGAGCAATGGCAGAACATGATTATGACCTGATCGTTATTGGCGCAGGTCCCGGTGGCTATGTTGCCGCAATTCGCGCTGCGCAGCTTGGCTTGAAGACCGCCTGTGTGGAAAGCCGCGAGACGTTGGGCGGAACTTGCCTTAACGTCGGCTGCATCCCGTCAAAGGCGTTGCTGCATGCGTCCGAGATGTATCATGAGGCACAATCGGGTGCACTCGCCAAGTTCGGAATCGATTTCAAGAGTGTGTCGCTCAATCTGGACCAGATGCACGCAGAAAAGGCGAAAGCTGTCGACGAGCTCACCGGCGGTATCGCGTTCCTGTTCAAGAAAAACAAGGTCGACTGGCTGAAGGGCCATGCCGCCTTCACCTCAGCGAATAGCGTTGATGTGGCTGGCAAGATTTACACGGCCAAAAATATCATGATTGCCACCGGGTCATCGGTCACACCGCTGCCTGGTGTCGAGATTGATCAGAAGGTCATTGTCGATTCCACGGGTGCATTGGCATTGCCAGTGGTGCCAAAGCATATGGTCGTGATTGGCGGCGGTGTCATTGGGCTTGAGTTGGGCAGCGTATGGCTGCGCCTTGGCGCGCAAGTGACTGTTGTGGAATATCTCGACCAAATTCTACCTGGCATGGACAATGAAGTCCGCAAGGAAGCCGCAAAGATTTTCAAGAAGCAAGGCTTCCAGATCCGAACCGGGACCAAGGTTACTGGCGCAACTGTGAACGGCGCAACGGCCACACTGACGGTTGAACCAGCCGCCGGTGGGGCCAGTGAAACCATCGAGGCCGATTGTGTTCTCGTGGCCATTGGCCGCCGTGCAAATACTGATGGGCTTGCCTTGGATAAGGCCGGGCTTTCTCTCAATGCACGCGGACAGGTGGAAATCGGGCATGATTTCCAGACCAATGTTGCCGGCATCTATGCGATTGGCGACGTCTGCCCCGGTCCAATGCTCGCGCACAAGGCCGAAGATGAAGGCATTGCAGCAGCAGAATTTGTGGCTGGCCTGACCGGTATCGTCAATCATGACCTGATCCCGGGCGTTGTCTATACCTATCCCGAGATTGCCAGCATTGGTCTGACCGAGGAAGAGGCGAGGGCTGAAGCTGCGTCCTCCGGTGGCGAAATCAAGATTGGTAAGTTCCCGATGATGGCGAACAGCCGCGCGAAGACAAATCGCGATACCGACGGCTTTGTCAAAGTGATCGCTGACGCCAAGACTGATCGCGTGCTTGGCGTGCATATCATTGCATCGATTGCAGGTAGCATGATCGCCGAAGCGGTTACTGCGATGGAATTTGGCGCAACATCCGAAGATATTGCCTATACCTGCCATGCGCATCCGACCCATGCCGAAGCATTGAAAGAGGCAGCCATGGCGGTGACGGGCAAGCCTATCCATATGTGATGATGAACCAGACAGCCCAAATTGCGCCAGCCATGATTTCATGGCTTGATCTGTTTGGGATTGCTGTCTTTGCCGCATCCGGCGCTTTGGCTGCTGCCCAGCGCAGGCAAACGCTTGTTACTTTTTCGTTCTTTGCGCTTATCACTGGCGTGGGTGGCGGTACGGTGCGGGATCTGCTGATTGGTGCGCCTGTATTCTGGGTACAGGACTGGCGCTTTGCGGCGACGTGCCTGGTGACCGCAGGTCTTGTCTGGGTGACACCACAGAATTTCTGGAATCCGCGAGCGCTGGACTGGTTCGACGCAGTCGGAATCGCGATTTACGCGGTATTCGGGACCTTCAAATCACTTTCGCTTGGGGTCACGCTTTTGCCAGCCATGATGATGGGCGTGATTACGGCATGTGTCGGCGGCATCATCCGTGATGTCCTGGCAGGCGAGCCTTCCATTTTGCTGAAACCGGAAATATACGTCACGGCAGCGGCGCTTGCATCAGGCCTTTTCGGATTGCTCATCTATCTCGGCACGCCATTGATGGTTGCCGCTATATGCAGCGCGCTGGCTGGCTTTGCATTGCGCGCCATGGCTATATGGAGAGGTTGGGCCATCCCTGCCTATCGCGGATAGTCAGCGTAGCTGGTTCGGGAACAGGCGTTTCAGACTGGCCACCTTGGGCTTGTCCCATTGCACAATGTACGGATGCCGCGGGTTCTTTGCCATGAAATCCTGATGATAGGATTCGGCCGGGACAAAACTGAACGGCTCAATCGCGGTGACGATTGGTTTGTTCCAGTAACCGGCCTTGTTCAGCTGCGCGATATATGCGCGTGCAGCCTGCCGCTGTACGGCATTGGCCGGGAAAACGGCCGTGCGATATTGCTTGCCGCGGTCAGGTCCCTGCCGGTTCAATTGCGTTGGGTCATGCGCCACTGAAAAGAATATGTGGAGCAGTTCATTATAGGTGATGCGCGCGGGGTCATAATATATCCGCACCGATTCCGCATGGCCGGTTGTCCCGGTGCTGACAGTATCATAGTCAGCCGTAGCGCGTGTTCCGCCCGAATAGCCTGACTCGACCCGCGTCACGCCTTTGACGCCCTCAAAAACACCCTCAATGCCCCAGAAGCACCCCCCGGCCAGTACAGCCACTTGCGGACCCTTGGGTTCAACGATGCGTGCCGCAGGCGCAGCTATTCTAATGCCTTCTTCGGCATGCGCGATACCGATCGGCGCACCGATGTCCGATCCGCATGCCGTCACCAATCCCAGCAACAGCGCGATGTTAAGCGTCCGAAAGATTCGGTTGGTATTTTTAACGTGCGATTTCATGAGAAACTCCATTAGAAAATGGCTGCGCGGCGGAGAAGGCTAATTCATGCGCGCTTGCGGGTTTGGCCAACGCCAACCCAGCGACGCCCAAGGCGAAACCAGCTGCCAAGCTAAGGAAAAGATCAGATCGCAGAAAGTCGAAAATGTGGTTCATGGATTCACCAGACTCTGTTTACCGTTACGCATATTTGCAGATACGCTCTGCAAGGCGAAAAGGTTTCAACAGACTCTGGATGAACCCAGGCTTAGTTTGAGTCGGCGACAGCACATGCCATTAGGTGAGCGCTGCGCAAGCCAGTTGAATACGTGTGCATGCCTCTTTGAGGATTTCGGACGAAGTGGCGTAGGAAATACGGAAACCTGGCGAAAGACCGAATGCCGCACCATGCACCGCAGCCACTCGATATTCGTCGAGGAAATAATCAATCAGATCAGCGTCGGTTTGGATTGTCTTCCCCTGCGCTGTCTTTTTCCCCATGACGCCGGTGGCGTCAGGATAAACATAGAAGGCACCTTCGGGCGTCGGGCAACTCAAGCCCGGGGCGTCGTTGAGCATGGACACGACAAGGTTTCTGCGTTCGCGAAAAGCGATGTTGCGTTCGCGTAAAAAGTCCTGCGGCCCGTTCAATGCTGCCAGCACTGCATATTGGCTGATTGAACAGGGATTGCTCGTCGATTGCGACTGCAAATCCGCCATCGCCTTGATCAACCAGGCGGGCCCGCCTGCATAGCCAATCCGCCATCCGGTCATCGCATAGGATTTGGATGCGCCGTTCATGGTCAGCGTCCGGTCATACAGTTCTGGGCACACCTGAAGCATCGTTGCAAAGGGCGTCGGCGCGTACCAGATATGCTCATACATGTCGTCGGACAAGAGCATCACATGCGGGTGCCGCAACAGGACTTCGCCAAGTGCCTTGAGCTCATCCGCATCATAGGCTGCGCCCGTCGGGTTGGACGGCGAGTTCAATATCAGCCAGCGCGTTTTAGGCGTAATGGCCGCATTAAGTTGCGCGGGCGTCATTTTATAATTTTGCGCAGCAGTTGCCATGACAATCACTGGTGTGCCGCCGGCAAATTGGACAATGTCGGGATAGCTCACCCAATACGGTGCGGGGATGATGACCTCGTCGCCCTTGTCGATGGTTGCCACCAATGCGTTGAACAAGGTGTGCTTGCCACCGGAGTTCACAGTGATCTGTTTCGGCGTATATTCGATATTGTTGTCGCGCTTGAACTTGTCGATAATCGCTTGCTTGAGTGGCGCGATGCCGTCGACTGCGGTATATTTCGTCATCCCGTCGCGAATAGCCTGGATCGCAGCTTCCTTCACGAAGTCCGGCGTGTCAAAATCGGGTTCGCCCGCCGACAGGCCAATAACATCAATCCCTTGCGATTTCAGATCAATCACGCGGCCCGACATGGCAAGTGTAGCAGAAGGGGCAATCCGGCCCAGGGCAGCCGACAGATGGTCAATCATCATCATTCTTTCGCGGAGTTATTGAACAGAAATTGCGTGTCCGCCCCTAATGCCTCGCCAAATGTTACGCAACCCTGTTGGCCTTTATTAATCCGCGCAGGCTGTTGCCCACCCAAAATCCGTCAGCCAAATCTTCGATACGGAGAAAGGCTTCTTCTGCCTGCCCCGTTTCCAACAGTTCGCGACGCAAGATAGAAGGCAAAAGACCCGTCTCCAGACGGGGGGTGAGCAGCTTGCCTTCGCGTTCCACGAACAACGCAGTGATGCTGCCTTCGGTCAACAGGCCGTCAGTCCCCACAAAAAGGACCTCGTCGCAATCAGGACGGGCCTTGCGCGCATCATCGTAAAAAGCGCGGTCGGTAATTTTATGGCGCAAGCGGAAATCCTGAGCCGGTACTGGAAGCGGTACGACTCCCACGCGCCATTCGCTGACATCCTCCAACGGCCAGATTTCGACGGCTTGCGCACCATGCCGGGATACCATCAACCGGACTTTGGACAAGATTTCGAGATGGAAGATACTTGCATGCAAGCGGTTGCGCATTTCATGCCGGTCAAATTCAAAGCCAAAGGCCAGCGCGCTCGCTTTCATGCGTTCAAGATGTTGCTCGAGGCGCAATATGCCGGCCATGGGTTCAAACCGCATCGTTTCGATCAAATCAAAGGCATGATTATTCACCTTGGCAAAATCCCCTTTGGCCAGACATTCGGCCCATTCATCGGCCTCGCTTGAATCGGCGACTATTCCGGAGCCAAGGCCCAAGGATAGCGACTTTGCAGTATCACATAATGTAAATGTGCGAATGGCAACGTTGAATGCCGCATCCCCATTGTCATCGATCCGGCCGATCGACCCGCAATAAATGCCACGCGGCGCAACTTCGACTTCTTCAACCACCTGCATCGCGCGGATTTTGGGTGCACCCGTTATGGAACCACAGGGAAAGAGCGACCTTATGACGTCAATGGCATCCAAGCCGTTGTCGAGCAAGCCAGTCACGGTTGAGGTCATTTGGTGGACCGTGGGGTAGCTTTCAACATGGAACAGCGCGGGCACGTCCACGCTACCGGGTACACACACCCGCGACAAATCGTTTCGCAAGAGATCCACGATCATGAGATTTTCGGCCCGCTGTTTTGGGTCCATGCGCAACTGGTCTGCCACTTCAGCGTCTTCAATTGGGTCTGCCCGGCGTTGCGCAGTGCCTTTCATCGGCTTGGTGGTTACCCGTTTATCTTTCAGCGCAAAAAACAGTTCGGGTGAAAAGGACAGATAATGCGTTTCCCCCGTCCAGATCACACCGCCATAGCCCGCGCTGGCCCGGCTCCGAAGCGCAGCATATAGAGCCAGCGGGTCGCCCGCATAATGCGCGAATAGCGGGAATGTCAGATTGGCCTGGTAAATATCCCCTGCCCGAATATATGCCAGCACCGTCGCAAATGCGCGGCTATACTCGGCGCGCGTGATCCCCGGCCGCAATTCCGAAAGCCAGGACCCCGATGGATCGGGCAACATAGACGGCAAGACGTCAGTGGGGATCGTTTCAAAACCCTTGAACAGGCCGAACCAAGCCTGCACATCGTCCGCTGTCGGCGCCAGATTGGGCAGCAACTGACCGCCCGCTTCATATCCCAGAAATCCGGCAGCATGAAGACCGTCGCGCTGTGCTTGTCGAAGCGACAGCAAAAGAGCGTCAATTTCGCCGGTACCATGCGCTGTTAATATGCCAACCGGGTTGCTATATAGCCGTCCGGGCGACGCACCATGCGTACGCGCGTCATCCAACAAGACGAAGGGGCCATCCGTCGGGATCATAGCCTGACATGCCCCCAAATTGCTGGAGCGGGTGAGGGGAATCGAACCCCCGTATTCAGCTTGGGAAGCTGCTGCTCTACCATTGAGCTACACCCGCGATCAGCAGCCAGTTTAACGTGCAGAAGGTGCGCTGGCCAGTGCCCAAGATGTCAGACCTTCAACCTGTCCGCATGCCAGCTAAGATGATCAGCCATGAAGGTTGAGATAAAATAATAGCTGTGGTCATAGCCCGGCTGCAATTGGATGGTCGCCGTCTGCCCGGCAGCCTCGCATGCTGCGACAAGCAAATCGGTCTTGAGCTGGCTTTCCAGAAAATTGTCATCGCCCCCCTGATCAACCAGCAGATCGGGCAGGCGCGCGCCGTCTTGTATGAGCGCGACACTATCATATGCGCGCCACTGCGTCCTGTCAGGTCCAAGATAGCCACCCAAAGCCTTTTCGCCCCAGACGCAATTAATTGGCGAGACGATAGGCGCAAGCGCCGATGTCGACCGGAAACGGCCAGGATTACGCAGACTGATGGTCAGAGCGCCATGCCCGCCCATTGAATGCCCCATGATTGCTTGTCTTTGCATGTCAGCCGGAAAATGCGCAGCGATCAGTTCCGGCAGCTCGGTTTCGATATAGTCGCGCATCCGGTAATGCGTATCGAACGGCGCGACGGTTGCGTTAACGTAAAACCCTGCGCCAAGCCCGAAGTCATAAGCGCCTTCCGGATCATCGGGCACGCCCTCACCACGAGGGCTGGTATCGGGCGCAATGAAGATAAGCCCCAATTCCGAACATGCCCGCCGATAATCACCCTTTTCAGTTACATTGGCATGGGTGCAGGTCAGACCAGACAGAAACCAGACGATGGGGAGCAACTGCCCCTCGGTGTGCGGAGGCACGTAGACCGAAAAGGTCATGTCAGTGCCAGTAGCAGTTGACGCATGCCGATATACCCCTTGGATGCCGCCAAAAGACCGGTTGGTCGAAAGGGTTTCGATGGTCATGCCGACTCCAATAACGGGATATGTGTGATTTGCGGGGCGTGTCCCCAATATGTCAGTGCCCTAACCAGGTCGTCTGGCGCAAGACCAAGCGTAGCGTTATTTCGAAGCGGGTGGCAGTTGATTGTTGCAGCCTGCATTAGGGAAATTTCCAAGACGAAATGCACCTGCCCTCCAGCATCGTTGATGGCGGCCAACGCCGTTACCGAGCCTGGGCTAATGCCAAGCAAGCGTTGCATGTCATCAGCATTGCCGAAACTGATACGGCCAGAGCCTATCGCGATTGGCAGTGCCTTGAGGTCAACGCGCGCTTCGGCGGGAACAGTAACAAGAAAAAACTGCCCAGCCTTGTCTTTGAGAAACAGATTCTTCGTGTGTGCGCCGGGCATAGCATCATTATGCTGCCGACTTTCCGCCACTGTAAACACGGCGGAATGTTCATAAGACGCAAATGCGATGCCGAGCGCAGCAAGGTCTTGATAGAGCTGCAACTCGGCATCGTTCATCGCAAGAAACGTATCAGTCGGTGACGCGGTGCAAGGCGCACAGCTTGTTGCCATCAGGGTCCCGCAAATAGGCAAGATATAATTTCATGCCATTGCCTTCGCGGATGCCGGGGGCATCTTCAATCGCTTCGCCGCCATTGGCAACGCCTGCATCATGCCAGGCATTGGCCTGTTCTGGCGTCATGGCGAAACCGATCGTGCAGCCATTGCCATGCGTGGCCGAATTGCCATCAATTGGCGGGGTGACGAGGAACATCGATCCATTGTGCATATAGATCAAACGGCCTTTGGGATCCTGCATCCCTGGTTTGCCGCCCATCGCTGCAAAGGTCGCATCGTAAAATTTCTTTGAACGGGCAATATCGTTGCTACCGACCATCATATGACTGAACATTATTTCTCTCCCTTGATTAAAACACCACAACGCTGCGGATGCTTTCCCCCGCATGCATCAAATCAAACGCCTTGTTGATCTCTTCCAGACCCATGACATGCGTGATCATCGGGTCAATCTCGATCTTGCCTGACATGTACATGTCCACAATTTTTGGAACATCG
>JANMJX010000168.1:0-3806 GCA_031371575.1 Sphingomonadales bacterium
TTGGGCCAGGAACCGCGCTGCGGAGAAATACCCAGCTGCCGCCATTCAGCAATGGTTTTCCACTGACTATGCCGCGCAAAAACGCGCGGACAACGGGGCGACGACATGCGCGAGTTCAGCGTGTCGCGGTTAAATGCGGCAGGGACATTGACGGCAAAGCCCCACTCCTCCCCACGCCGCCAGCCGGCGTTTACAAAATAATTGGCGATCGATGTCATCGCATCAACCTCGCTGCGCCAGATGTCGGCATAGCCGTCGCCATCGCCATCGCGCGCCAGACGCAGATAGACCGAAGGCAGGAATTGCGGTTTGCCTAAAGCACCCGCCCAACTGCCTGTGATGGCATATTGCGGAACGCCGCGATCGATCATCTTGAGTACCGCCACCAGTTCGGCCTCAAACAACGCGCGTCGGCGGCCTTCATAGGCCAATGATGCCAAAGCCTCGGGGGCGTTGAAATTGCCCGTCACCGCACCATAATTTGTTTCATGGCCATAGATGGCAATCATGATTTCCTCAGGCACGCCCGTTTCGCTCTCGATGCGCGTCAATAACGGGCGCAATTCGCTATACTTGGCGCGGCCACGGCTGATACGCGCCGCGTCAACGTGGCGCGCCTTATAAGGGGCAAAATTGGGTACTGGGGCGTTGGTCGCGCCTTCGGGCTGCTGCTTGTCAAGCCGGACAACGCGTTCGTTGAAGTTCAAAGACGGCAATACACGATCCAGCGTTGCGGCCTTGACTCCCTCCCGCAACGCCCGCTGCCGCACCTGCGCAAGATAGGCGCGAAATCCAGCCTCGTGCGCTTCGTCTGCCGCAACTACGTCGGGATCGGCATTGGATGACTGTGTAACGTCCTGCGCCGAACAAGCTGGGCCAACCCACAAACCGACCACACCTAAAGCCAAAGCTGTCAAATTCTCACGATATGCGCGCACATGGCCCCCTGTTTGTTTCATCCCTTCACCTTGCCACAACCAAGGGAAGCTGTGAATTGCTTTGGTCCCGGCGGTGCGCCCGTTCGTCGTATGCGTCATGCGTCGATGACATCATCTGCGCTTGCCATCCCAAAGCGCACTGGCTAGGGGACGCTTCGTATGCGGACAGGTGGCCGAGTGGTTTAAGGCAACGGTCTTGAAAACCGTCGTGGGTGGAAGCTCACCGTGGGTTCGAATCCCACCCTGTCCGCCATTAGCCTTTCCAGCAACGTGCAGCAGATAAGGCGGTACGGGCAGCAGCCTTACAAGATAAGCCATACAAGGAAACCGACAGCTAATGTCTATTTCTTCTCGTGTCGACGTCCGGACATAAGAGTTGGCTTCTCAAGTATCGCAAAGACAGCAAAGAGCAATTGATGAAACTAAGCAGTTAGCCGAGGCGGCGCGGCTATCGAACGTGTATGCTTGCTTCGCTTTGGCTCAGTCGGAATCTAAAATGAGACCTAGTCCAATCCCAATAGCCCCCTTAAATTTGGCCCTTGATCAGACTATCAACAGGCGTTTCCTTGTGTAGTTCCGGATCGCGCCGTCATCAGTGGATCAACGAGCTCACTCCATTTACGCGTTGCCTCGACGGCTATTTGGTCGCCAAACGAACAACAGAGCATTCAGCTTAAAGATGTTGCATCATAGAGATGCATGGGATCTTCAAAATTTAGCTCTCTTGGTCGTCGCACCCATAACAAAAGGATGAGTGCAAGCGCGGTTATGACTCCGATCAGCATCCATGCGTCGTTAATGGCATGAACCAAGGCAGCTTTCTCCACGAGCGGGCGAACCATTTCGGTAGTAAATTCGTCTGGAACTTCGCCCAATTGTTCGAGAAACGCATCGCGAGGAATTCCGATGCTTTCTGCAACCGGAATATTTCCTGCGCGCAGCTGGTTTGCGATAGTACGGCTGTAGATATCGGCACGACTGAAGATTGTCGTGTCGATTAGCGCGAGACCGAAGGCTCCGCCAAGATTTCGCATAAGGTTAAACAATCCACTTGCATCCGCCACTAACGAGGAGGGCATCTGCCCTAAAGCCATACGTGTCGGCGGGAGCAAGCAAAACATGACTGCAGCTCCTCGCATAATTTGTGGAACTAACATTTCGGCGAAATCAGTATCTGCTGTTTGCCGCATGCTCATAAGCATCCCTGCTGCAAATAGAGCGAAACCGAACATTGTGAGTGCCCGGGCATCCACTCGTTTCTCCAGGAGCACCGCTATTGGTGCAGTGACCAGTTGCGCGATCCCGGTGACCAACATTATCTCGCCGATCTCAAGCGCTCCATGTTCCCGAACCAAACCAAGAAAAAATGGCATCAAATAGGTAGAGCCAAACAGGCCAATTCCAAGAATCACACTGAGCAGACATCCGATCGTGAAGTTTTGATCAGCAAAACAGCGCAGCTGAACCAATGGGTTCGTTGCGCGCCATGTTCGAATTGCAAATGTTACCGAAAATCCAACAAACAATGTCATTAGTATGATTACGCCAACAGAACCCCAGCCTACCTTGGGTGCGTCTTTCAATCCAATTTCCAACGTAATGAGAGCCCCTGCCAACATCACCAAAGCAAATAAGTCTATCGAGCGCGAAGATCGTTCATTTGCAGCAGGTGCGTTAAGCGCGACGGCAGCCCCGATCGCGGCAAGCACTCCGGGAATAATGTTAATCCGGAAAAGCCAGTGCCAAGAATATGTTTCTGTTAGCCAGCCGCCAGCGATGGGCCCAATCGTAGGGGCAAGCACTGCAGCTACCCCTGCTATGGTTGTCGCTAATCCTTGCGACCGGGGAGGAAACAACAGGAATACCGCTGCGAAAACGCCAGGAATAAGCGTTCCGCCTGCAAACCCTTGAATGATCCGCCACAAAATCAGGCTGGTGAAATCGCCACTTTGCGCACACCCGATTGATGCAACCGTAAAAAGCGTCACGGCCGATACGAACAACCATCGCATCCCGAGCCGCGCCGTGAGGAAGCCGGTCAGCGGTATCGCTACTACCTCTGCAGTAAGATATGCAGTTTGAATCCAAATCATTTGATCAGGCTGGATTTGTAGCGCCTGTTGGATAGTCGGCAGCGAGGTTGCTACGATTTGGATATCGAGGATGGCCATGAACATTCCGACACACATGACCACAAATCCGAACCAAGTTCTTAGGTCGGTGCTGGTCAATTCAGGCTCTTTCATGATTTCGCCTTACACCAAGCATTCGCTACCGCTAGATTAATCAATGCAGTCATGTTGATTGTCTTGCATACTGATCGACTATTTTTCGTGGCACAAATATCTGTTTTATAACAATATTCTTGATTGGTTGGTGACGTTATTAGGAGTGTTCAACGCAGATATGCTTTGGCTTAAGCTTTGCGCCAGAAATGCTTCCTTTGCGAACCAGTTAAACCAATTATTGTTTCATTGCAGCTTCGCGCTGCGCCTTGATTTTGAGCATTGCTGCATGACAAACAGCGGAAGTTTCGGCAATTTTTGTTATCATGCAGGTTTCGACCTTTTTTCGGCTCATTGATTTCATCGCGGCGGGACACAGCCTCTTTGCTTCTTGCACACATGCCTTTTTCCCGGGATCAGTTGCCGCACTCACTGGCCCCGAAAATCCGCCAACAACCGACAACAAAATGCCCATTGCCAATCGGCATTCGCTTTTAAAATCAATCATCAAATATCTCTCTTTTCGGCTGGTACATTCCGATTACGTTTACTCCAATCTTACCTACATTTGCTAGTATGTCCGAAGAATGAATGCCGGGGTAGTTGCGCGATGTCCGGTGTGGCAGTGCGGCGAGGCGCCAGG
>JANMJX010000193.1:0-16688 GCA_031371575.1 Sphingomonadales bacterium
ATGGCGAACGTTGCAACGCGGTCGCCCTTTTGCAGACCAAAGCCAGAGAATGCCTGCGAAAGTTTGCGCGCTTCTGAAGCAACACCCGCCCAGCTTGTCTGCTCGAGGCTGCCGTCGGTCCATCGCGTTACTATTTCGCGCGTGCCGTGCTCGCGTGCCGCATAATCGATCAAACGCGGGACTCGCAGGTCCCAGTCTTGCATAGTGCCTTGCATCACATTTCCTCCACACGGCGCGCTCGAACAAAGCTAACGCCTTTTACCCACGCATGATCATGGTTTAATGCACTAATGCCAAAACTGGACCCAGTGGTGCAAGCTCTACATTTTCAACACCTTCAATCGCCCGCACCTGTTCAAGCAATGACGCATCAATCCGTAAACGGCGCCCAACTACAATTTGTACCCAACGACCGTCGGCCGCGCGCGTTTTGATAACCATTTCGCTTCGGCCGCCATCCAAGGGTTCGAGCATGTGTGCAAGCTGAACCATCGCGGCTTCTTGCGTAACATCCAGCTGCATTTTTAGGCGCGATACGCTGGTCAAACTGCTCAGCGCCTTTGCGCTCTTGACGGTAAAGCTTGGCACCTCTTCGCCTGGCCGCATTTCCATCTCGCAATGAAGCAAGAGGCATTCAACATCTTTGGCCCATTCGGCAAGCTGGCTGCCGATGGCCTCGTCAAAGCACCGTACAGAAAACTGACCACTTTTGTCGGAAAAGTCAGCAATCATGAACCTTTTGCCCTTGCGGGATTCGCGCCAACGGACACCTTCGATGAGCGCAGACATTGTAGCGGCACGCCGCACGCCTTCCGGTATGGGACCGCTTTCCAGCCAGACCGCATAGGGTTTCGCCCCATGGCTTGACGCCAACGCATCATATTGTGAGCAGGGGTGCGCCGAAAAATAGAAACCAAAAGCGTCCTTTTCCTGGTTCATCTGTTCGCCGGGGGCCCAATGCAAACTGGTGTCAATGCGGAGCGCAGCCATGTCCGATCCGCCTTCCCCGAACAGACCGCCCTGCCCACTTTCCCGCGAATCGCGCGCTGACTGCGCTGCAGCCAAAAGCGTCTCTGCGGCGGCATGCACTGCAGCGCGGTTTGGTTCGAGCGTATCAAAGGCGCCCGATGCCGCCAGATTTTCCAGGCTGCGACGGTTGATTTGTCCAGGATCTACCCTGTTTGCAAAATCATCAAGGCTCTGGAAGAGACCGGCGCTCGTCCGTTCGGCAACCAAAATCTCCATGGCACGTTCGCCAACATTTTTGATCCCGCCCAACGCATAGCGCACGGCATGTTCGCCATGCGCGTTGGTTTCTACGGTAAATTCGGCTTCGCTTTGATTGATATCGGGCGCAAGACACATGACATCCAGTCGGCGCATATCGTCCATGAATGTCGCCAGCTTATCGGTCTGGTGCATGTCGAAGCACATGGACGCAGCGTAAAATTCTTCGGGATGATGCGTTTTCAGCCACGCGGTCTGATAGGCCAGCACAGCATAAGCGGCGGCGTGGCTTTTGTTGAAACCATAGCCAGCAAATTTGTCGATCAAGTCGAACAATTCATTTGCGCGATTGGGCGGAATGGCGTGCGCGGCACATCCACTGACGAAACGTTCGCGCTGGGCGTCCATCTCGGCCTGGATTTTCTTACCCATCGCACGGCGCAACAGATCTGCTTCGCCAAGGCTGTATCCGGCAAGGATCTGCGCGGCCTGCATGACCTGTTCCTGATAGACGAAAATGCCGTAGGTTTCGTTCAGCACTGGCTCGAGCAATGGATGCGGATATTCGATGCTTTCCTCGCCATTTTTCCGGCGGCCGAACATCGGAATATTGTCCATTGGGCCAGGCCGGTAGAGCGACACGAGTGCAATGATGTCACCGAAATTTGTCGGCTTAACCGCTGCAAGCGTGCGCCGCATGCCTTCGGATTCCAGCTGGAAAACACCAACCGTATCGCCGCGCTGCAGCAATTCATACACCGCGGGGTCATCATGCGGCAAAAGGTCAAGATTGATCTCCACGCCGCGCTTGGCGAGCATCTGGCTGCCCTTTTGCAGGACAGACAACGTCTTCAACCCAAGAAAGTCGAACTTTACCAAGCCGGCGCTTTCGACATATTTCATGTCGAATTGCGTGACGGGCCTGTCCGAACGCGGGTCACGGTATAAGGGTGCCAGCTCCGACAGTTCCCGATCGCCAATCACCACGCCTGCCGCGTGCGTTGAGCTGTGGCGTGGAAGACCCTCAAGCTTCATCGCCAGATCAAACAAACGCTTTACCTGCGCATCGCGGCGATATTCCTCGCGCAATTCAGCCACGCCCGAAAGCGCCCGTTTCAGATCCCATGGATCCGCGGGAAGATTTGGAACCTGCTTGCACAGCCGGTCGACCTGGCCATAGCTCATTTGCAAGACCCGTCCTGTGTCGCGCAGAACAGCTCGCGCCTTCAGCTTTCCAAAGGTGATGATCTGCGCAACCTGCCGGGTACCATATTTTTTCTGCACATAACGGATGACTTCACCGCGCCGCGTTTCGCAAAAATCGATATCGAAGTCAGGCATCGAAACGCGGTCAGGGTTCAGGAATCGTTCGAATAGAAGCCCGAGCTTTATGGGGTCTAAATCCGTGATGGTCAGCGACCAGGCGACAAGCGATCCGGCGCCCGAACCACGCCCGGGTCCCACGGCGATATCCTGTTCCTTTGCCCATTTGATAAAATCGGCAACGATAAGGAAATAGCCGGAAAAACCCATCGTGCAAATGACGTCTGCCTCGAACTTGAGACGGTCAAAATACACCTGTCTTTCGGCAGGATCGGTTATTCCGGCGATCTCGAGCCGCTTTTCAAGACCGATCCGGCCATCCTCGCGCAATTGCGCATCCTCTGCGGTCCTGTCGCCGGCAAGGCTGGGTAATATCGGGCTTCTATAGGGGGCGAGCGCGGCGCAACGTTGCGCAATCACCAAAGTGTTGGCTAGCGCCTCAGGCAAATCGGCAAACAGTTCAGCCATTTGCCGCCCCGTTTTAATCCAGGTATCACGGCTGCTTCTGCGGCGATCAGTGCTTTCAATATATGCACCATCCGAAATGCACAGCATGGCGTCATGTGCTTCAAAGAAATCCGGCTCGGCAAAAAAGGCTGGATTTGTCGCCACCAACGGGAGGTCGCGGGCATAAGCCAGGTCAATCAAGGCGTCTTCTGCTGCCAGTTCGGCGTGGTCGCCGCGCCTGCTCAGCTCGATGTACAGGCGGTCCGGAAACAGTGTCTCAAGCCGCGACAAATATTGCTTCGCGGCATCATGCTGGCCTTCACTCAACATCCGGGTGAAGGCGCCCTCGCCTCCGCCCGTAAGTGCGATCAGGCCGTCCTGATGCTTAGCCAGCTGTTCCAAAGTGACATGGGCGTCCAAATCCTCTGGACGGTCGAGGTGCGACATCGACACCAACCGGCACAAATTATTGTAGCCCGTGTCATTCTGCGCATAAAGCGGCAACCAGTCGCGGACGAATTTCCCGTTCCGTGTAGGCCGTCTTACCCCGACCAAACTGCCGATGATGGGCTGCACGCCTTTTGCCTTGGCGCCGTCCTGAAACGGCATAACGCCGTAAAGGCCATTACGATCGCAAATAGCTATCGCTGGAAAACCAAGCTTTTGCGCAGTTTCACCTATGGCCTTGGGCTCAATCGCACCTTCCAATATGGTGTAAGCGGAATATACCCGCAAAGGAACAAAGGGTACGAAAGCCATGACGCTATGTTAATTCACCAACCTGATTCGACAATCACCAACTCGGGCTAATCTGTGGACAATCAGGCCGGTTGCGCCAACAAGCTCTCAATATCCTTGGCAAGCGCTTCTGGTTTGACCTGTGGTCCATGCCGCGCCACCACATTGCCCTTTCGGTCGATCAGAAATTTGGTGAAATTCCACTTGATCCCGCGCGACCCCATCAGGCCCGCTTGTTGCTGCTTCAGATAATGCCAAAGCGGGTCTTCGTCGTTACCGTTTACATCTACTTTGGCGGCCAGCGGAAAGGACACATCATATGTAAGTGAGCAGAAGTTCTGGATTTCTTCTTCGTCACCTGGCTCCTGCGCACCAAATTGGTTGCACGGAAATGCAAGGATTTCGAGACCTTGATCCTTATATTTGCGGTAGAGTGCCTCGAGTCCCTTATATTGCGGCGTAAAGCCACATTTTGAAGCCGTGTTCACAACGAGCAACACCTTGCCTGCATGTGCCGCCATTGCTTCCGCCTGACCACCAGGCATTTTCACTGTAAAATCATAAACCGACATGGATATCTTCCCCCTCAGCCCAATTTGCCTTCATGCAGACGCACGATGCGGTCCATCTTGGCTGCCAACCGCTCATTGTGCGTGGCAACTATAGCAGATGATCCCTCTTCACGCACGAGCGCCATAAATTCGCCAATGACGATATCGGCTGTATGTTCGTCAAGATTGCCCGTGGGTTCGTCCGCAAGCACGAGCTTCGGACGATTTGCCAGTGCCCGGGCAACCGCGACACGTTGCTGTTCGCCCCCTGACAATTTTGACGGGCGGTGATGCAACCGTTCCGAAAGGCCAAGCTGGCTCAACAAGTAGGTCGCACGTGCAAGCGCGTCTTCAGGCGATGCCTCCGAAATCAGCTGCGGTAAAATCACATTTTCGAGCGCATCGAAGTCAGGCAAAAGATGGTGGAATTGATAGACAAAGCCAAGTTTCTGCCGACGAATTTCGGTCTGGCGATCCACGCCCGCAGCGCTGACTTCCTCCCCATCAAGCTTGATGGATCCCGAAAAGCCGCCTTCCAATAGACCAACTGCCTGAAGCAGCGTAGATTTGCCGGATCCCGAAGGGCCAAGCAACGCGACGAGTTCGCCCTTGCCAATGCTAAGGTTCACACCGCGCAGCACCTGTATGGTGACGTCCCCTTGCACAAATTTGCGGCGGACATCTATCAGTTGGACAATGTCATTCATAGCGCAACACTTGGACTGGGTCAGTGCTGGCGGCCTTCAGCGCCGGATACAAAGTCGCCAGGAAGCTGAACAGCAAAGCAAGCCCGCAGATCGCCATCACCTCCACAGGGTCTGTTCTCGAAGGCAGTTCGGTCAAAAACCGGATGGAAGGATCCCACAAATTCTGTCCAGTTACAAACTGGATGAAGTTGACGACAGATTGCCTGAAATACAGGAAGATCGCACCGATGATCATGCCCAAAACAATGCCTGAAGAACCAATAAGAAGGCCGACGGTCATGAATATTTTCAGCAAGGATTTGCGCGAAGCTCCCATCGTGCGCAGGATGGCAATATCGCGCGTTTTAGCGCGCACGAGCATGATCAGCGACGACAATATGTTGAAGACCGCAACAAGAACGATGATCGACAACACGACAAACATTGCGACACGTTCAACAGCCAGTGCCTCGAACAGGGAGGCATTCATGCTCTTCCAGTCGACAATCAGTCCCTTATTTTCGAGTTTCGGCAGCAAAGGCGCCAAAATCTCATTCACTTTGTCCGGATTTTCCGTCTTGATTTCGATCATGCCGATCTCGTCACCCATCAACATCAGCACCTGCGCCCGTTCAATCGGCATGACGACAAAGGCCTTGTCATAATCATATACGCCCACTTCAAAGATCGCGGCAACTTCATAGGAGATTTCGCGTGGAACGGTTCCGAACGGCGTGGTGCGGCCAGCGGGGTTGATGATGGTAATTCTCTGCCCGACTTGAACCCCCAGATTTTGTGCAAGCCGCGAACCGATAGCCACCTTGTCGTCGTTCGCGCTCAATGCTTTCAAGCTTCCAGCAACGGTTTTGCCTTTTAACGTCTCATTTTTGAGAATGTCATTCACGGACATGCCGCGGGCCAATATCGCTTCCACCCGGCCATTAAAGGTCGTCAGCAACGGTTGCTCGATGAGCGCGGTAGCATCTGTGACGCCAGGTGTATTCTTCGCATCATTCAGTATCTGGCGCCAGTCCTGCAGCCGCCCGCCATAACCATTCACGACCGCATGGCCGTTCAGGCCAACAATTTTGTCGAACAATTCCGCCCGGAAACCATTCATCACGCTCATCACAATGATAAGTGCAGCTACACCAAGCGCCACCGCCACCAAGCTGATACTGGCAACGAGAAATATAAAACCTTCGCCCTTGCCCGGAAGAAGGTAGCGTCTCGCAACCATGCGTTCATAACGCGACAATATCATGTGCGAACACTCGTCCTAAATTTCGGCATATGTTGTACTTAGGTTGGACCGTCGAAAGTCGCAAGTATTGTTGCAGCGGCGCAACAGCTTTTAAAAAAGCGTTGGCCAGAGTCTGGTTCCATTTGCAATGCATTGGGCAAAGGAAGATGAAGACGACGAATTCGTCGAGTGCCCAACGTGGCCGATGGTTCAGGGGGAAAATCAGACCCGCCGGTGGGGACCGGCAGAGGACTGAAACTATGCGCTAGCAAAGCCGCAGAGCGAGGCCGTCCGGATATTTCGGGCGGCCTTGTTTTTTATTTGCATCATGGTCAATCTTTTTTCTGGTCTTGATATTTTATGGACCACTCCCATCTTTTGCTCTGGAGGCCGAAAGGCTCCAACACCAACATGCCTGCCGCTGTATTTACGGGGTTGGCGACGAACCAAATTGCTTGATGGAGAATTTGAAATGAACCGTTTTGATTTTACACCTTATCGCCGGAATACTGTCGGTTTTGATCGGCTGTTCGAGTTGCTTGAAACGACTGGACGCTCCGCGCAAAACGAAAATTATCCGCCGTTTAATATCGAACGCACTGGCGAGAATGACTATCAGGTCACCGTAGCTGTCGCTGGTTTCAAGATGGAAGAAATCGACATAGTTGCCCAGCAAAATTTGCTGATCGTAACAGGTAGTAAGCAAGCCGAAAGCAACGACAATCGCGACTTCTTGCATATGGGAATCGCAAGCCGGAACTTTGAACGACGCTTTCAGCTCGCAGACCATATTCATGTGACAGACGCAGATATGGCTGATGGGCTTCTGGTCATTACATTGGTGCGCGAGGTGCCGGAAGCTTTGAAGCCACGCAAGATTGCGATTGGCGCAAAGACGATCCCTGCGGTTATCGAGAATGATGATGGCGACAAGAAAAAGGGCTCGCGCGCTTCTTAAGCGCTGAAAAAAAAACGGGGCGGACGATGGTTCGCCCGCCCCGTGCTTATATATTGAACACCGGCATTATGGAATTGGTGCCATCGCAGGCGATGATCTGCGATCTAAACCAGTCGGCTTTTATTGACCGCAGCTTTTACAAAACTTGCAAATAAAGGATGCGGCGCAAATGGCCGCGATTTCAGTTCCGGATGGAACTGCACGCCTATGAACCACGGATGGTCTGGCCGCTCGACAATCTCGGGCAATTCGCCATCGGGTGACATGCCGCTAAAAACGAGGCCGCCTTGTTCGAGCGCGTCCTTATAATGGACGTTCACTTCGTAGCGGTGGCGATGGCGTTCTGAAATTTCCTGGCTGCCGTAAATGGTTGCGACATGGCTGTTCCCTGCCAGTACCGCGTCATATGCACCAAGGCGCATGGTCCCACCCATATCCCCGCCGGTTTCCCGTTTTTGGATCCCCTCTTGGCTCATCCATTCCGTGATAATTCCGACTACAGGCTCAGATGTTGGCCCAAATTCCGTACTCGAAGCACCTGCAATACCGGCGGTGTTGCGCGCGCCCTCAATGCAGGCCATTTGCATTCCCAGACAAATACCGAAAAACGGCACCTGGCGTTCACGTGCGAACCTAACGGCGGAAATCTTTCCTTCCGAACCCCGCTCGCCAAATCCACCAGGCACCAAAATGGCGTCCATAGGCTCCAGCGCAGCAGCGATGTCATTTTCGGATTGTTCGAATAGCTCGGCGTCGATCCATTTGATGTTGACCTTCACCCGATTGGCAAGACCACCATGGGTTAGTGCTTCATTGAGCGATTTATACGCATCGGCGAGCCCCACATATTTGCCTACAACCCCAATCGTGACCTCACCTTCGGGGTTTGACTGGCGATCGATAATATCGTCCCAACGGCCAAGATCTGGCTCACCCTCTGATTCAAGTCCAAATGCGCGCAGCACTTCGTTATCCAGCCCTTCGGCATGATATTGCAGAGGCACGGCATAAATGCTCTTTGCATCCAGCGCCGGAATGACAGCCTCTTTACGGACATTGCAAAAAGCAGCGATCTTTGCGCGTTCTGTCTCGGGCAACGGGTGCTCGCACCGGCACAGGAGCACATCGGGCTGAATACCCAAAGAGGTCAATTCCCGAACGCTATGCTGCGTTGGCTTTGTCTTCAGCTCGCCAGCAGCGGCGATGTAAGGAACCAGGGTTACATGCACAGATAGAGTAAGTTCACGGCCTAGCTCGTTCCGCATTTGACGGATCGCCTCGATAAACGGCAGCGATTCGATATCGCCAACGGTTCCGCCAATTTCACACAGGACGAAATCCATGTCCTGCGTTTCGGCCTTGGCAAATTCCTTGATCGCATCCGTGACATGCGGAATGACCTGCACCGTCGCGCCAAGATAATCGCCGCGACGTTCCTTCTGGATAATCGTCTGATAAATGCGCCCAGAGGTAATATTATCTGACTGACGGGCAGAAACACCCGTAAAGCGTTCATAATGGCCTAGATCAAGGTCAGTCTCGGCACCGTCGTCGGTGACATAGACCTCGCCGTGCTGATATGGCGACATCGTGCCTGGATCAACGTTGAGATAGGGATCGAATTTCCGGATCCGGACGCGGTATCCACGCGCTTGCAAAAGGGCAGCAAGCGATGCTGCCATAAGACCTTTGCCAAGCGAGGAGACCACGCCACCGGTGATGAATATAAACCGTGTCATGGGAGAAAAGGCCTAAACCACCTTTTCATTAAAACACAAGCGAACGAATCCGTCGGACGAAAAATAATCTTTGTAAAAGGGTTTTTTGGGAGAGCCGCGATTATTTATCGAGCGGGACTTCAGTTGCTGGTGCAGGCGCCGCAGGAGATGCAGGCGTACCCGTTGCAGGTGCATTAGGGGCCGGCGCCGGCGCCGACTGCGTCGCAGGAACTTCCGTACGCTGCAAGCTATTGTCAATCGATCCCGTTCCGCCCTTTTTCGCGGCTACAAATGCCAACGATATCGACAACAGGATGAAGAGTGTCGCCAATATCGTAGTGGTGCGAGTCAGAAAGTCCGCTGCGCCACGTGCGGACATTAGTCCAGACGGACTTCCACCCATTCCAAGACCGCCGCCCTCAGACCGCTGCATCAATACAATGCCGACAAGCGATGCGGCAACGATGGCCTGGACAACGATAAGAAAGTGAAAGAGACCCATTTGAAATTCCGAAAATAAAGGCAGCGTGCTACCGGTTGTGGGGCCCACATAGCGAGCGAACGTCCATTCTTCAATGCTATTCGCGGAATGCCTGTGCTGCCGCCAATATCGGCGCAAATTTTGCTGACTGAAGACTGGCGCCCCCGATAAGGCCTCCATCTACATTTGGAACCGCCAGAAGCTGCGCGGCATTGTCGCCATTCATAGAGCCACCATAAAGAATACGGATGATCTCGCCTTCAGCGCCAAATCTGCCGACAAGTGCCTCTCGAATATCTGAATGCATGGTTTCCACGTCTGCAGGTTCGGCAACGCGGCCAGTTCCTATTGCCCAGACCGGCTCGTAAGCAACGCTGAGCCATTCTCCGTTCCCGGAATCCGGCAGCGAATTTTCCAGCTGCCCCAGAACAATGTCTGATGCTTTTCCCGCCTCGCGCTCTTCCAGCGTCTCGCCAACACAGACAATGACTTGTAATCCAGCGTCACGTGCAGCCTGCGCCTTTGCGCGGATATCCGCGTTCTGTTCATGTTGCTCGGCGCGGCGTTCGCTATGCCCAACGATCGTCAGAACCGCGCCGGCATCGGCCAGCATATCGGCAGAAACGCACCCTGTATATGCACCCGCCGAATTCATGTGGCAGTCCTGCCCGCCAATCGCAAAATCTGGGCACGATTGGGATGCCTGGTGAATCAAGGTCGCTGGAAGACATAATGCCGATTCGACCGACGGATATTCCCGCGCCAAATCTGCAATTGCCGCGATTTCCCCCAGATCGCGCGACGTGCCATTCATTTTCCAATTTCCAACGATCAACTTGCGCATCTACTACCCCGAGTGTTTCTGTTTGCGAATCTCGTGACGGCTATTCCATGCTTTCCGCTATATGGGCAAGTCTATCGCTTGATTGCCAACGCCTTGCCGCCTAAAGCGGCTCCCAAAGGCCGTGTAATGCCAAATATTCAGGAAATCGCCGTTCATGATTAGCTTCATTCGTTCCATCATAAATTCGAAATTTGGCGCCATCTTCGCTTTGCTGTTTGTCGGCGCAATAGCTGTTGCCTTTGCGCTTGGTGATATCAGCGGGTCGGGTAGCTTCGGTGGTCTAAGCGGCGGGAATGTTGCCCGCGTCGGCAAACAGAATATTACTTTAGGCGAACTCAACGACGCACTGGAAAATCGCTTGAAGGCGGAGCGGCAGGATAACCCTACACTTAACATGGCGAGCTTTGTGGACGGCGGTGGTCTGGACTCGACACTTGAGCAGCTGATCAACCGTTATGCCTTAACGGTCTTTGGTCAGGAATATGGCGTTTCTGTCAGCAAACGCCTCGTGGATTCGGAGATTCGCAAAATTCCCGGCGCGATGGGTCTTGACGGAAAATTCAGCGCTGAGGCCTTCCGCGCCTTTGCCCGGCAAGTCGGCGTAAGCGAAAAAGCCATTCGCGACGACCTGATGCAGAATTTATACGCACAGCAAATACTGCCTACAACGGCAAGTGGTCCGCCCGTCCCCGAAGGCATGATATTGCCTTATGCGTCGTTGTTGCTTGAACAACGTTCGGGTCAGATCGCTGCTGTTCCGGCAACTTCATTCTTGCCGCCAGCTCCACCAAGCGCAGCGGTCTTGACCAAATATTACAACGATAATGCGGTTAAATTTACGATCCCGGAAAAGCGGTCGATTAACTACGCGATATTCAGCCGCGACATTATTGCTCAACGGGCAAAACCCACCGAGACGGATATTGCTGGTTATTACAAGAAAAATGCTGCCAAATTTGCTCCATCGCAGACGCGTAATGTTAGCCAGATCATCGTTCCAACAGAAGCTGCTGCGAAATCGGTCGTCGGACAGGTCGCTGCTGGCAAAACGTTGCCGGCGATCGCAAAGGAACTTGGTCTTGCTGTTGGAACGTCCATCAACATCACCAAAGAAAGCCTTGCTACAAACACATCGCCTGCTGTCGCCGATGCCGTATTTGCGGCGACAAAAGGAACTGTCGCCACACCAGCGCGGAGCAAGCTTGGTTGGGCAGTCGTGCGCGTTGATGGCATCAACAATGTCGCGGCGAAAACACTTGCTGCCGTCCGCGGCGAAATCGAAGCAGAATTGTTGAAGTCGCGAAGCGACGAAATGATCAACGAAATGACAGGCGAGATTGAAGACGCATTTGCCGGCGGAGCGACGATCACGGACGTTGCAAAGCAGAATGGCTTGACGGTCATTACATCGCCGAAGCTGCTTGCCACTGGTCAAGACGTCAGCAACCCGGCCTATAAACCGGTTCCCGAAATGCAGGTGATCCTTCCCGCGGCTTTCCAGATGGAAACCGGAGGAGAAGCGCAACTCGTTGAACTCGTTCCCGGCGAAAAATTTGCTATGGTTTCGGTAGCAGATTTTGACGAAGCCGCGCCGCCGCCATTAAACGCAGTTAGGGCACTGGTTCAGCAACAATGGGCCTTTTCCGAAGGCGCAAAGGGCGCGCGGAAAGCAGCGGACGCGGTACGCAAAGCGGTTGACGCTGGTCAGTCGCTTGAGGCCGCACTTGCAGCTGCCAAGATCAAGGGTACTCAGATTGAACGGTTGAGCGGCACACGCGCCGATATTTCGCGTCAGGGCCAACAGGTTCCGCCGCCATTGTCCCTGATGTTCGCAATGAAAAAGGGCACGGCAAAGATCATTCAAGCCGGCGGTGACCGTGGCTGGTTTATTGTGCAGCTGACAGATGTCGTCAAAGGCGATGCCAGCGGAAACGCAGCCATGCTGGCCGCGCGCAAGCAGGAACTGGCTGGCATTCTTCAACAGGAATATACGGCTCAAATGGTTGTGTCCGCATCGAAGCATGTCGGCGTTGAAAAGCATGAAGACGGTATCGCGGAGTTGCGTACCCGTCTGACAAGCCGTGACGCCAACTAAGCCGCAGCTGGTATGGCGCAAACGCATTGCTGACACCGAGACGCCGGTGTCGGCTGCGCTGAAGCTGTTTCAGGCAGAGCGTGGGGATTTCATACTTGAATCTGTAGAGGGCGGCGAAACCAGAGGGCGACACAGCCTGATCGGCATCGCCCCCGATCTCGTGTTTCGCGCGGCGGGCGACAAAGCCGAAATTAATAGGCACTGGATTACCGATAGAGAAGCATTCGTGCCATCTCCGCTGCCTTCGCTGAATGCTCTGCGTGCATTGGCGGCCGAGTGCAGGATGGATGTACCCGAAGAACTGCCCCCTGCCCTGGCGTGTCTGGTGGGCTATTTCGGCTATGAGACCATCGGACTCGTCGAGAAACTTCCGCGCGCAGCACAATCAGCGCTGGAATTGCCCGATATGCTTTTCGTGCGGCCAACGGTCATCCTGTTGTTTGATCGGTTGAAAGATGAAATGTTCGTTGTCTCGCCGGTGTGGACCGGGTTGGACGACAGTTCCGCCGTCGCGCTTGCGCATGAGCGACTGGATGAGGCGGAACGTCTCCTGGACGCGGGGCAGAACGGCACAGCGCATTTTGAAATTAATTCAGGCCAGCTTCCACTCGAGCTTGAGCCAGTACTCCCTGCCGGTCGCTATATCGACATGGTCGCGGCGGCGAAAAACTATATTGCCGCTGGCGACATTTTCCAGGTTGTGTTGGCGCAGCGGTTTACCGCCCCTTTCAACTTGCCGCCCGTGCATCTGTACCGTGCATTGCGCAGGATCAATCCGTCGCCATTTCTGTATTTCATCGACCTTCCCGGCTTTGCCCTCATAGGATCAAGCCCGGAAATTCTTGTCCGTTCACGTGGCGGCGAGGTCACGATCAGACCGATCGCTGGCACAAGGCCGAGGGGGAAGAGCAGCATAGAGGATGCGGAAAACAAGACATCTTTGTTGGCCGACCCAAAGGAGCGTGCAGAACATCTGATGCTATTGGACTTGGGCCGAAATGATGTAGGCCGCGTGACCAAAAGCGGAAGTGTGACGGTTACAGACAGTTACATGGTCGAATTTTACAGCCATGTGATGCACATCGTGTCCAATGTGGTTGGAGAGCTTGCCGATGACAAAGACGCCATCGATGCGCTTTTTGCCGGTTTTCCCGCGGGCACTGTCTCGGGCGCACCTAAGGTTCGCGCTTGCGAAATCATTGCCGAGCTTGAGCCCGAGACACGCGGCGCTTATGCTGGCGGGGTGGGATATTTCTCACCCAATGGCGACATGGACAGCTGCATTGTTTTGCGTACGGCCGTCGTAAAGGACGGCGTGATGCATGTGCAAGCGGGCGCGGGTATCGTTGCTGACAGCATCCCCGAATATGAGCAACGCGAATGTGAGGCAAAGGCTGGCGCCTTGATTGCGGCTGCACGCGAGGCCATTCGAGTCGCAGGTGAAGCCAAATTTGGCCAGTAACTTGACGGGCACGTAAACGCCGCTAGCATGAGACCATGCGTAGATTACTTCTTTCGTCACTTGCCCTTTTTGCGGCCACTTTTACCCCTGCCTTTGCGCAAAATGCTGCTCCCAAAGAGGCTGATGCCATATTCAAGGATTATGTCTTTGAAAGTGGCGAACGCCTGCCCGAAGTTAAGTTGCATTACACCACGTTGGGTACGCCCAGACGCGACGCGCAAGGCAATATCTTCAATGCGGTGATGATCCTGCATGGCACTGGCGGTACTGGGCAGCAGTTTTTCCAGCCCCAGTTTGCAGGCGAGTTATTCGGACCCGGCCAGGTTCTTGATACCGCCAAATATTTCATAATCCTGCCCGACAATATCGGCCATGGAAAATCGTCCAAGCCAAGCGATGGGCTGCGCATGGCGTTTCCCAAATATGACTATGACGACATGATCGCTACCCAGCACGAACTGGTGACGAAAACGCTTGGCATCAAAAAATTGAAGCTCATTCTCGGGACATCCATGGGATGTATGCACGCCTTCATGTGGGGTGCGCACTACCCTGAAGCTGTGGAAAAGCTGGCTCCTTTTGCTTGCCTGCCCGTGGAAATTGCCGGGCAGAACCGCATGTGGCGCAAACTTTCGATCGACGCCATCAAGGCCGATCCAGTCTGGGCGGGGGGCAATTACACTTCGCCACCTCTGTCCGGTCTGCGGACTGCGGCCACATTAAGCCTTGTAGCCGGGGCCAATCCACTGGCGCTTCAGGCGCAATATCCCACCCGCGCTGCAGCGGAAGCATATACGGACGAAGCCTTTGCCCGCATCGTCACGCGCAACGATGCGAACGACATCATTTACCAACTGGATTCCTCGCGCAATTATAATCCATGGCCTACGCTTGAGACGATCAAGGCACCGATGCTGTGGATCAATTCGGCCGACGATTTCATAAATCCGTCCAAATATGGCATCACGGAATTGGCGATGAAGCGGTTGCCGTCGGCCAAGTTCATCCTCATTCCGGCATCACCTGAAACCAAGGGACATGGAACGCATACCTGGGCCAAATTCTGGAAGAATGATCTCGCTGCGCTTTTGGCGCAATAGTGCCTCTTCCACCCACGCGGCAAAGCCGCTAGGGACCCCGCATGATCCTTGTTATCGACAATTATGACAGCTTTACCTGGAACCTCGTCCATTATCTTAT
Organism: Sphingomonadales bacterium; assembly: GCA_031371575.1. GTDB lineage: Bacteria > Pseudomonadota > Alphaproteobacteria > Sphingomonadales > Sphingomonadaceae > Sphingorhabdus_B. Next base: position 14,974 of record JANMJX010000193.1, read on the forward strand.
GGAACTTGGCGCTGAAGTCGAGGTTGTCCGAAATGACGATATGTCCGCAGGTCAGGCGATCTCGTCGGGCGCAAAGGCTTTCCTGATATCCCCTGGTCCCAAGACACCCGATGACGCTGGCATGTGCCTTGATTTGGTCGCAGCCTGCGCAGACTCGCACAAACCGCTGCTTGGTGTATGTCTCGGTCACCAAACGATTGGCCAGTATTTCGGTGGAACCGTGTCGCGCGGCGGTCTCATGCACGGCAAGACGTCACCGGTTACGCATGACGGCACGGGTTTGTTTGCAGGCTTGCCTTCGCCGTTTCAGGCAACGCGGTATCACTCGCTCATTGTCGAAGATGTGCCCACCTCTCTCGTTGTAAATGCGCGCAGCGACGACGGCCATGTCATGGGTTTCCGGCACGAATCATTGCCGATCCACAGCGTTCAATTTCACCCGGAAAGTATCGCGACCGAACATGGTCATGACATGCTTGCCAATTTCATGCGCATTGCCGGTATCACCGTCACCCCTGTCGCTCGCAAAGCCGAAAGTCGCGCACTTTGAACCCCTTTGGCATCCTTCCAGATCCGCAGCATCTGTTCGACCATGATGAGGCAGCAAAGGCCTTTGCGGACATCCTGGACGCGCGTGCCTCCGAAGACGAAATCGAGGCTTTTCTTGTCGCGCTCTCGGTACGCGGCGAAACGATGGTTGAGATCGCGGCAGCAGCCCAAGCGATGCGCGAACGCCTCATTCCCATTGATGCACCCGAAGGCGCCATCGATGTTTGCGGTACCGGCGGAGACGGACATCACACGCTTAACGTGTCCACTGCGGTTTCGATTGTGGTAGCAGCGTGCGAAGTGCCTGTGGCTAAGCACGGCAACCGCGCGGCATCTTCCAAGTCAGGCGCAGCCGACACGCTGGAAGCGCTTGGCCTCGACATGGAACGCGCAGGACGAATGGCGGAAGAAACGCTGAAGGACCTTGGTATCTGCTTCCTGTTTGCCGCAAACCATCACCCGGCGATGAAACGGATCCAGCCTATTCGCCAGCGCATCGGGAAGCGTACGATCTTCAACCTGATGGGGCCGCTTGCCAATCCAGCACGGGTCAAACGCCAACTGATAGGCATCGCGCGACCAGCTTATGTGCCCGTTTATGCAGAAGCATTGCACCATCTTGGCACCGAGCATTCGCGCATCATCTCCGGCGACGAAGGTCTGGATGAGTTAAGTCTGGCTGGCGGCAACGAAGTCGCGGTGGTGGAACCCGAAGGCGTTCGCTTCCAGCGCACCAGCGCAGCCGATGCCGGACTGCCCGTACATCCGGTCGAGGCTATTCGTGGTGGCGATGCGCAGCACAATGCGCATGAACTTCGCAAACTTCTGCAAGGCGAGCCCGGCCCATATCGCGACGCCGTGTTGTTCAATGCGGCTGAGGCCTTGTTGGTCGCAGATGTTGTCCAAACGATGCCAGAAGGCGTAGAGGAAGCTGCAGAGGCAATTGACAAGGGCCTCGCCAACACGCTTCTGGATTGCTGGGTGCAATATTAATGGCCGACAAGCTTGCCGAAATCTGCGCAACTAAACGCATCGAAGTTGCAGCCCGCAAAAAGCAGGGCTTGGCGCACTGGCCAACTCCAAGCACCCCGCGCGGGTTTGAAGCGGCGCTTCGGGTAAAGAGCCAGACCGGAATTGCGCTCATTGCCGAAATCAAGAAGGCCAGC
>JANMJX010000247.1:0-9129 GCA_031371575.1 Sphingomonadales bacterium
GCCAGATGACTCAGCAAATCCGGGCGAAACTTGTGGATATTCAACGCGGAGTTGCTGCAGACAGCCATAGCTGGGTGTGGCGCATCGATTAAGCTGTTGCGCAATGCGATTCCCGCGATATAAGCCGCCCGCAATGGCCAGTTTACTGGCTTGCTGGGGCGTCGCCAAGCGGTAAGGCAGCGGCTTTTGATGCCGCCATTCGCAGGTTCGATCCCTGCCGCCCCAGCCAACTTTTCAAATAACCGCAAGTTTCTAATTTATTATATTTTATTATGTTAATCTCGAAGCCTTGGTACCTTGCTGCGGTACGCTGTCTAGGCTCCCATAAATAACCTGAAGTCAACGGAACAGGAATGCACGGCGAGGTCGTCACTTGACGCATTTTCCCACCGCGCTGTACACATTGCAGACAGTCTCCTGTCGAGGACTCGAACTCGGTAAGCGGTGACGTTCGCGGTAGATCAATCAGCTGGCGGCGTTTCGCATCGAACTGGTCAGATCACGGTCACGAGCCCGATGACCGCGCCCGTCAAAGCCGAAGACATATTGCCTGCAATCCAGCTCTTCATACCAAGCGCCGACACCTCTGCCCGCCGGGCAGGGGCGAGCGTGGAGATGGTCGATACCAGCAACCCAACGCTTGCCAGATTGGCAACCCCACACAGCGCGTAGGTGACGATCAGTTGGCTTCGCGCATCGAGTGTCCCCGCTGGCAATGCCGCCAGATCCAGATATGCGACATATTCGTTCAGGATGGTTTTGGTGCCCATCAACGCGCCTGCAGCAGGTGCCTGGTCCCATGGGATTCCAATGCTCCACATCAGCGGCGCGAGCAACCAACCGAAACTGCGCTTCAGCGTCAGGGGCTGACCATCGACATAGGGCAACCATGCCAGCAACTGGTCTGTCAGGTTGACGAGTGCAAACACAACGATGATGATACCGATGACGGCTAGCACCAAAGTAACGCCCTCCATCGTGCCGCGGATCACGGCATCCATGCTGCTTTCATATTTAAGATCTGCTTCGGCGTCATCGGCGCTGACTTTTCCATCCCCTGGAACCATCAGTCGGGCAATCAGGACTGCGGCTGGCAACGAAATCAGCGATGCCACAATCATGTGACCCACCGCGTTGGGCACCGTCTTTGACAACGTGGTGGCATAAAGTACCAAAATGGCACCGGAGATGGTGGCCATAATCAGCACCATGATCATAAACAGTTCGGACCTGCTCATCCGGTCGAACCAGGCTCTGAGGACAAGAGGGGATTCGACGACACCCAAAAACATCGTAGCGCCGCCGCCAAGACCGACGACACCGCTCACGCCCAATGTCTTGCGCAAAGCCCATGACAGACCCCGTACCATCGCCCGCAGCACGCCCCAGTGCCAAAGCAAAGCCGAAAGCGCCGAAAAAACGATAATCAGCGGCAATATTTGAAAGGCCACGATTACGGGTGGCTCGGCGCCGGGTTTGAGGAGAAACGGAATAGGTGCACCTCCTGTATAGCCGAACATGTAACTTGAGCCGACCAACGTTGCGGTCTCGATTGCCGCAACTGCATTATTGGCGTAGCCGACAATGGTCCAGATAAACGGCACCCGGGTCACTGCCAGAGCTATGCCGATTTGCATCAACAAAGCGCCACCGATCCAACTCCATTTGGGTCGCAATGCTCGATCTTCGGACAATCCCCAAGCCAGCAACAGCAAAAATGTGATGCCGATCAATCCTTGAAATTGTTGCAATGTCGCCATCGTTTACCCCTTAAAACTTCGACGCTGCGCCTAACTGGAACTGCCGCGGTGGTCCGGCATTGCGCTGTCCGAATTCTGCACCGCCGCCAAACTGGACCTTATTGGACGTTGTCGCAGCGTTGGCAAAGCCCGATTCATTTTTAAGCGGACATTGATTGATCCCGACAAATGAGTAGCGACTGGTAACGGGCAGTTATTCATCGATCAACGCACAGAAGCAGACATGCCGCTCCCGGCCCATTTTCCGCCATCAATTGCTTTAACTCGAGCAGGCAGACGGACGGTAGTTACTTTAAAGCGAGTTGGTTCAAAACGAATGTCTGAAAAGTTAGCGGGTCGCAACGGCGCCTGCATTGGTGCCGCCGCTTGGCGCCGGATGCCCGTGTGTCGCTTGCAGTGCCGGATACGCCCGCGCCGCCACAGCAATATGGGTCATAAAAGTAACAGACAGACCGGCAAAACACAATTTCACGATTTGGATGGTAAAAAACCCTCTTCTTGTTGGTAAGACACGCGCCATTTGAGGGGTGTGATTGCAAATTCGCTCACGAACCATCGTGTGAATGCCGACTGGGTAGAATAGCCAAGCAACTCAGAAATATGCAATATGGAATGTCCAGAAGTGGTGATGTAGCGCACGGCGAGTTCCCGACGTGTCTCGTTGAGCAAATCATAATAAGACGTTCCGTGAGTGTCTAACTCCCGCTGCAGTTGCCGAGCTGTTCTTCCCAAATTGTCGGCTACTCTTTCCAAACTGGCGTCTGATCTATTGAGCAGTAAGTAAATTGCGTGACGCGTACGGTCTATCACCGTCGATCTTGGTCGCTCTTTGGCAAGTATATCAAGGAAACGGCGGGCATGCCTCAACATATCTGGATTTTTCGCCGGATTTTCGATGTCCAACGCGTCAGATGAGCATGAAATACCATCAAAATCAGAGTCAAATTGAACAGGGCATCTAAAAATACGTTGGTGGGCTGTCAGGTCTTTGGGCGGCGCATGCCGGAAGTGAATGCATTCTGGCAACCACCGACCGGCCATTATTTCATTTATTGCTCGGTAAATGATAGCAACTGCTGCCTCAGCAGTTGAGCGAGCACCGTATCCCGGTCGAAAATCAGCACAAATCAACGCAGTCTCGCCGTCATCTTCAAGGCGATAAATCAACGATTCGTTTATCAATCGCCAATTTTCTATAAACGCCAAGACGATATCGCGCGGGGTTGGCTGATGCTGGATCAACATACTCAACGGACCCATATGTGAGAGGCTTCGGCACTCGGCCATAAGCAAACCGAAATGTTCGCATCCTGACGCGCGTTCGGTGTCAAGATAAACGCTTAAAATCGATGCGCTAGAAATCCACGTCTCAGGATTAGCCAAAGCAGAAACAGGAATTTTTGCATCTTTAAGGATCGGGTAAGGATCGACGCCCAGAAATCGCGCAACTTCTGTATAGTTATACAGAGACGCAGTGCGGCTTTGCCCAGATTCACGAATCTTTGTTGGCCTATCCATGCAAGCCTCGAGCACAGCGCCGTCCCATAACGAGCAGCATTGATGACAATTACAATTCTTGCATCATCAACTCAACCATAAATTTTTGTGCTAGATGGTAGCTGCACATCTGAAGGTTCGCCGGCTCAGGGCAAGAGCCTAGCCTCCATCAGCGGTAAGAGAGTGGGTTATTCGCAAGCTTAGCGGCATCAAATTTTGCATGCGGAGGCGCCGTCTTTGTTAACGACATCGTGGCTTCTGGGTAATATGTACTTTGTGCGCGGTGCGGCGTGGATCCCAGCATCCTGCGCAAGTCGGACGACTTCAGCTATATTTTTCACTTTCAATTTCTGAAGTGCATTCGCTCGGTGCATCTCGATCGTGCGAACGCTTAAAGATAAACAAAATGCCGCAATCTTGTTAGATACTCCGCTAATGAGCACGCGTATGACTTCATTTTCGCGCGGGGTGAGCGTGTCGATAAGCTGGCGGGCTTTGCGTTTAACATCTTCTGACTCTTTCATGCGATCAAGTTGATCCCATGCCAGTTGGATCGCTGTTAAAAGTAGATCTGTGTCGGGCGGCTTTGCGAGAAATTCAAAAGCTCCCATCTTTAAAGCGCGCACCGCAGTCGGGATGTCGGCGTGCACCGTCATGGCTAATATTGGCCAATTGATTTGGCGGCCCAAGAGGATTTCAATCAGCTCCATACCAACCATGTTTTGCGACTGTATATCGATCAAAATAGGAGCAGGTACTAGGTTAGCAACATTATCCAAAAAATCTTCAGCACTTGCAAATGGCCAGCTGGATATTTCAGCTGTATTGAGTACAAAATTGAGAGATCTCTTAAATTCGATGTTGTCATCAATTATATAAATACAGCGGTGCAACGAATAAACTTCAGCGTCTATACGTCCAATGTTAAATCCTGCATCGCTGTTTGCTTGTAACATCATATAGATTTCCAGTAATAATATGGATTTCCCCCCAAAGATTTCGCATCGCAAAAAAATACGTACGAACCTGTGGTAATGATCGAGCGGAATATCGGATTTTGTTCGTCGGAATTTTACCAATGACGACATTTTTTGGCCGGATTGAACATCTTCCAAACGTCGGCGACGCGTGCTTGTCGGTATTTGGATGGTCCTTGGATCTGGATATTACGCCAAACGTGATTTGTTCGACGCGAGAACATTCCCGTGGTTGCTGACGCGGAGCTATAACTCCCGTGCGTCCATCGTGCCAAAGCACCACAGCTTTTGGATATTTCGGATCACTCACGTGGCCATGACACGGCGTTTATGCTAGGCAAGATTTTTAGGCGGAAGGCATAAAATATGGCCGAACAATTACTCGCCTTTGCTGCGTTGATCGCTTTGATCTTTGCGCTCAACCTGATCCCGGTATTTGCGCCGCCGACGTGGATGGCTCTAGCGTTTGTAGGGTTTCAATTCCCAGAAACCAACCCTTGGGCTTTGGCATTGGTCGGTGCGGCGGCCGCCACATTAGGTCGGCTGACTCTTGCATTGTTTTCGCACAAGATTGTCGGCAAGAAGCTTTTGAACACGGCGCAGCGCGCGAATGTCGATGTAATCAAACGGCGTCTCGAAAAACGGACCACGCTGACATTCGGTATTTTTCTATCTTATGCTTTCAGTCCGCTGCCATCGAACTTCTTGTTCATTGCATATGGCTTGACCGGTCTGCCGCTGCTTAGAGTAGCACTGCCATTCTTTCTTGGGCGTGTTGTGAGCTACGCGTTCTTCATTACAGGTGGCGAGGCTGCGGGCCGGCGCTTACAGATCGATTCGCTCGAGTCGACACTTTACGCCAGCGGCTATTTTATCGTCACCCAGCTTTTAGTGATGGCCGCACTTTACGCATTTACGCGGATCGATTGGGAGGTACTGCTCGACGACCATCGCTTTGTGTGGAGACGTTAGCACGATTGGAACGGCAACATTTCTATGATTTTTTGATGATCGCGGTAGTGCTGAATGCAGTGACCGACTTCGGACTAAAACTATCCGAAGTCCGAATTTTAGCAGTTTCCTTTTGAAGCTTCATTCGTCCAATGAGGGCTGGAAAAGCGACCTCCGATGGACCTAAGATACCACTGAGGACTGGCCGAAACAGCTAAACTAGCGGCCGTTTTTTGCTCAAAATTCGGCTTTTAAAAGCAATGGTTTGCTCACGCTTGGGGTTCACTATCTGCGCGCTTCTCGCCGAGTGAAAACAATATGGCCTAATCCCAAGACCACCGATTAAAGCTTTCAAAACAAGCGACCAAAATATACTTCCCCAAACCGCGCATTGCGGCGAATGGCCTGAGGCGATTGTCCACGCTTGGGCTGAACAGAGAAATGCATAGGTATAATTTGCTGTAGCGATTGTGGCTTGGATCCCTGCTGCCCAAGCCAGTTTTTATCCTTCTCGTTAAGATGTTTTTGGACATGCTTTGTGACGTGTTGTAAACGTTTGTAAATGTTTCAGCAGTCGTCTGGTAACTGGATGATTATTGGCGTATTTACATTTGATCGCCGTAAAATCGGCGGGGGGTTGCTGAGGGGCGCGCCGCAATGAGAGTAGCTATTGCCGACAGGGACATGGGTGTCGTCCAGCATCTTACACCAATTGTGGAAGAACTTGGTTATGAAGCTTCGGCATATGTCGACAGCAATGCGTTGATTCAGGCGCTTTTGAGCGAACAATTCGAACTTTTAATCCTCGACTTGAATATGCCGACCGATTCAGACGGCAATTTCTTTGGATGGATGCAAAACAATCTTCCAAAACGGCCACCCGTCATGATTATGGCCAGTCGCTCGGCCAAACGAGACATCACCGATGCTCTGAACAGTGGCGCCGACGATTATATCACAAAGCCCGAAGACCGCGCTGTTATTGCAGCACGGGTGAATGCCTTGTTGCGGGGAGCATCTGAGTGCGATGCATTTGATATCAAAGCCACTTACGGCGTGTACACGCTGAACAGGCTCGACCAGAGCGTAGCTTACCGGGATAAAAGCGTTTTCCTTACGGCCAAGGAATTTGAGTTGGCGGAGATGTTCTTCAAGAACGCCAACCGGACACTGTCGCGTAATTATATTATGGAAACAATCTGGCGGACAAAGGCGTCGCTCGCGACTCGAACGCTCGACATGCATATTTCCAGAGTCCGTTCGAAGCTGAATTTGCGGGCCGAAAACGGGTTCCGCATTTTCACCGTGTTCGGCTATGGATATCGCTTGGAATCTTTTGACATATAAAGTTCTCAAAATGAACGCGAACCGTCACTGCCATACAGCACGCATGGGTTGCCCAGGCTTCCGACCAGACACATGACGCCCTAATCCAACCGCAGGCAAAAGCCCTTTACGCTGCTTTCTTTGCCCGCTCGTGCATTTCCTGATTCAGCATTTCTGCCAGCAGGAACGCGAGTTCCAGCGATTGCGCTGCGTTCAGCCGTGGGTCGCAATGCGTATGGTACCGGTCCGCCAGCCCTTCATCGGTGACTGCAACCGCACCGCCAGTGCACTCGGTTACATTCTGGCCTGTCATCTCGATATGGATGCCGCCGCCAAATGTGCCTTCCGCCCGGTGCACCGCAAAGAAGCCACGAACCTCGGCCAATATGCGTTCAAACGGACGCGTTTTATATCCGCTCGCCGATTTCACGACATTGCCATGCATGGGATCACAGGACCAGATTACGGGATGCCCTTCGCGCTGCACCGCGCGGACCAATGTCGGCAATCCGCTCTCGACCTTGTCATATCCATAACGCGATATCAGCGTGATACGCCCTGCCTCACGCGCAGGATTTAACGTGTCGAGCATGCGCAGCAACGCATCGGGCTCAAGGCTTGGGCCGCATTTGATGCCAATCGGGTTGCCGATGCCGCGCAAAAATTCGACATGTGCAGAGCCTTCAAACCGGGTCCGGTCGCCAATCCACAGGAAGTGCGCCGATGTGTCATACCAGCCGCCCGTGAGGCTGTCCTGGCGAGTCATCGCCTGCTCATAGGGAAGTAACAACGCCTCGTGGCTGGTATAAAAGCTGGTGCCCTTGATCTGCGGCACAGTCTCCGGCGTAATGCCGCACGCTTCCATGAAGGCCAAAGCTTCGCTGATGCGGTCGGCGGTTTCCTTGTACTTCTGCGCCCAGGGCGAACGGCCCATATAATCATGCGTCCAAGCGTTCACCTGCTGCAAATTGGCATAACCGCCATTGGAAAAGGCCCGCAACAGGTTAAGCGTTGAGGCTGCCTGGCTATAGGCACGGACCATACGTGCCGGGTCTGGCTCACGTCCTTCAGCCACAAATTCGATATCATTGATGATGTCGCCGAAATAGCTGGGCAGTTCCACGCCGTTGATGGTTTCGGTAGGTGTCGAGCGCGGTTTGGCAAACTGGCCAGCCATGCGTCCCAGTTTCACAACCGGAAGCTTGCCGGCAAATGTCAGCACGACGGCCATTTGCAAGATAACGCGGAACGTATCGCGAATGTTGTTGGGATGGAATTCGGCAAAACTTTCGGCGCAATCCCCACCTTGAAGAAGGAAGGCCTTGCCCTCCGACACTTTGGCCAGATCTGTGGTCAGGTTGCGCGCCTCGCCAGCAAACACCAACGGCGGATAGTTCCGCAGCGTCTCTTCTGTTGCAGCCAAGGCCGCGGCATCCTTGTACACAGGCATATGGATGCCCGTTGCCTGCCTCCAGCTTTGCGGCGTCCATGTCGTCGCCATCCGTATCACTCCAAAATAAACGTTTAAAATTTGCGCCCTTTAGGCCTAATTTGCTGCGACAAGCAAGAGTTAGGGCCCAAATTGCGCTGGTTTTGCAAAATGCAACCATGGCGGCGTCGATTAACATCTTTGGGACGAAATTCGTTGTTGGCAAAACGCCGTAAAGGCGTCTATCAGGCCGCTGAATCGCCCCTGCCGTGCGCCGAATTGTTTGGTCCGACAGGGATGATAGGATTTCGACGGTATTGCGCAGCGAAGGCTGCGACGCAAAAAGGGCAGATTATGTCGACAGTCAAAAAGACAGATGGCACGGTGAACAGGCCTGCAAAAAAGCCAGTAAAGGCACCGGCTGATCCGGTAGCTGCGGCTTTGCAGGCAGATGGGGCGACGCTGGACGGCATCCCTGTCGATGAATTGCGCGTGCAAGGCGGCGGTGCAACGCCCGGCGTGCGTCGCCGTGACTTCATCCATATTGCAACCGTCAGCTTCGCTGGCGTTGGTGCTGCAGCGGTTGCCTTGCCACTGGTATCGCAAATGAGCGCAAGCGCAGATGTGCTTGCCCAGGCATCGATCGAGTTCGACATTGCACCCATTCAACCCGGCCAGGCCGTCAAGACCAGCTGGCGCAAGCAGCCTGTGTTCATTCGCAATCTGACACCGGCTGAAATTGATATGGCGAACAAGGTTGACGTGGCTTCACTGCGCGATCCGCAGACACTCGCCGAGCGTACGAAGCCCGGCAAAGAGAACTGGTTGATCACGCTTGGCGTCTGCACCCATCTCGGTTGTGTGCCGCTGGGTGCCGCCGAAGGTGAAGTTAAGGGCGAATTTGGCGGCTATTTCTGTCCATGCCATGGTTCGCATTATGACACCGCCGCACGCGTCCGGAAGGGTCCAGCGCCGCTGAACCTAAAAGTTCCGGAATATGCATTTCTTTCTGACACAGTCGTCAAAATCGGTTGAGGAGCTAAGTCGCAATGAGCTTCCCTTGGGCACAAGAATATAAGCCGCAGGGCACGGTAACAAAGTGGGTGGACGAGCGTCTGCCCTTACCGCGTCTGGTCTATAACGCAGTTGGCGCGGGCTACCCTGTGCCGCGCAATCTCAATTATTTCTG
>JANMJX010000101.1:0-9015 GCA_031371575.1 Sphingomonadales bacterium
CAGCATGACAAAAAAGCGTGGTTGCATAGACCCATCCCCCGAGGAACGACGGGATACACAAACGTTTTTCATCATCCAATGCCGGAATCGATATGTTGCGCAATCTTTGCGGCCACCCGATCGATCTGAATACCTAGCTGCCGTAATTACACGTCGAGATTGGCCACGTTCAGCGCATTTTCGACAATGAAGTCGCGCCGTGGTTCCACAACCTCGCCCATCAATTTGGTGAAAATGTCGTCAGCAAGGTCGGCTTGGTCGATTTCCACCCGCAACAGCGACCGGTGATTAGGGTCGAGCGTCGTTTCCCACAATTGCTCGGCATTCATTTCGCCAAGACCTTTGTAGCGTGAGATCGACAGACCTTTGCGACCTGCGATCAAAATGGCCTCGAGCAGCTCGGATGGACGCGTGATGGCGCCCTTGTTGCCGACGCTGACGGCGGTTGTCGCGCGCTTTACCTGATCACCAACGGCGTCGCCAGTTTCGGCATCAGCTTCCGCATCACCGTCATTATCTTCCGCAACGTCTGCTGCCGCGACAGCAGTTACTTTCACTAGCCGCGCCGGTGTTTCGTAGCTTTCGGTCTCTTCGCTTGCCAGCTTGTGCAATTTGCGTGCTTCAGCAGACATCAGGAAAGCGGCATCGATAATGTGGTGGTCGGTGACGCCGCGCCACAAACGCTCGAAATGATAGCCGCCGTCTTCGGAGACCCGGCCGGACCATTTGCCCTCGACATCCTGTGCACCCATCCATGCGGCTGCCTTGGCAACCGCTGCTGCTCGATCCGTGGCTTCGGGGTCCAATGCACTGGTCAACGCCATGGCTTCCACAATCGTCGGATCATATCGGCGTGGGACAAACGCCATAAGGCTGCGCATGCGGCGGGCATGGTCAACCAAAGCGCCCAGATCCGCGCCTGCGCGCTGGCCGCCAGCGCCTTCAAGAACCACGCCGCCAAGACCAAGCTCGACCAGATGATCGTCAAGTGCCTTGTCGTCCTTCACGTAAATCTCGCTTCGTCCCTTTGCGACCTTGTACAAGGGAGGTTGCGCAATGAAGAGATGGCCGTTTTCGATAATCTCCGGCATCTGCCGATAGAAGAAGGTGAGCAACAGCGTCCGGATATGCGAACCGTCGACGTCTGCGTCGGTCATGATCACGATCTTGTGATAGCGCAATTTTTCGATATTGAAATCTTCACGGCCAATGCCAGTGCCCATCGCCTGAATTAGCGTTCCGACCTCTTTAGAGGACAGCATCCGGTCAAAGCGGGCGCGCTCGACGTTCAGAATCTTACCCTTCAACGGCAAAATCGCCTGATAATGGCGATCGCGGCCCTGCTTGGCGGAGCCGCCTGCGGAGTCACCCTCGACCAGGAACAGTTCGGATTTGGCTGGATCCTTTTCCTGACAATCCGCCAGCTTGCCTGGCAGGGACGCCACGCTCATGACTGACTTGCGGCTGGCTTCACGGGCCTTACGCGCCGCTTCGCGCGCAGCGGCGGCGTCGATGACCTTTTGAATGACTGTCCGGGCATGACCAGGATTTTCCTCAAGCCATTCGCTCATCCGGTCGGCCATCAGGCTTTCGAGCGGCTGGCGCACTTCGGACGACACAAGCTTGTCTTTTGTCTGCGACGAAAACTTCGGATCCGGCAGCTTGACCGACACGATGGCGGTCAGGCCTTCGCGCATGTCATCACCAGTCAGCGTCACCTTTTCCTTTTTCAAAATGCCCGATTTTTCCGCATAATTGTTCAAGGTGCGAGTCAGCGCCGAACGGAATGCGGCGAGGTGCGTCCCGCCGTCGCGCTGCGGGATATTGTTGGTGAAGCACAATACATTTTCGTAATAGCTGTCGTTCCATTCCAGAGCGACTTCGATGCCTACGCCATCGCGGTTCGAGGTTATTGCAATCGGCTCAGCCAGCAATGCCGCCTTGTTACGATCGAGATATTTCACGAAGGCACCGATGCCGCCGACATAAAACAGATCATGCTCCTTGATTTCGGAATGTCTTTTATCGCGCAACAGGATGCGCACGCCCGAGTTCAGAAACGCAAGCTCGCGATAGCGGTGCTCTAGCTTGTCAAAATCAAACTCAAGGACGTTCTTGAATGTATCGGTCGATGCCATGAAGGTCACCCTAGTGCCTTTTTTGGGCTTCCCATCAGCAACCGGGGCATCGCCCCGTACGATCAATGGCGCAACAGCATCGCCATGCTCGAAACGCATCCAATGTTCTTTGCCTTCACGCCAGATGGTCAGCTCCAGAAATTCCGACAATGCGTTGACCACAGATACGCCAACGCCGTGCAGACCTCCAGAAACCTTATAGGCATTGTCTTCCGACGTGTTTTCGAATTTGCCGCCTGCGTGCAACTGAGTCATGATGACCTCTGCCGCCGAAACGCCCTCTTCCTTGTGCATGCCGGTAGGAATGCCGCGGCCATTATCTTCGACCGACACCGAGCCGTCGGGGTTCAGTTCGATCAGCACCAGATCACAATGTCCGGCCAGCGCCTCGTCAATGGCATTATCGGAAACTTCAAACACCATATGGTGCAGGCCGCTGCCGTCATCGGTATCACCAATATACATCCCTGGCCGTTTGCGGACGGCGTCCAGACCCTTCAGAACCTTGATGCTGTCGGCGCCATATTCATTCTGATTGGGGTTAGCCGCGCTGTCCGAAGAGATGTTGTTTTGTTCGTTTTCTGGTGTTTGTTCAGTCATAGCTGGACCATAGACCTTAACCCCGAAAATCCCAAGGAAAACCGGCCAAAACCGGCCATTTTTCCACAATCTTTTACCGCCCGTCTTACCGCTATTTGCATGTCTGCCATTGTCATCGCAAAATAGGCGATGAAAGTTTTGCGAATGGCGCTAAGTCGTCGGATAAACGCGCAGACGGGGGACGGGAATCGTAATGCAAATAGAGTCCGAACTTGAAAAAACTTTTGGCGACTTTGGCGCTCTGATCGCGGGTTGGGGGGAGGAGAAACCTGACGATCGCGCATTGGCCGATAGCATGACAGAATTGACATGGCGCGACCTTGCCGCGTTGACCGCGCGCATTGCCGCCCAGTTGCAGCGTACCGGGTTAAAGCACGGGCAGGCTGTAGCGATATTGGGCACGAGCAACGTCTCATATGCCTTGGTATATTTGGCCGCAGTGCGCGCCGGCGGCTGTGCTGCGCCACTGACGACATCGGCTGCTCCCGCGCAATTGGCCGCCATGCTGAAGGATTCAGGCGCTGCGCATCTTTTCGTTGATGCCGCCAAATTGGCCGACCTTGATGGTATCGATCTTGGTGATGTCGACATCATCATGCTGGATACACATGTTGGCGATCACCCGGCATTGCACAGCTGGATGGCAGACGAAGGCGCCAGTTTTGCTGCTTCGACCCCGGCACCCACTGACCCGTTCAATATCATCTATTCGAGTGGAACCACGGGGACACCAAAGGGTATCATTCATTCGCACGCCATGCGCTGGCACCAGATGGCGGGAGGGGGTAAATCCATTTACAATCGCGACACGCGTTCGTTGGTGTCCACGCCTTTATATTCCAACACGACGCTCGCAGTGTTTCTGCCAACCATCTGCCATGGCGGTTTTGCGCGCATCATGGAAAAATTCGACGCTCGCGCGTATCTCGGGCATGCCCAGACAGACCGCACCACGCACACCATGCTTGTGCCTGTGCAATATCAACGTCTCATGGCGCATCCGGACTTCGACACTTTTGATCTGACACATTTCATCGTCAAATTTTGCACCAGTGCTCCCTTTGCGGCCGAGTTGAAGGCGCAGGTGCTGAAGCGCTGGCCGGGTGGTCTTGTCGAGATTTACGGCATGACCGAAGGCGGCGTTGTGTGCATGCTGCAAGCGCACCACCATCCCGACAAGCTGCACACGGTGGGACAGCCAATTACAGGGCACGATCTCATCGTACTCGATGAAGATGACAACCGACTGCCCGCCGGATCGAAGGGCGTTTTGACCGGCCGGTCGCCAACGATGATGTCGGGCTACAAGAACCAGCCGGAGAAAACGCGCGAAATGGAGTGGCGCGATGAAAATGGCGACATCTGGCTAAAAACCGGCGATATCGGCATCGTCGATGAAGATGGTTTTGTATCGATTGTCGGCCGCGCCAAGGACATGATCATTTCTGGCGGGTTCAATATTTATCCGAAGGATCTTGAAGAATTGCTTGAGCAGCAGCCCGAGGTTGCCGAAGCAGCGGTGGTTGGGATGCCATCCGAAGCCTGGGGCGAAACGCCTGTTGGTTTCGTGCGAATGCGCAATGACGCTGTTTCGCCAGACGCCATATTGGATCGGGTGAACGCGCAATTGGGCAAGACGCAGCGGATTTCGGTACTTTATCCAATCGATGAAATGCCGCGCAGCCACATTGGCAAATTGCTGAAGACGGACTTGCGTGCTTTAGCTGCGGAGAAGCAGCGTGGGGGATAAGTTCGGCCCCGATCTTGCTGCCGTCATATCGGTCTTGCAGACGGCGTTGACCCCCGCGTTTCTGCTGGTCGCGGTGGGAAGCTTGCTCAATGTCCTTACTGGCCGGCTTTCCCGCATTGTGGATCGATCACGCGACTTGCAGCGCCAATATGCCGAAACCGACGGTGTCGCGCATGAGCGCGTGGTGCGCGAGCTGCGGATTATCGAAAAGCGCATGCGCGTGGTTGGGTCGTCAATTTTATACGCGGTTCTGGCGGCGATGTCGGTCTGTGTGGAGATTGCGGTTTTGTTTCTCATGGGTCTCACGCAATTTTCGGCAGCCTGGGTCGCTGTTGCCGTGTTCATGCTGGCATTGGCGCTGCTTTCCGCCTGCTTGATCCAGTTTGTACGCGAAATCCGTTTGGCGACCTATGCCATTTACGTGCCAGAGGAATATCTCGAACTGCCAGCACGGCCAAAGCCGCCGGAACGTAAACGGCGAAAGCCGATTTAGCCTCGATGCTTACCCTCATCATCGTCATTGTCGTGGTATCGGCAGCATTGCTTGTTGGGGCAGCCTGGGGCGTCTATGGCACGTTATCCGACCGCACCGAGGGGTTTATTGTCGCGCTCGCGGGCGGTGCCCTCATCATGTCGATCATTGGCGAACTTGTGGAACCGTCGGTCAAGGAAGGCAGCCTGTGGGTGTCGATTGCTGCATTGGCGGCAGGGGCAGTGCTGTTTTCGGTGGCGGATTACTGGATTGATGAAAAACTGCCGTCGGATGAGGGCGTTGGCCTGCTGGCCGCCATCACATTTGACGGTGTCCCGGAAAATCTGGCGCTTGGTGTTGCGCTAATCGGTGCATCGGCTGGCGAGGTCGCGGCATTGGCCGGGGCCATACTCTTGTCGAACATTCCCGAAGCTGCGGGCGGCGCGCGTGGAATGAAAGACGGTGGCATGAAGCCGCGCACAATATTTGGCTTATGGGGCGGGGCCACGGTTCTGCTTGCCTTGGCTGCTCTTGTCGGAAACTTCTTGATTGAGGGCGCGCACCCCAATGTACTGGCGGTGATCCGGTGCACCGCGGCGGGGGCAGTGGTTGCATCGCTTGCGACCGAAGTCTTTCCAAAGGCGTATAAAGAGGACCGCCACCTTGCCGGGGTGGCGACGGCGCTTGGCCTGATGATTGCTATTTGGCTCGAAAGTTTTGGCGGTTAGGCCTTGGTCTCATGTAGCTGGCGAACCCGATCGACAACCTCGCCGCGGATTGCGGGCGTGACAAACTTGCCTATTTCGCCGCCATATATGGCAATCTCTTTCACGAGCCGCGACGCAATGGGTTGAAGCGAAACGTCAGCCATCAAAAACAGCGTTTCAATTCGATCGTTGAGCTGCCGGTTCATGCCCGTGAGCTGGTACTCATATTCGAAATCCGTGACGCCACGAATACCCCGGATCACGGTGCTCGCGCCTTGGGCTTCGGCGAAATCCATAAGCAATGAATTAAACCCGACCACGCGAATGTGAGCCGAGCCGATGCTCGCAACCTCACGCTCCACCATTGAAATCCGCTCATCGTCAGAGAACATTGGCGTTTTCGCAGCGTTGGTCGTGACGCCGATGACCAGTTCATCGACTAGTTTTGCGCCCCGGCGGATGATGTCCATATGGCCTAGGGTAATCGGGTCAAAGGTGCCTGGATATACGCCAATTCGGTGCGTCATCAGCGGTCCCTTTCGGTGATATAGTTGGCAATGGCGCGCAACAGATCGGCTTCGGTGCCATAGCTCGACAGATGTTCATTGGCCTGGGCAACCAGCATGTCCGCCTGCTGTTTTGCGCGTTCAAGGCCCATGAGCGAGACAAATGTGCCTTTGCCGGCCTTGGCATCCTTTTGAAGCGCTTTTCCGGCGCGTTCGGGATCGCCTTCAACATCCATGATGTCATCGGCAATCTGGAAGGCAAGACCGATATCGCGCGCATATCCGCGCAGATGCGTTCGCCCTTCAGGGGGGATATGTCCCAAGATAGCGCCCATTTCGACACTTGCGGCGATAAGCGCTCCTGTCTTGAGAGCCTGCAGGCGGGTAATGGTTGGCAAGTCAAAGACCGACTTTTCAGCCTCGAGATCCATCATTTGTCCGCCGGCCATGCCTTCGGGGCCACTGGCCTGGGCCAGCGTCGACACCAGCTCGCCCCGGATAAAGGGATCGGTGTGCGTGTGTGAACTTGATAAAATTTCAAATGCCAGCGCGTGCAACGAATCCCCCGCCAAAACAGCGGTCGCGTCGTCAAAGGCGCGGTGGACAGTCGGCTTGCCACGTCGCATGTCGTCGTCATCCATGCAGGGCAGGTCGTCATGCACGAGCGAGTAAACGTGGATCGCTTCAACTGCAGTGCCGACGCGTAACGCTACCTTGCGATCGACATGAAACAGCGCGGCCGTTGCGGTCACTAGCAACGGACGGAGGCGTTTCCCGCCCCCAATCGCCGCGTGACGCATGGCGGCATATAACCGATCCCGCGCGTCGCCAGGAAGCGGGAGAAGCGTGTCAAACTCCTGATCAATGTCCGCCGCTATTTGCACCAGGGAATCTTGTAACAACGACGAGTGTGATGAGCCGGACATGAGGCTCAACCGGCATCAAAGGGGGTAGTGCCTGTTGGCGTGCCGTCTGACCCCAGGGCGATTGCATCGATACGCGCTTTTGCGGAATCAAGCCTCTGCTGGCACAATGCCCGCAAAGAATTTCCGCGCTCATAAAGTGCGATAGATTCATCCAGCGGCGCTTCTCCGCTTTCGAGCTTGTGGACAATCTCTTCGAGCGCACGCAGCGCCTGTTCGAAGTTCATTTCGGCTACGTCTTGAGTCATGGCACTGCAATGACGCCCGCTGCGACACGGGTCAAGTGCTTCGCTCTATCGAAATTTTGGCTCAATTTGCCCTTAAACCGCTTCACATTGTCGATATGCTGCGCCAAAGACCATTGCCTATGACAAAAAAACATCTTCTCCTCGCCCCGTTGTCCATGCTTGCTTTGGCAGCATGCAACTCTTCCAATACTCCATCTACCACGGAAGCCACGACCGACACGGTTGCTGCGGCTCCGGCTGCAATCGAGATGCCTCCGGCAATTACGGCAACCGGAACGTATCGCTGTGCCGATAACACCATATTATATGTTGATTTCCTGGGGAAGAATGAGGCTGCTGATATTCGCATAAGCGACAAGTCAGCGATTGCTGTCCGCGTCACCGCGCCCAAGGCAGATGCACCGGCTGCTGACGCCGCCCCCACCCCAGCCGAGCCCGCCGCTCCCTTGGTATCAGCCGACGGGCAAAGCTCTCTTTCTGGCAGTGGTAAGCAAATCAATGTTAAGCTGGCCGACAAAGGCGCGCAAACCTGCAAAACCAGCTAGGCCCCAAAAGGGATTTATATCTTTAAAAAGGGTCGGATCTTTTCCGGCCCTTTTTTATACGCCAGCTTTCAAAAGCCAATCATGAAAAATCTTCACAGCGCGCTGCTTGAGTGCACGGGGCCGGCACACAAAATAATAGCTATAGGGACTTTCCACCTCTGCATCGAACAGACGGGTGAGGCGCGGGTCCCGCGCGTCGGAAAAGTGGCTGCCATGCATAATGGCAACACCTAAGCCATTTGCTGCCGCTTCAAGCATCAATGCTCCACTGTCGAGGCTGTCAACCGCAGCCGGCTTCAGGCGAGGAACGCCCATTGCCTGCCGCCAGGCATCAAAAATCATCGGCATGTCGCTGTGAACCATGACCGTATGCTTTGTGAGATCCTCGGGCCGTTCGACCTTGTGTTCCGTTGCCCATTTTTCGGACGCAATGGCGTAAACGAGATTTCGGTCAAGACGGACGCTGTAGAGCTTGGGGTCAACTTCCGCCGCAATGATGATCGCTGCATCAACGACATCACCCAGCAGATTTTCTGCGTGCCCCGACGTATCGACGTCGATGTGCAGCTTGGGAAATGCTTTGCGCAGCTCGGGCAAGCGCGGGATGAGCCGCTGCGAACCGAATAAAGGCAATAAACCAAGGCGCAGGCGATATTCGCCGCCGCGTCCGGCCAATTCATCCACCGCCTCGGCCATGGCGTCCATTGCGGGTTCAACTGCTGCAAGCAAAGCTTCACCGTCGGCATTTATAACCATCGCCTGGGCACGGCGATCAAACAGCGATTTGCCTATGAAATCTTCCAATGCCTTGATGCGGCGGCTTAATGCTGGAGGCGACAATGCAAGTTCGCTGGCTGCGGCTTTGGCCGAGCCCAATTTTGCTACGCGCAGAAACGCTTCCAATGAACGTAAAGGGGGCAATCTGCGCATATCATCTCCTCATTTTGTCGCACTGCAACAAAATCCTGTGATTTCACGATCATGCAAATGCCGCGAAATTCATTGTAAAGCTATAAATTGCAGTTGCATGATTTGCAACAGCCATTGCACTGTTCGCACTTGCACAATAAATAAAACTTCGCCATACGGGAAAAGCCTTATAGGCATCCTCTCCTAAAGACTTTTT
>JANMJX010000050.1:0-1794 GCA_031371575.1 Sphingomonadales bacterium
ATCCTACGAACGCGTGATGATCGCTTATGATGGCGGCTTCGAGGCAGCCAACGCAGTGCGTGCATCGCTGCCTTTGCTGCTGGCGGCTACGCAGGTCCGTATATCCGAGGTCGAAACGCTGCCGGAGGCATTTCCTGTGACTGACGTCGCGTCCTATTTATCGCGCCACGGGATTAACGCGGAAATCGCCGTCGCCGCCAAGGGTGACCAAAGCGTCGAGGAAAGGCTGCTCGCTGAGGCGGATGCATGGCGACCCGACCTTCTCGTTATGGGCGCTTACAGCCATGGCCGCTTGCGCGAGACATTGTTCGGTGGCGTCACACGTTTCATGCTGGGTGAACTGGGCGTACCGGTGCTGCTCGCGCACTAAACAAATATTGGCTTTTCCCCCTGTTCCATGCCAGTTTGAATAGAACAAGGGGAAACAAGTGAAGCAGGATTCAGCCGTCACGGGCCGCCCGATGGGGTTTTGGATGGCGCTTGCTCTGGTCATGGGCAGCATGATCGGGTCAGGGGTATTCCTGCTGCCTGCAAGCCTTGCACCGTTAGGCTGGAATTCTGTAGTCGGCTGGCTGATTACCATTTCGGGCGCACTGTGCGTGGCTTGCGTCTTTGGCGCGCTGAGCAAAGCGTTGCCCAAGGCTGGCGGACCATATGCCTATACCCGCGCTGCCTTTGGCGATGGCGCGGGCTTTGCCATCGCCTGGGCCTATTGGATTTCGATGTGGGTCGGCAATGCGGCCATCGCTACGGCCGCAGTGAGTTATCTGAGCCAACTGTTCCCCGTGGTTGGCACCCATGGAATATCGGCGGCCATCACCATTTCCATCGTCTGGGCGTTCACGCTGATCAATATCCGTGGTACGAAGCTGGCTGGCCAGGTTCAGGTCGTTTGGACAATCGCAAAGCTCTTACCCCTCGTGGCGGTGATCGGACTTGCGGCTTATGTTCTTGCAACCCAAGGTACGGCGCTTGTCCGGGATTTTGATGCGGCGGATATCTCCACCGCGAGCATTTCTACGGCCACCATATTGACGTTGTGGGCAATGCTTGGCCTTGAATTGGCGACCGTTCCGGCGGACAAGGTACAAGATCCCGAAAAGACGATTGGTCGCGCCACGTTATTGGGCACCGCTGGTGCAGGCGGCATATATATCCTCGTCTGCTCTGCCGTTGTGCTGATGCTGCCCGTTGCGATTACGAGTGCGTCTGCGGCGCCCTTTGCCGACTTTGTGAATATTTATGCTGGTGCCAATGCAGGTACCGCCATCGCCGCGGTCGGGGCGATCAGCGCACTTGGCGCGCTGAATGGATGGGTCATGTGTCAGGCAGAACTGCCTGCGGCGCTCGCCCGCGATGGACTGTTCCCGGCATTTATGGGCAAGGCCGGCGCCCATGGCACACCGCGTAACGCCCATCTGTTCACGACCAGCCTCTTGACCATCGTCATTCTCATGAACAGCAGCCGGTCGATGGCATCCATGTTTGAATTTCTGATATTGCTCACCACCGCCATTGTGCTCGTGATGTATTTCGGCTGTGCCGCTGCGGCTTTCAGGCTCATCTCCACAGGCGAATTGAAAGCGGGCGCCGGATTTAAGGTGATTCTCTTCCTCGCAGCGCTCTATTCCTGCTGGACAATATATGGCGCAGGCAGCGAAGCTTTGCTTTGGGGCCTTGCCTTATTGCTCTTTGGCCTTCCGGTTTTCTGGCTGTTGCGGCTTGCAAGGGGTTCCAAAGCCGCTGCCTGATGCCTACATGCAGGACATACAAACTTTGCAGGAAAACCGATGA
>JANMJX010000052.1:0-15328 GCA_031371575.1 Sphingomonadales bacterium
ATCCTACGAACGCGTGATGATCGCTTATGATGGCGGCTTCGAGGCAGCCAACGCAGTGCGTGCATCGCTGCCTTTGCTGCTGGCGGCTACGCAGGTCCGTATATCCGAGGTCGAAACGCTGCCGGAGGCATTTCCTGTGACCGACGTCGCGTCCTATTTATCGCGCCACGGGATTAATGCGGAAATCGCCGTCGCCGCCAAGGGTGACCAAAGCGTCGAGGAAAGGCTGCTAGCTGAGGCGAATGCATGGCGACCCGAACTTCTCGTAATGGGCGCCTATAGCCATGGCCGATGGCGCGAGACATTGTTCGGCGGCGTGACCAAGTTCATGCTGGGCGAATTGGGCATACCAGTGTTGTTGGCGCATTAAACAAAGATTGGCTTTTACCCCTGTTCCATGCAAGCTTGCGTGGGATCGAGGGAACAAATGGAACCAGAAACAGCCGTAACCAGCCGCCCCATGGGGTTCTGGATGGCGCTCGCTTTGGTCATGGGCAGTATGATCGGGTCGGGGGTATTCCTGCTGCCTGCAAGCCTTGCGCCCTTGGGCTGGAATTCGGTCATTGGCTGGCTCATCACGATTTCCGGCGCGCTGTGTGTGGCTTCGGTCTTTGGCGCGTTGAGCAAAGCGTTGCCCAAGGCCGGCGGGCCATATGCCTACACGCGCGCGGCATTTGGCGATGGCGCGGGTTTTGCCATTGCCTGGGCCTATTGGATTTCCATGTGGGTCGGCAACGCGGCAATTGCCACCGCAGCCGTCAGCTATCTCAGCCAGTTATTCCCCGTCGTCGGTACGCAGGGCGTATCCGCCGCCATTACCATTTCCATCGTCTGGGCGTTCACGCTGATCAACATGCGCGGGACAAAGTTGGCAGGACAAGTTCAGGTCGTTTGGACGATTGCAAAATTGCTTCCTCTCGTCGCGGTTATTGGTCTTGCGGCTTATGTGCTGGCGACGCAAGGCAGTGTGGTTGTTCGGAATTTTGAAGCGGCGGATATTTCAACCGCCAGCATTTCAACGGCTACGATCTTGACCTTATGGGCAATGCTTGGCCTTGAGCTTGCGACTGTCCCTGCCGACAAGGTGCAGGACCCGGAAAAGACCATCAACCGCGCCACATTATTCGGGACCGCAGGGGCGGGCGGCATATATATCCTCGTTTGCTCTGCGGTCGTCCTGATGCTGCCCGTGGCGATCACCAGCGCCTCAGCTGCGCCATTTGCAGATTTTGTGAACATTTATGCAGGTGCCAATGCAGGCACCGCCATCGCCGCTATTGGCGCAATCAGCGCGCTTGGCGCCTTAAACGGATGGATCATGTGTCAGGCCGAATTGCCCGCCGCCCTTGCGCGCGATGGCCTGTTCCCGGCATTTATGGGGAAATCCGCCGCAAATGGCACGCCGCGTAATGCGCATCTGTTCACCACCAGCCTTTTGACCGTCGTCATTCTGATGAACAGCAGCCGGTCAATGGCCTCGATGTTCGAATTCCTCATATTGCTCACCACCGCCATCGTGCTCGTGATGTATTTCGGTTGTGCCGCTGCGGCCTTCAGGCTCATCTCCACAGGCGAATTGAAAGCGGGCGCCGGATTTAAGGTGATTCTCTTCCTCGCAGCGCTCTATTCCTGCTGGACAATATATGGCGCAGGCAGCGAAGCTTTGCTTTGGGGCCTTGCGTTATTGCTCTTTGGCCTTCCGGTTTTCTGGCTGTTGCGGCTTGCAAGGGGTTCCAAAGCCGCTGCCTGATGCCTACATGCAGGACATACAAACTTTGCAGGAAAACCGATGAGCTATACCACAGACTTGGGCCTTTATATCGACGGTCGCTGGCGTAAAGGCGAAGGCCGCGAACGCCATAATGTCATCAACCCGGCAACCGGCGAGACGCTGGCGGAATTGCCATTGGCCAATGCTGCCGACCTTGACGAAGCGTTGGTGGCGACCGCAAAGGGCTTTGCTTATTGGCGCGCAGTCGACGTTAATGCCCGCGCCGCCATCTTGCACAAGGTCGCTGACCTCATTCGCGAACGCGCCGAAAGCATTGCGGTTTTGCTGACAACCGAGCAGGGCAAGCCACTTGCCGAAGCGCGCACTGAAGTTCTCTCTTGCGCCGCGCAATTCGACTATTTCTGCGAGGAGGCCAAGCGCAGCTACGGCCGCGTGCTTGTCCGACCTACCGGACAGCGGGCTCTGGTGCTGAAGCAGCCAGTTGGGCCAGTCGCCGCGTTTTCGCCTTGGAACTTTCCTGTCAATCTGATGTGCAAGAAAATGGCAGCAGCACTTGCGGCAGGATGTTCGATCATCGCCAAACCACCCGAAGAAACACCCGCAAGCACCAGCGCCATCATGCAGTGCGTGATCGACGGCGGTGTCCCGGGCAATGTAGCGCAACTCGTCTACGGCGTACCTGACATGGTGAGCCGGCATCTTATTGCTTCGCCAATCATCCGCAAGGTCAGCTTCACGGGATCGGTGCCCGTGGGCAAGCATCTGCTCAAGCTTGCAGCCGATGGCGTGAAGCGCACCACGATGGAATTGGGCGGCCATGCGCCAGTGCTGATTTTCGATGATTGCGATCTTGAAAAAGCCATCACTTTGTCAGCGACAACAAAGTTCCGTAACGCTGGCCAGGTGTGCATTTCGCCAACGCGTTTCTATGTGCAGGAAGGCGTCTATGACCGCTTTGTTGCCGGCTTTGCCGAGCATACAAAGCAGGTCCAGGTCGGCAACGGGTTGGACGCCAGCACGGTGATGGGACCTTTGGCCAATGGGCGGCGTCCATCTGCTATCGCGGAACTGGTCGACGATGCGACATCAAAGGGCGCAAAATTGCTGGCCGGTGGGTCGCGCGGTGACCATGGCTTTTTCTTCGCGCCGACGGTGCTGTCGGACGTGCCGATGTCGGCGAAGGTCATGGATGATGAACCATTTGGTCCCGTCGCTTTGATGCGGCCATTCAAAACCTTCGACGAAGCCATAGAACAGGCCAACCGCCTGCCCTTTGGCCTTGCAGCATATGCCTTTACCGAAAATGCGCGTCAGGCAAATCTCGTTGCAGATGCGCTTGAGACTGGCATGGTTGGTCTCAACAGCTTTGTGATTTCCATGCCTGACGCACCCTTTGGCGGAGTCAAGGAATCCGGGTTTGGCAGTGAAGGCGGCCCCGAGGGCCTTGAAGGCTATTATACCACCAAAGCGGTTCATCAATATTGATAAAGCGTCAGCTTTATCTGATCGCCGGTCTTTTGTCGGTTGCGCTTGGTACCATTGGCATTTTTCTGCCTTTGTTGCCCACGGTGCCGTTCATGATACTGGCCGCCTTCTGCTTCGCGCGCAGCAGCCCGGCGCTTGAAGCAAGGCTGATGAACCACCCGCGATACGGCCATCATCTGGTGGCGTGGCGCGAAAAGGGTGTGGTCAGTCGGCGTGCGAAATGGTCGGCTACCATTGCCTTTGGTGTGAGCATCACGCTTGGGTTCGTCGCCATGTCCTTGCCGTGGTCGTTAGTACCGCTCGGCGTTGCCCTTGTGTCGCTGAGCTGGATTTGGCGCAAACCTGAAGACTAGATTGCAGCGTCGCGCACAATGGCGGTCCCGGCCTCGCGCTGCCTTTTCAGATCGGCCTTTAACTTGATAGGGTCACGCGCAAATACAAAGCCAAAGCTAACCCCGCCCTCTTTGCCAATGGTGGCATGGTGCAATTTATGTGCCTGTACCAGGCGTTTGGCATAACCGCGTTTGGGTACCCAGCGGAAAAATCGCTGATGCACCAGACCGTCGTGGATGAAAGTATAAATTATGCCATATACCGTGACACCCACTGCAGCCCACCACAGAGGAAGCGAATAATAATAGCCGACGGTAAACATAGTAATCGCAGCGGTCGCGCCTACAATCGCAAACAAATCGTTCTTTTCCAGCACATTATGATGGGGCTCATGATGATCGCGATGCCAGTCCCAACCCCAGCCATGCATGATATATTTGTGGCTTGCCCAAGCCACAAATTCCATCACGGCGACAACCGAAATAATAATCGCAATTTTTTCAAAAACACTCACTTGGTAACGTCCCGATTTAAATTACGCCGATATTCCCTGTGCGCCTGGGGCAATGCCCACCACGGGGTGCCTGGCGCAAGATGATGTTCATGATGATAGCCGAAATGGAAGCAACTGAAAAGCGACGCGATGACGCCGAAATCATTAGTGCGTGCATTGTGCTTATCGTAAAATCCTGAATCGTCATGACGGTGCGGCAGGTAAGTGCCAAAATAGAAAAGTTGAAGCGACGAAGCGATCGCCGGGACGGCGTAGAGCAAAGTGATATTCTGCAACGGGACGTTCAGGACAAAGAAGTAGCCGATTACGATCGTCGAAATGAATGCTACTGACTGCAATCCGAAATAGCGCTTTAGAAACAATGTATACCACGGCCAAAATGAGCGGCTGTCTTCGGCATTGAAATCTGGGTCATCGGCGCTGCCGACATGGCGGTGATGCGCAAAATGCGCGTCGCGCATCCGTCGCCAGCCAAAACCAGCATATAAAAACAAAGTGATTGTGCCGATTGCCGCATTGGTCCGATGCCGACCAGGCGCGAGCGAGCCATGCATCGCGTCATGCGCGACAATGAACATCCCCACTGAAAGCCAGCATTGCAAGGCGATTGCCGCGGCCACCAAGGGCCAATTGGCCAAGCGGATCGTAAAAAAGAACATCGCCCAGATGTGAACACCGATCCACACGCCAAACATCAGTCCGGCAAATGTCAGGCCGATCGTTGCGTCACTGGACGGAGAAGAGGTTCGGGCCGGTATGGGCATTTCAGAAACTAAGTTACGTATGGCCATAAAGATAGATGCAGCCAATATGGGTAAAAGGATATAGTTGGGTCTGGGTTCCACGCGCGCTGAAGACAGGCACCCTGCCTAATAGAAATCTTTTCAGCAGTCCAAGCTGAAACTGCCGCCACTTGCATTTCGAGTCAAACCAAGGCACCGGCGATACATTATGTCGTTGAAGCCTCAAACTCTATATGAAAAAATCTGGAACGCCCATGTCGTGGAAACGCGTGATGATGGGACCAGCCTGATCTTTATCGACCGGCACTTGGTGCATGAAGTGACGAGTCCGCAAGCCTTTGAAGGTCTTCGGGCGGCAGGCCGCCAGGTGCGGCGTCCGGATCTGTCGCTTGCGGTGCCAGATCATAATCTGCCAACGACAGCCCGTTTGGATGGCAGCGGCCAACCAATCCCGATTGCAGACCCCGAAAGCGCCCAGCAATTGGAAGCGCTCGAACGTAACGCGCCGGAATTTGGCATAGCCTATATCAATGCAACCGACATTAATCAGGGCATCGTCCATGTCGTTGGTCCTGAGCAAGGCTTTTCGCTACCCGGAACCACAATTGTCTGCGGTGACAGTCATACCGCCTGTCATGGTGGGCTTGGCGCCCTGGCCTTTGGCATTGGCACGTCTGAGGTCGAACATGTCCTCGCGACGCAAACGCTCCAGCTGACTCGATCAAAATCCATGGAAGTGCGTGTTGAGGGCATCCTTGGCCCCGGCGTATCAGCCAAGGATGTCGTTCTGCATATCACTGGCGTATTGGGTGCTGCCGGCGGCACAGGGCATGTCATTGAATATACCGGCTCAGTCATTCGCAACCTGAGTATCGAAGGCCGGCTGACTATTTCCAACATGGCGATTGAACATGGCGCGCGCGCCGGTCTCGTGGCGGCTGACGATACCACCTTTGCCTATCTCAAGGGGCGCCCCATGGCGCCGAAGGGCACAGATTGGGAGCAAGCCGTCACCTATTGGCGGGCACTCGCAACCGATCCAGGCGCCATTTATGATAAGGTGGTGACCATCAATGCCGCCGATATCGCGCCAAGCGTCACTTGGGGCACGAGCCCTGAAGACGTCCTGCCGATAACCGGGATCGTTCCTGACCCTTCATCCTTTGCTGACCCGTCAAAGCAAGAGGCGGTTAGAAAATCGCTGGCCTATATGGGTCTCACGCCGGGTACGATATTGACCGACATTGAGGTGCAGAATATCTTCATCGGTAGCTGTACCAACAGCCGGATTGAAGATTTGCGCGCTGCGGCCGCGGTGCTGAAGGGGCGCAAAAAGGCTTCGAATGTCAAATGGGCAATTGTGGTCCCAGGAAGCGGCCTTGTGAAACATCAGGCCGAGGCCGAAGGATTGGACCGCATATTCATCGATGCTGGCCTCGAATGGCGCGAACCTGGCTGTTCAGCATGTCTGGGCATGAACCCCGACAAAGTTCCCGCAGGAGAGAGATGCGCGTCGACCAGCAACCGCAATTTCGTGGGTCGGCAGGGACCGGGCGCGCGCACCCATCTGGTCAGCCCGGCGATGGCCGCCGCCGCCGCGGTCACAGGGAAGCTCACGGATATCCGTACATTCTTCGATTAACGATTGCGCACAAATTTACCGGGAAAGTTGCGCTTACACATGATAAGCTATTCGCTTTACTTGGCACAGACGCCAAAGCTAAGGCTTAGTCTATCAAGGATGAGAGATATGACCGATAAAAAATCCGACAATAATGAAAAATGGTCAGCGACTGCGAAAGTTGGCGCAGCGGTAGGCTCTGCGGCGCTTGTGGCGGCTTTGCTCTACGCCGGACGGCGCAGCCTGACTCAGAAAAAGGGCAAGCTCGAGCCGCTTTCGCCCGAACCCGAAGCGCAGCCAATGAGTCTGAATCAGCCCAAGATAGATACGGATTAAGGTCGTGAAAGCCATCAGCAGCGTTAATGGCAGGGCTTATCCGCTTGGACTGAAAAATGTCGATACGGATATCATCATCCCGGCGGTATGGCTCAAGACCATCAGCCGTTCCGGTCTTGGCAAAGGCGCATTCGAGACATTGCGCGCGGTTCCGGGGAATGTTTTTGACGACCCTGTTTTTGCAGGGGCGCCCATATTGATTGCAGGCGACAATTTCGGATGCGGATCAAGCCGCGAACATGCCGCCTGGGCACTTACTGATCTCGGCATTTCGGCCGTCATAGCGCCGAGCTTTTCCGATATATTTTCCGGCAATGCTTTTAAAAACGGCCTGCTGGCGATCGTGCTGCCGCAACCGGCCATTGACCGTCTGATGCAAGTCGCACAGACCGACGATATCCATATTGATCTGGAAACGCAGACCGTTACAACGCCGTTTCAGGATCGCTTTACATTTGAAATTGATCCGTTTCGCAAGCACTGCCTGATGAACGGCGTAGACGAAATCGGGCTAACGTTGAAAAGCAGCGATGCCATATCCGCTTATGAAACAGAGTTATCGGCGCGCCAGCCATGGCTCGTACCCAGCCAAATTTAGGAGAGAGAAATGCGTGCTTTGTTATCTACCGCAAGCGGTGGCCCTGAAACACTTGTCATGGGGGATTTGCCCGAACCCGTGGCTGGCCCAGGCCAAGTGGTCGTTGCGGTGAAGGCATGTTCGATCAACTTTCCTGATACCTTGATGATTGTCGACCTCTACCAGTTCAAGCCCGAACGCCCTTTTGCGCCCGGCGGCGAAATCGCTGGTGTCGTTGAAGCCGTTGGCGACGGCGTGAGCGGATTTGCGGTCGGGGACCGAGTGATCGGGTTGTGCGGCAATGGCGGTTTGACTGAAAAGGTTGCGGTGGCGGCGTTCAATTGCTTCAAAATGCCCGATGCCATGTCCTTCGACGATGGCGCGGCTTTGCTGATGACCTATGGCACATCGATCCATGCGTTGAAGGATCGCGGCCATATGAAATCGGGGGACAATGTCCTTGTGCTCGGCGGCGCAGGCGGCATCGGTATTTCGGCGATTGAATTGGCCAAGGCATATGGCGGGCGCGTTGTCGCTGGCGTATCGAACGAGGCCAAAGCGGCTATCGCACGTGAGGCGGGCGCTGACGAAGTTGTCGTCTACCCCCATCAGCCTTTCGACAAGGATCAATCCAAAGCGGTCGCCGAAATGTTCAAAACAGCCGCTGGGCGGGACGGATTTAACATCATCTACGACACTGTTGGCGGAGATTACAGCGAACCGGCCGTGCGATCGATTGCCTGGGAAGGCAAATTTCTTGTAGTCGGATTCCCTGCAGGTATTGCCAAGTTGCCGCTCAATCTCACCTTGCTGAAAAGCTGCGACGTGTGCGGCGTATTCTGGGGCGCCTTTGCCGCGCGTACGCCACAACGCAACCATGCCAATGTTGCCGAGTTGTTCGATCTTTACGCAGCGGGCAAAATCAAGCCACGGATTTCAGAAACATTCGATCTTGCCGACGCCGGTACAGCCATCGCACGCCTCGGTGACCGGGCAGCTGTTGGCAAGCTGGTCGTGCACATTTGACTTCACAGCCTTGTTGATCAGACGAACAGGCATTATCTTTGGTACACTGCGAATAGGAACGGCACGATGACAACTTTTGACAAACGCGAGGGCGCATTTGAAAACAAGTTCGCGCATGACGCGGAGCTTCAGTTTAAAATAACTGCCCGCCGGAACAAGCTGGTTGGACAGTGGGCGGCAGAGAAAATGGGCCTTACGCCCGAAGAAACGACAGCTTATGCAACGTCAGTCGTTCAAGCCGACTTTGAAGAAGCTGGCGACGAAGACGTTGTGCGCAAATTGCTTGGTGATTTGACCTCCGCTGGCGTCGACGTCGATGACGCGATGATCCGCGCGGCGCTTGAGGAAAAAATGGTAGAAGCGCGCCGCCAGTTTATCGAGCCCGCATAATGGCAATGCAAGCCGTAGAGATCGAGGGCATGATCAAAGCCGCATTACCCGATGCGGTGGTTGAAATCACCGATCTTGCGGGTGACGGCAACCATTACGCTGCGCGCGTGGTGAGCGAGAGTTTTCGCGGGCTTCCCCGTGTCAAACAGCATAAGGCTGTGTATGACGCGCTGGGCGGACGCATGGGCGGAGTTTTGCACGCTTTGCAGTTAACGACGGCCATTCCCTAAAAATTTGGAGTATTACCAATGAGTGTTCACGAACGGATTGAAGAGATCGTCAAAGGCAATAATGTCGTATTGTTTATGAAGGGCAGCCCCTTGTTCCCGCAGTGCGGCTTTTCTAGCAAGGCGATTGCCATATTGGACCATCTGAACGTCGCGTACGAAAGCGTCGACGTGCTGCAGGATATGGAAATCCGTGCTGGCATCAAGGATTACAGCGATTGGCCAACGATCCCGCAGCTTTACGTCAAGGGCGAATTTCTTGGTGGGTCCGACATCATGATGGAAATGTATGACGCAGGCGAATTGCAGGCGTTGGTCGAAGCCGAAGGCTTGGCAAAGCCCGCTTGATCAGGCGGCGTCGTTTACCACAACGAGCTTTGGCTGCATGATGTGAATCCATAACAACGCCAGCAAATAGGCGCTGGCGCAGATGGCAAACATCGGTGCGTAGCCAAAGCCGGCATCCAGTGACCAGCCTGCAAATTCGAGCATGGCTGCGCCGCTGAGATTGCCAACCAGAGCGCCAATGGCAATGACGCTGCCTACCTGACGCGCCGGAATGATGTCCGCCGTCATGCCGAAAATGTTGGTCGAGAAACCCTGATGCGCGAACAAGGCGAGACCGATAATGAGCGCGGCGACCCATTCATTTGGCGCCTGCATGGCGAGTGGAATGGGCAGGATAAGCAAGGCGTAGAAAAACATCGAGCTTTTCCGCGCGCTGTTCGCTGTCATTCCCCTACCCAACAAAATTGGGAACAAGATCCCGCTGGTAAGCGCGCCAACAGCGGCTAATGCGTAGACGATTGCGGTCGGTGCGCCGATCTCAGCCTGCCCCAACCCAAATTGCCGCGCAAAGAAATCCGGGGCCCAAAACAGTATGAACCACCAGACAAGGTCAGTCAGCAGCTTAGCGCCTGCCACTGCCCACGTCCGCCGTTCCTGCAGCAATGCGCTCCACGGTGGGCCTTTTTCCGCTGGGCTTGAAGCGGTCGGCAGATTGCTGCCCAAGGGTTGAAGCTTGCTTGTCCCCAGCCACCAGAAAATCAACCAGACGAACCCGAGCGCACCAGTGATGATGAACGCCTCACGCCAGCCATAAGTAACGGCAATCCAAGGCACCGTGAGCGGGGCCAAAATGGCGCCGATATTGGATGCACTGTTAATGACACCAATGCCGACCGATCGTTCGCGGATGGGCAAATACGTCGCTGCGGATTTCATGGCGGCAGGGGTATTGACAGATTCCGCGATCGCAAGCGTCACGCGGGCTGCAATGAATTGGCCAACCGAGCTTGCAAAGGCATGCCCCATTCCGGCCAGGCTCCAAATTGCAACGGCCAAGCCATAGCCCCAGCGCACGCCGAAGCGATCAATGAACCAACCTACACCAAGCAGCGCTGCCGCTGTTGCAATCTGGAAAGCTGACCCAAAATGACCAAATTCACGATCCGTCCAGCCAAACTCCAGTTGGAGCGTTGGCTTGAGCAGCGCGAGGACTTGCCGGTCGAGATAATTCAGCGCCGTACCAAAGAACAAAAGCGCGATCAGGCCGTATCGAATGAACCGCGCAGCGTCGCCCGAACTGGTGATCTTGCTCTCGGCCATTATATACTCTCCTGCGTCCCGCTTTATACTGGAACTCCTCGCACATCTGCCTATAGAAGGCCATATGACACCGCAAGACATAAACGCGACCTACATCGCTGACCTCTATGGCGAAACATATCTCGCAGAGGAGAGTCCTGCACCCCGCAAACGTGTGCTTCTGCGCGCGCTGTTTCCGGGATTTGCCGTTGTCGGTATCGCTGCAGCGGCAGCGACATGGTTCTCGGAACATTACGGTATGCCCGTGATATTGGCTGGGCTGCTTCTTGGTCTTGCCCTAAATTTTGTGTCCGCCGAACAAAAGGTTCATCCCGGTCTCGATTTCTGCGGCACATCTTGTTTGCGTTGGGGCATTGTGTTGCTCGGCACGCAGGTCACGGTCATGCAGATTGGAGGACTTGGCGCGCTTGCTTTTCTGGGATTGATCGGCATCATGACGTTGGTGATAGGTGCAGGATTATTGGGCGCTCGTCTGGGTGGGCAAAGCAATTATGCCGGGTGGCTTGCTGGCGGCGCGACCGCCATCTGCGGCGCATCGGCTGCATTGGCGATTTATGCAGTCATCGGACGCGAACGCCTGAACCAATCGCAGTTCACGCTGACGCTGGTGGGCGTTGCACTGGCAAGCGCGGTCGCAATGTCCTTTTATCCGATCATAGCAGCGCAGCTGGCCTTTACGGACAAGCAAGCAGGCTTTCTCATGGGCGCTGCGGTCCACGATGTGGCGCAAGCACTGGGGGGCGGCTACAGCTTCTCGCAATCGGCAGGCGAAACTGCCACTATCGTCAAGTTGTCCCGGGTCGCTTTGCTCGCGCCTGCTGTGGCGCTCGTCGGATTGGCGATAGGATCAAGTGATGGCCGGTCCAGAAGCATAGCATCGCGGCTAAAGCTGCCTTGGTTCATCCTAACCTTTTTTGCGGCTGTCGCGATAAACTCCGTGGTCAAGGCGCCTACTTGGGTCGCCGAATACGGACTCATCGCGTCGAAGGCGATGTTGCTGTTCGCCGTCACCGCCACCGCCATGCGCTCGCGACTTGATTTGCTTTTGAGCCAAGGCTGGAGTGCGCTTTTACCGGTCATGCTTGCGACCGTGACCGCCTTTGTGGCATCCGCCGCATTTGCCTGGGCATTTTTATGAGCGAGCCGGTTTATGATCTTGCCGTGATAGGCGGCGGCATTAACGGCGCGGGCATCGCGCGCGATGCCGCCGGCAGGGGTGCCAAAGTCATTCTTCTTGAACGCGGTGATCTCGCGCGGGGAACATCATCAGCGTCGACGAAACTGATCCATGGCGGGCTTCGCTATCTTGAACATTATGAATTTGCTTTGGTGCGCGAATCCCTGATTGAGCGCGAGCGCCTGTGGGCGATTGCGCCGCATATCATCTGGCCTTTGCGTTTCATCCTTCCGCACCAAAAGGGGATTCGCCCCGCTTGGCTTATTCGGCTTGGCCTGTTCCTTTACGACCATATCGGCGGGCGCAAATTGCTGCCAGCCACACGCACCGTCAACCTCAAGACGGAACCAGCGGGAAAACCGCTTCGGCCAGAATTTCTGAAGGCATTTGAATATTCCGACTGCTGGGTGGACGACGCACGGCTGGTGGTTCTCAACGCGATGGATGCTGCTGACCATGGCGCGGATATTCGTACGCGGTCCGAAGTCACGCATCTCGAACGGCGCGGCCAATATTGGCATATTGAAATTGCTGGCCAGCCCCCGGTCACGGCACGTGCCGTTGCCAATGCAGCTGGCCCGGCGGTCCTGGATTTGCTGGCACGTACGACAGGGTATGATCGCAAAACCGGCGAAACGATCAGACTTGTCAGGGGGTCGCACATCGTCGTGCGCAAGATGTTTGATACGCCGCAGGCCTATTTCTGCCAGAACCCCGACGGACGTATATTCTTTGCCATTCCTTATGAGGATGACTTTACACTGATCGGCACGACAGACGCTGACCATAAGGGACCGCTCGATCACATTCGCGCCACGCCTGAGGAAATCGACTATATCTGCGCATCCGCAGGGGCCTATTTCAAACAAGCTATCACCCCCGCGGACGTCATCTACAGCTTTGCTGGTGTCCGGCCATTGGTCGACGACGGGTCAGGCAAGCCCGAGACCGCATCACGCGGCTATCATTTCGAAATGGACGCCAGTGGCGATGGGGCTGCACCCATATTGTCTGTTTTTGGGGGCAAGATTACCACGTACCGCCATCTTGCCGAAAGTGCGATAAAGCAGCTTGATGGCTATCTTCCCATGCTTCAGGGACAAAGCTGGACTCTCACGCAACCATTGCCGGGCGGGAATTTTCCGATGACCGGCGCGACCGATCTGGCAAAAAAGCTCCAGCAACAATATCCTTTTTTGCCAGAGCCCCTGGTTCACCGTTGGGTGCGAAGCTATGGCACACGCACGGCATCGATCCTTGAAGCCGCCCAGTCGCATGCCGACTTGGGTGATGATTTTGGCCACGGCCTTTATGCGGTCGAGGTCGACTATTTGATCGACCATGAATGGGCCCGGACGGCGGAAGACATTTTGTGGCGGCGCAGCAAGCTTGGCCTGCGGTTTTCGGCTGCTGAAATCGAAATGCTAGAAACTTATGTAACCGCCAAGTCGAAACGCCATTACGCTTAAGGGTCGTTAGCTTTATCCGCAAAGCGCAATTCGAAATCACAGCTAATTCATCGCAAGTCATTGACGCAGAATCGGCGACCATGCATGACGGGCTTATGGGCAAACAACAGGGGCCAGACCAACTGGCAGATCACGACGATATTCTATCTGTGGACATGATGGAGGTCGTGAAATTTGTGCCCCCGGCTGCGCTGGCGCCTTATGTCACCCAGATATATTTTTTCCGATGTGATCAAAACCATGTCCGCGATTTTCAGCCGGCTGCACCGGGACATCTGGTATTTATCTTAAAGGGCGCCGGGACCTTAACCTTTCAGACCGGGCGCGTTGACCCCGTGGCAAAAGCATCTGTCATCGGGCCAGGATTGGGGGCAGCAGAATTTCATATTGATGGTCCGTTGCACCATCTGGGATTTGCGCTGTCGCCACTTGGCTTTGTCGCGCTGACGGGCAAGCCAGCGAACCATTATGTTGATCGCGCGGTACCCGCCTCAACATTGTTCGGACCAGAAATTGATGCACTCATGGTGAAGTTTGCCGCTGGCCATGCGGATGGCACAATGCGGCTTGCGCAGATGGTGGACGAAGTCGCCCTTTTTTTGCTGTCACGGCGGAAAGACGTGCCAGCGTCACACATTCAATTGGTGCGAACGGTTATCGAATGGTTGTCCAGCGACTTTGGTCCAGATGTCGACATGCTCTATGCCCAGATCCAGATGTCGCGCAGCACCGCCGCGCGTTTGATTACCAAATATTTCGGGAGCGCACCGAAACAGTTGATGCGCAAATATCGCGCGCTGCGGGCGGCCACGATCATGGTGGATCCGCGCGCACCAGAGCAAATGCGGTCGCAGGTGGAATCCCTGTTTTACGACCAGCCCCATATGATCCGCGAGATCCGGCAGTTTGCCGGACGGACACCTGGTGCGCTCGACGGCAATGATGCCAAGGTCATGCGGCTATGGCTAAACCGCGACAACTTCCGCGACATTGAATCCTTTCTGGCTTGATTTCTGCATGTGAAAGTTCCATCTGCAACTAATCGGAGTAAATTTATCTGATTAGGGTCCGGAAGATGCGTTTGTCCAATATGGCTGATTATGCAGTGGTTATCATGAGTGCAGCTTCGCGCCATTGCGGTTCGGCGCGTGTCTCGGCCACCGACTTGGCCGCCGAGACGGGCCTCGCCCTTCCAACCACGCAGAAACTTGTGAGTATCCTGACCAAGGCAAGCTTATTGCGGTCAGCGCGCGGCACGGGCGGCGGCATCACGCTGGCTCGCCCCGCCGCAGCAATCAGCATTGCCGATATCATTGAAGCGGTGGAGGGGCCGATTGCCCTCACAGCCTGTTGCGATTCGCATAAACACGCGCTGGGACAGCATTGTGCGAAGGAGGGCAGCTGCCAGGTGCAGGCCCATTGGCCAGTCGTAAATGGCGCGGTGCGCGGTGCATTGGCACAAATCAATTTAGCGGGGCTAACGCGATGAGCGACGATATCGACACCACGGACATGATATTGAAGGATCAAGCGGCCTGGGACGCTGCCGAAAAGGTCGCCGATTATGAGCATGGCTGGTCGTCGGACATCGAAACCGACTTTGCGCCAAAGGGCCTGACTGAGGACACCGTCCGCTTCATCTCCGCCAAGAAGAACGAGCCCGAGTGGATGCTCGAGTGGCGGCTGAAGGCGTATCGCGCCTGGCTCACCATGGAGGAGGTCGACTGGGCCAAGCTCGACATCCCCAAGATCGATTATCAGGACGCCTATTATTACGCCGCGCCCAAGGCCAAGCCGAAGCTCGGCAGCCTTGACGAGGTCGATCCCGAAATCCTGCGCATCTATGCCAAGCTCGGCATCCCGATCGAGGAGCAGAAGGTGCTCGCCGGGGTCGAGGGCGCGCGCAAGGTCGCGGTCGATGCGGTGTTCGATTCGGTCTCGGTCGCGACCACCTTCCGCGAGGAATTGAAGCGCGCCGGGGTGATCTTCCTGTCAATCTCCGAAGCGATCCGCGAATATCCTGAACTCATCAAGAAATACCTCGGCAGCGTCGTGCCGCAGCGCGACAATGTCTTCGCCTGCCTCAACGC
>JANMJX010000107.1:0-6830 GCA_031371575.1 Sphingomonadales bacterium
GCACCCACGCGCAGTTTCCCGGCTATCGTTCGCCTGAAGATATGCTTGGTGACGGCAACGCCAATTACCCGCTGACCGATATTTACCGCCGCTGGCATGTGGCGCAGGACGCGGTAGATCTGGGCGCTGCGGTCATCCTGACCAGTGCGGGCAAGGCGCGCGAAATGGGTATCGCGCAGGACAAATGGGTCTGGCTTGCGGGCGCGGCGGAGGCGTCTGAGCCGCCCTTGTCCGAGCGTGCGGTCATTCACCGCTCCGCCGCATTGGACTTCGCCATTCCTGCTGCGCTGGATCAGGCAGGTTTTTCGCTGTCGGACCTCGGCCCGGTCGATATCTACAGCTGCTTTCCATGCGCGGTGTTCGCGGCAGTCGACAGCATGCAGGATGCTGGGCGGGCACTGGGCGATTATACCCTGACGGGTGGGCTCACTTTCTTTGGCGGGCCGGGTAATGGCTATGCCATGTACAATATCGCGGCGATGGTGGATGCCTTGCGGCAGGACGGGTCAAAACCTGCCCTGGTGACCGCCAATGGCGGGGTGATGTCAAAACAGGCGGTGGGCATTTACACCGCGACGCAGCCCCAGACCGCATGGTCGGGGGAGGTCGCGAAAGGCTATGCGCCGACGCCGCTTGCGCTCGAAGAAGCGCCGACGGATGCAGCAAAAATTCTCAGCTTTGTCCGCCCGGCTGGCAAGGACGGGTTCGGGCCAGCGACCTTGTTGCTGGAAATGGACAATGGGACACGCGCATTGGCGGTGATGGAGTATCCGCCGCAGGGCGATCTTACAGGACTTACGGTGCATGTAACACCCGGGGAAAAACGCCATATTGCGGCACTCATCTGATCATCTACAGTTCATCATTGTTCGGATATGCTATTGTGCATACTGAACAGGAGAGATTCGATGCAGATCCTCAAATTGGCCGCCCTTTCCCTTCCATTGACGCTCGTAGCCGCATGTGGCGACGTGGACAGCACGCCTAAACCGCTGACCGAGAAACAAAGCGCTGTGCTGATGAAGCAACTGGATGGCAAAGTTGCGGGTAAGCCTGTGAATTGCCTGAGTGATTTCAATACGGGCAATGTCATCCGCGTCAGCGACAATATCTTGGTATATCGCATTTCGAGCCGCTTGGTTTACAAAAACACTCTGCGTTCGTCTTGCCCGGGACTGGCCCGCGACGATGATATCATCGTCTCTGAGCAGTTTGGCGGTCAGAAATGCCGCGGCGACATCATCCGTTTGGTTGACCGCACGAGCGGCATACCCGGCGGTGTGTGCAGCCTCGGCGAATTCACGCCCTATCGCGCGGACAAGGCTTCGGATTAGTCACGCAGGAATATCTCTTCGATCCGGAGCGAAAAAAGATCCGCAATCCGGAATGCGAGCGGCAGCGATGGATCATATTTGCCCGTCTCAATCGCGTTGACGGACTGACGCGAGACGCCAAGAGCATCGGCCAGATCCTGCTGGTTCCAGTCACGCTCGGCGCGCAGGACTTTGAGGCGGTTTTTCAAGCTTTCCAACGCACGATCGGGGCGGCGATACCCAACATTGCGAACCAGATCACCCCCATCCATTCAGGTCCGGTCGCCACCACCTCATAGACATTTAGAAATTGCCAGACGGTGACTATCGTAAGGGTGATAGCAGTGGCTAACAGCGTTTGTTTGGCAAAGAGCAGCCGCTGATATTCATCGTCGATCTCAATCAACAGCCGGAATATCGCCCAAAACATGCCGATGATGGGAAAGGCCGTCATAAGCGCAAGCCCAATAAGCGTTGCTTGGGAATGCTCGCCGCCGTTGCGTGCGAAACTCAGGCTGCTGGTCAGAATGATGACATAGGCAGCCATGAAAAGCAGAATTCTGGCCGTATATCGCCGCATGTAAGGCGCCAGCTTATTTCCAAAAAACATGTCAAGTTACCTTTTAAATTAGACAAGTAGACTTTACCTATTGATTGAATATAGTCAAGTGTCCTTTCCACCATGTCTTTATTTCTTCACCAAAGGCTCATCGTTTGGGGTCGCAGCACCCTTGCGACTTCGCCTTTGGGCTGGCAAAGGGGCGCTTCCAACCTACGTTGAAAGCAAGTTATTCCATGTCCGAGATGATCCGTGTCACCCTTCCCGATGGCTCTGCCCGTGAAGTCGCGCGTGGCACCACCCCTGCGGACATTGCGGCTGCCATCGGTCCGGGTCTCGCCAAGGCTGCGATTGCCGCGCGTGTCGACGGCGAACTGCGCGATATCATGCGCCCGCTTGACTCCGATGTGAAGCTTGCGCTCGTCACCAGCCGCGATGAGGCAGATGCGCTTGAACTGGCGCGCCACGACTTTGCGCATATCCTAGCCGAAGCGGTGCAGGAGCTTTTCCCCGGAACGCAGATTACCTTTGGCCCGTCGACCGATGATGGTTTTTATTATGACGTGATGGCGCCTGCAGCGCGCGGTCCGTTCACGATTGATGACTTGCCCGCAATTGAGGAGCGGATGCGCGACATCATTCGCGCCGACAAGCCGTTGCGGCGTGAGGTCATGGAACGTGATGCGTTGATCGCGACATGGCAAAATGCAGGCGAAAGCTTCAAGGCCGAATGGGCCGCCGAGCTGCCCGAGGGCGAAGAATTGTCGATATACTGGTCAGGCGATGACTGGATGGACATGTGCCGCGGCCCGCATCTGGCGTCGACTGGTAAGCTTGACCCGGCTGCATTCAAACTCACACGTGTAGCCGGCGCTTATTGGCGCGGTGACCAGAATAACCCGCAGCTCAGCCGCATTTACGGCACTGGCTGGTTGAACAAGAAACAGCTCGATGCCCATCTCGTCCGTCTCGAAGAAGCCGCCAAGCGCGACCATCGCCGCCTAGGGCAGGACATGGACCTGTTCCATCTTCAGCAGGAAGCGCATGGCTCGGTCTTCTGGCATCCGCATGGCTTTACGATTTGGCGGCAGCTTGAGGCGTATATGCGGCGCGCCATTGATGATGGCGGCTATCGGGAAATCAAGACACCGCAATTGATGGATGTGCGGCAATGGGAGTCTTCGGGGCATTGGGGCAAATATGCCGAAAACATGTTTGCCGTGCCCGACATCGTTCCGGATGGGGAGGGCGGCGCGCCGGCCGTTGCGCCTGATGCCGACTGGATGGCGTTGAAGCCAATGAACTGCCCGGCACATGTGCTGGTGTTCAAGCAGGGCATCAAATCTTACCGCGACCTGCCGCTTCGCTTTTATGAGCATGGCTGCTGCCATCGCAACGAACCCCATGGCGCGCTGCACGGGCTCATGCGCGTCCGGCAATTCACGCAGGATGATGCCCATATCTTTTGCCGCGAGGACCAGATTGTCGAGGAAGCGCGCGCCTTTTGCGATCTGGCCGACCGCATCTACAAGCATTTCGGCTTTACCTACGCCGTCAAGCTGGCGCTTCGTCCCGAAAAGCGCTTCGGCAGCGAAGATGACTGGGACAAGGCAGAACAGGAATTGCGCGAGGCGGTCGCGCGCGCAGGCATGGCGACCGAAGAATATGGCTGGGAAGAATTGCCCGGCGAAGGCGCCTTTTATGCACCCAAGCTTGAATGGCATCTGACCGATGCGATTGGCCGCACCTGGCAGGTCGGCACGTTGCAGTCCGACCGCGTGTTGCCGGAGCGTCTCGACGCGAGCTATGTGGGCGAGGACGGCGCACGCCACCGCCCCGTGATGTTGCACCGCGCGATTTTCGGCAGCTATGAACGTTTCATCGGCATATTGATCGAACATTATGCCGGCCGTTTCCCTGTGTGGCTTGCGCCGGTGCAGGCTGTGGTGGCGACCATCACGTCGGAGGCCGACGGCTATGCGCAGGAGGTAACGGCCAAGCTCAAGGCAGCCGGACTTCGCGTCACCGTTGATACCCGCAACGAGAAAATCAACTACAAGGTGCGTGAGCATAGCGTTGCCAAGGTGCCGCATCTGCTCGTCGTCGGCATGCGCGAGGCCGAGGAAGGCAAGGTCGCCATCCGCAGCCTTGGTTCCGATGGCCAGCGCATCATGACCTTGGACGAAGCAATTGCGATGCTCTCGCATGAGGCGACGCCGCCCGATTTGCGCCCAGCCTGATCCGCACCACACAGGAGAATGCGATGAAAACGATCCCGGTAACACTTGCTGCCATCTTGCTTTTGACCGCGTGCCAGAAGCCCGCCGCCGATGATCCGGCAGCCCCTGCCGAAAAGACCGAGGTTGCCGCCGTGGATGCCTCGGCAAATTACAATGAAGCGCAAAAAGCTTATGCAGCAGCCAATGACAAGATGCATGCCGGCATGGGCAATATTGCGCAAGATCCTGACGTCGCATTCATGCAGGGCATGATCCCGCACCATGAAGGCGCGGTCGAAATGGCGAAGGTCGCGCTGAAGCATGGCAAGGACCCCGAGGTGCGCGCTCTGGCTGAAAGGGTGATTGCCGCGCAGGAAGCCGAGATGACCGAAATGCAGGCCTGGCTCGACAAAAAGGGTGTTGTGGCTGCGGAAAAGCCGATGACCGCTGCTGAACATGCGGCCATGGGGCACTGAATATTCAGGAGCTCACTGGCTTATTGATATCGCAGATACTGTTGCTGGCAGCAGTGACATTTGGCGCTGCCTTCATTCGCGGGCTGACGGGCTTCGGGATGGCGATCATCCTCGTGCCATTGTTCGGACTGATCGTGAAACCAACCGAGGCGGTGTTCCTGGGCATCTTGCTTCAGGTACTGATTGGTCCGGTTGGACTGAAAATCATCTTGGCCGATGCGCATAAGCAAAGTGCCCTCCTGATTTCCGGCTTTGCTGTGCTGGCGACACCGATTGGGATCTTGCTGCTGCAACACGCCACGCCCGATGTTGCTCGGCTGATGATTGCGGTGACCGCCATTGGCGCTTTCGTGCTGGTGCTATTGCCCCAACGCGGCGCACTGCGGCCGGGGCCAAAAGAGACAGCGCTCACCGGGATTGCGTCCGGCATTTTGACGGGCTTTGCTGCCATGCCCGGGCCTCCGGTTGTGCCTTATTATCTGCGCCAGCCAATTCCGCCGGAAGAAGCGCGCGCATCAATGATGCTGGTCTTCTTTGTCACGGCGATCACCGGCACCATCGCCTCTTATGTGCTTGGCCTCGCGCATGCGCGGCTGCTTTGGCTTTCACTGCTGCTCTTTCCATCGGTGCTGTTGGGCAACTGGATTGGCGCCAAATGTTTTGGCAAAGTGCCAGCGAACCTGTGGCGCAGTTTTGTCGCCGGCGTTCTCGGTCTCGCTGGAATATCAGCGGTTATTCGCCTGCTGAATTGAACCGTCCGGCCTAAGCGCCTATCGCCCAAATTTCCGCTGCGTCTTGCCATAACGCGTCTTGCGTGTGCCGGGCTGGCCTTCGGTAGCGCGCCCCTTGGGTGCAGCGACATGTTGCTGATGTGGCAGGCCAAGCTCGCTTGCCTCGAGCGAACGGATTTCGTCGCGCAGACGGCCAGCCTCTTCAAACTCAAGATCGGCGGCGGCCGCACGCATCTTCTTTTCCAGATCGTCGATATAGGCGCGCAGATTATGCCCGACGAGGTTGTTTGCGCCATCGGCATCAATGTCGATGAGCACCGAATCGCGACTGGCTGTGTCAGCGACGATGTCATGAATGTCGCGCTTGATGGTCGCAGGGGTGATGCCGTGTTCGATATTGAACGCATGCTGCTTTTCACGGCGGCGGTCGGTTTCGCGGATCGCGCGCTCCATGCTGCCAGTCATGCGGTCGGCATAGAGGATGACTCGGCCCTCGACATTGCGTGCCGCGCGGCCAATGGTTTGAATGAGCGAGGTTTCGCTGCGCAGAAAGCCTTCCTTGTCGGCATCCAATATCGCGACCAATCCGCATTCGGGAATGTCGAGGCCCTCGCGCAGCAGGTTGATGCCCACCAGCACGTCATAGACGCCGCGCCGCAAGTCCCGGATCAGCTCGATCCGTTCCAGCGTCTCGACGTCGCTGTGCATGTAGCGCACGCGAAGCCCGGCCTCGTGCATGAACTCGGTCAAATCCTCCGCCATGCGCTTGGTCAGCGTAGTCACCAGCGTGCGGAAACCAGCCTCTGCGGTCTTGCGGCATTCGTTGATGCAATCCTGCACCTGGTCTTCGACTGGCTTGATCTCGACCGGCGGATCGATCAGCCCCGTCGGGCGAATGACCTGCTCGGCAAATACGCCGCCCGATTGTTCCATTTCCCAGCCGCCCGGCGTTGCCGAAACGCATACGGTTTGCGGACGCATGATGTCCCATTCGTTGAACCGCAGCGGCCTGTTGTCGATGCAGGAGGGCAGACGGAAGCCATATTCGGCGAGCGTCAGTTTGCGCCGGTGGTCGCCCTTGGCCATCGCGCCAATCTGCGGCACCGTCTGGTGGCTTTCATCGACGAACAATAATGCATTGTCGGGCAGATATTCAAACAGCGTGGGTGGCGGTTCGCCCGGCAGACGGCCAGTCAGAAAACGCGAATAGTTCTCGATTCCAGCGCATGAGCCAGTCGCGGCAATCATCTCTAGATCGAAATTGGTGCGCTCCTCAAGCCGCTGCGCCTCAAGCAACTTGCCTTCGGACACCAGCTCCTTCAACCGCTCGGTCAGTTCGAAGCGGATGGCTTCGCTCGCCTGCTTCATCGTCGGGCCGGGCGTCACATAATGGCTGTTCGCATAGACGCGCACTTTAGCGAGCTTGGCGCCACTGGTCCCTGTGAGCGGGTCGAATTCGGCGATCTCCTCGATCTCGTCGCCAAAGAAGCTCACACGCCAGGCGGTGTCCTCATAATGAGAGGGAAAGATTT
>JANMJX010000090.1:0-7810 GCA_031371575.1 Sphingomonadales bacterium
ACCCATTCCGCACCGTGGCAGAACCGGAGAACCAGCTTTTGTGGCAGATACAGCGCGATACGTCGCACAGTTGCGTGACGTTACATCCGAGCTGCTTGCATCACAGACTTCAGACAATTTCTACCGTCTGTTTTCGAAAGCCAGTCGATGAATATCATGGAAGACGGCCCGTCGCTCATTTGGGGCGTCGTCTGCATCCTTGTGTTAATCAGTTCGCTTGCTGCACGACGATTGCCTTTGGCATATGTCGCCAAGTCGGCGTTGGCGTGGGTTGCCATTTTCGCCGCCTTGTTTGCCGTTTTCAGCTTCCGCTTTGAATTCAAATCGATTTGGGAACGCGTCAAGGCCGACATTTCCGGGACATCCGGTCAGACCGTCGGCGCTGACGTTATCGAACTGCGGCGGCAGGATGACGGCCATTATTGGCTCCAAGCCGAAGTGAACGGCAATCCGGTGCGCTTCATGATCGACAGTGGCGCAACGATAACCGCGATGAACGCGCAAACTGCTGCTGACTCAGACGTTGACGTTGATACCAATGGTTATCCAATGATACTGGATACAGCCAATGGCCGCGTGGCAGCCAAGCGCGGCACTGTGAAGAAGCTGGAGATCGGATCGTACAGCATAGATAGCCACAAGGTTGTCGTGTCGGACAGTTTCGGTGACACGAATGTGCTTGGCATGAACTTTCTGGATAGCATGAAGAGCTGGAAAGTTGAGGGTAACTTGATGGTGTTGCAGCCTTGAGCGCTGGCATCTCAGTATAGGGTACATTCTGGTATTTAAATATTATTTAACATAATATATATTATCAAACTTAATGATATGGCCAAACGCATGGACGCTGACATTTCCCCTCTCACAAAAATCATGGCGCAATTGCGCGATCCCGAGACGGGTTGTCCTTGGGATCTCGAACAAAATTTTTCCACGATTGCGCCATATACAATCGAGGAAGCTTACGAGGTCGCAGATGCGATCGAACGCAATGACATGGATGGGCTGAAGGACGAATTGGGCGATCTGTTGCTTCAGGTCGTGTTTCACAGCCAGATGGCATCTGAACTGGGCACATTCACACTGCAGGATGTCGTCACCGCCATTTGCGATAAAATGGTCCGGCGGCACCCGCAT
This sequence comes from Sphingomonadales bacterium, assembly GCA_031371575.1. Classification (GTDB taxonomy): domain Bacteria; phylum Pseudomonadota; class Alphaproteobacteria; order Sphingomonadales; family Sphingomonadaceae; genus Sphingorhabdus_B. The sequence continues at coordinate 1,138 of JANMJX010000090.1, forward strand.
GTTTTCGGGAATCAAAAGGTTCAAAGTGATGCCGTTTCCGGAAACTGGGAAGCGATAAAGGCCGCAGAACGGTCCAGTAACGAAGACAGCAGCGCTTTGGCAGGCGTCGCTCTCGCCCTTCCCGCATTGCTGCGGGCCGAAAAAATCCAGAAACGAGCAGCACGCACTGGCTTTGACTGGCCCGACCAAGATGGACCCAGAGCCAAAATATTAGAGGAATTACAAGAGGTTGATGACGCAACTTCACCAGAGCATGTTGCTGAAGAGGTCGGCGACCTTTTGTTTGCCGTCGTCAATTTGGCGCGTTTCCACAAAGTGGACGCCGAACATGCTCTTAAGAACGCGACCGCGAAGTTTGAACGTCGTTTTCGGGATATGGAGGAATCCGCTGGAGAAGCTTTTTCCAGCCTGTCGCTAGATGAAAAAGAGCAATATTGGCTTCGCGCCAAGGCGAAAGAAAAACTCTAGCCGGCAACTCTACGCGTCAGCTTGTTCAAACTGCTTTTCAAACTGTCCCCAAAATTGCCGGCTAAGCGACACGTCGACCGAGACGACATCGCCCTCTACATCCTGCCTGCTAACTGCGCCGCGGCCGTGCAACCATGCCAACGCAGCACCGTCATCCGTACGAAGCTTGATTGTTCGAAGATCATTGCCCTTGGCAATCAATGCGGAAAGATGGTCCTTGAACACATCGATCCCCTCTCCCGTCTGGGCTGAAAGCATAAGGATTTCGTCACTGCGTGCAGCTATGCCCGACAATTCCGCTCTGCGTTCATCATCCAGCAGATCCAGCTTGTTCCAGATTTCCACCATTTTTGGCTGATTGACGCCGAGTGCTTCGTCCAACACGCCCAAGTCGCGCAATATCTGCAACACATCGTCACGCTGTGCATCGCTTTCGGGGTGCGAAATATCGCGCACATGGACAATGATGTCCGCAGAAATCACCTCTTCAAGCGTTGCACGGAACGCGGCGACCAATTGTGTTGGCAGGTCGGAGACAAAGCCCACCGTATCGGACAAAATGGCCTTTTCGACGCCGGGCAAACTTATCTGCCGCATCGTTGGGTCAAGCGTTGCAAAAAGCATGTCTTCGGCCAGCACGCTTGCGCGAGTCAGGCGGTTAAACAATGTCGACTTGCCTGCGTTGGTATATCCCACCAGCGCAATGATGGGCCATGGCGCCCGCTTGCGGCGTGCCCGGTGCAGCGATCGCGTGCGTTTCACTTCCTCAAGCTCACGACGCAGTCGCGCCATACGGTCGCGAATCATGCGACGGTCGGCCTCGATCTGCGTTTCACCAGGGCCACCCAGAAAACCAAAACCACCGCGCTGGCGCTCAAGGTGAGTCCAGCTGCGCACCAGACGACCTGCCTGATAGTCTAGATGCGCCAATTCCACTTGCAGACGGCCTTCAGCGGTCGCAGCGCGCTCTCCGAAAATCTCCAGAATCAAACCCGTGCGGTCTATTGTCTTGAGTCCAGTGCGCTCTTCCAGATTTCGCTGCTGGATCGCAGTAAGAGCGGCGTCCACAATCAAGAGGTCGGCCTCCAGCTTGCGGCCCATTTCAGCAATTTCTTCCACCTGCCCACCACCAAGCAAGGTAACCGCGCGCGGCGACCGCACCCGATAATGCTTCTTGCGCACGACGTTCAGGCCAATTGCGAGCGCGAGCCCCTCGGCTTCGGCAAGGCGCGATTCCGGCCCGACAGAGGCCCTTCCGGGCAGCTCGGGATAAACGACCAACGCGCGCGCACCACGTGCGAACTCGTCGGTCTCATTGCGTTCAAAACCGCTCAAATATCGCTCTCGTCGACGCCCTGATTATATTCCGCGAGATTGACGGGATGCGCTGGTTGGATCGTGGAAATAGCATGCTTATATACAAGCTGCGTCGTCCCGTCGCGTTCCAGCATGACCGAAAAAAGGTCATATGCCGCGATCGCGCCTTGCAACATCACGCCATTGACCAGAAAGGTCGTCACAGCTTCATTCTTGTCGCACATCGCATGCAGGAAAACGTCCTGCAACATTCCGGGCCGGTGGGTGGCTCGTGCCATCATGTCGTCAAAGATAGCCCGGTCAGGCGATACTGATGGCATGATCGTCGATATCGAATGCTTGTAGACAAGCTGCGACATGCCGTCGCGACGCAACAGCACGGAAAAATTGTCAAACCACGTCACAACACCTTGAAGCTTAACACCCTTGACCAAAAACATCGTCACTGGTGTCTTCGCTTTTCTGAGGGAGTTCAGAAACAGATCTTGGAGCCCGTTATTCTTCTCAGTCATTGTAGTTATCCGATTATTTTTATTGTTGCGCCTGGGTTTCAATGATTGCGTATCAAACAAACTGATAACCAAGCATAATTACAGATATACTACTGACGCTTATTTCGCAATTGGCCTTACACGTCGCCATCATCGCCAAAATCCATGGCATTCTTGCGTACGGAAATGCCCAGAAGCTTAAGCTTTCTATGCAGCGCGGAACGTTCCATTCCGACAAAAGCGGCTGTTTTCGAAATGTTCCCTGAAAAGCGTTTAATCTGCACCCTCAGATACTCGCGTTCAAAGGCTTCACGTGCCTCCCGCAACGGAGCCCCCATCAGCGATGTTACATTATGCTCGGCGCCTTCGTAGCTGTTGATGATTTCGGACGGCAACATGTCGGCTTCAATCATCGCAACGCCTTCGGCAGGTGCCAAGATTATCGTGCGTTCAATGATGTTGCGCAGCTGTCGCACGTTACCGGGCCACTCACAGGCCTGAAGCGCAGCCATGGCGTCAACGGAGAAATTGGGCGGTGAAATGCGGTGTTCTGACGCAAACCGCGCGGCATAATGATTGACGAGATCCGGAATGTCTTCGCGACGTCCGGACAAGGGCGGAATTTCCACCGGAACGACATTTAATCGGTAAAACAGGTCCTCGCGGAACCGACCTTCGGAAATCTCATTGGCGAGATCGCGCGCAGTCGCTGACACAAAGCGTACATCCACCCTGATCTGGCGGTCGCCCCCAACCCGCACGAAGCTTTGATCTGTTAAGACGCGCAAAATCTTTCCCTGCGTCGTCCAAGGCATATCTGCCACCTCATCCAGAAACAGTGTCCCGCCATGCGCCTTTTCCAACATCCCTGCCTGAACAAGGCGTCCGTCCTGCTCAATTCCAAATAGTTCCTCGTCAAAGCGTTCGGGTGACAAGCGGGCTGCGCTGACAGATACAAAGGCCGACCCTGCCCTTGGACTCCAACTGTGAAGCAAACGTGCCGCCACTTCCTTCCCAACACCTGCCGGGCCCGTGATGAGCATCCGGCTGCCCGTGCCGGCTACCTTCTTTAACGTAGCGCGCACTGCGTTTATAGACGCCGAAGAACCAGTTAATTCCTCTGAATGGCCTACGCGCGCCTTTAATGCGGCATTTTCTGCGCGCAGACGCTCGGTTTCTGTCGCTTTGGAGACAAGGTGCAGCAGCTTGCTTGCTTCAAATGGCTTTTCAATGAAATCTACTGCGCCCTGACTAATCGCTGCAACCGCGGTATCAATATTGCCATGTCCGGAAAAGACAATCACCGGAATTTGCGGGTCGCGAATCTTGATTGCGCGCAGCAATTCGATCCCATCCATTGATGAACCACGAAGCCATACATCGAGCAGTATCAAGGAGGGTAAACGCGCATCAAGCGCAGCCAGCGCTTCCTCAGCAGATGCAGCGGTGCGTGTGCCATAGCCCTCGTCATCGAGCACGCCAGAGACCAGGTCTCTGATATCCTGTTCGTCATCTACAATCAGTATGTCGAGTGCCATAATCAGCTCATAACCTCATCTGAATTGGAAGGAGGCGGCGAAGATTTCAACTTCCCTGCCTTGGATGCAACTTGCTCCGGATTAAACTTTAACGTCACAACCGCGCCGTTGGGCACGTTATCCGACAAAGAAATGTCGCCAAAATGTTCTTCGATAATCTTTTTCACAATCGCCAGCCCGAGGCCAGATCCCGTAGCGCGATTGGTGATATAGGGTTCCATGATACGTTGCCGGTCGGAGGGTAAGCCAACGCCATTGTCCGCGATCCGGACGATTAGTGCATCGGCTTCCATCAGCAAATCAACCGCTATCGTCCCGTCGAAGGCCATATTTTTCTTTTTTTCTTCAATCGATTCAACAGCATTCTTAAGAATATTTGTGATCGCTTGTCCCAATTGTCGGCGGTCCGATATCAGTGGCGGTAATTGCCCTTGTTGCTTGTAGGTAAATGTGATGTCCGGATGGGCAACTTCAAACATGAAAACTGCATGACCAACGATATCGTGCATGCTCTCGGCGCGGAACAAAGGCTTTGGCATCCGCGCAAAGGACGAGAATTCATCTACAATGTTACGCAAATCGCCAACTTGGCGCACGATGGTGCTGGTCAGCTGTTCAAACACGGCCTGATCCTGCTGGATATTTTTGCCGAATCTGCGCTGCAGCCGCTCCGCTGCCAATTGGATGGGGGTGAGCGGATTTTTGATTTCATGTGCAATGCGGCGCGCAACATCGGACCAAGCAGCACGGCGCTGGTCTGCAAGCTGCTGGCTGATGTCTTCGAACGTCACCACATTACCCTGCGCGCGCGACGAGACGGTTACGGCTACAGTCACTGGCTCCGGTCCATCCCCAAGCTGGACCACGCCCCTGTGGCTTTCACTCGCCAGGGCGGCCAGTTCAGGAGCGACGATTGCAAATTTTTGCCCGACAATCGTATCGCTCTTGTTTTTCAGAAGCTTCTCGGCCGTCGAATTGGCAAGTTGCACAACGCCCTTGTCATCCATGGACACGACACCCGCGGACACAGATTCCAACACCGCCTCGATAAACAAGCGCCGTTCCCCCAATTGGTGGTTGGTGGCGAGCAAGATACCGGTTTGCTCCTGCAAACGCTCCGTCATGCGGTTAAAGGATTGCGACAAAAAGCCGACTTCGTCGTCACGAAACTGGTCAACGCTGACTCGCGCTGACAGGTCGCCGTCGGCAATCATCTGCGCTGCATCAACAAGATTGTTCACTGGACGCACAAGCCGGTCGGCCACGCGCAACGCAATCCACAAGGTGACACCGATGATCATCAACGACACCACATATAGCGCAACGTTGAACTGCACCTGGAGCGCGCGGGACCGAGTCACCATCTTGTCATAGTCCTTCAGCACGGACTGCGCGCGCGTACCCAAAGCGAAGGACGGGACGGTTTCCGCACGCCGCACATAAAGATATGTCCGTGGGCGGTCATAAAGCACGACCACGGCATCGATATTGTTCGGACTGACCGTGACAACGAAATTCTGACCCGATTCGAGCTTGCGAAGCGCTTCGTCGCTGATCCAGTCACCGCGCGCTTTTTCAGCAAGCACCGCTTCGGTGTTTTGCTGTCCATTCGGTCCAATGGTAACGATCGCGGATTCGCTGAGCTTTCGGTTGAGAACCTGCTGTGGATAGGCGATTTCCAGGAATTCCGAACTGTCGATTTTTACCTGCGACAATATGTAGCGAATATCGCCAGCCATGGTGACGGTTTCAGCGCCAACATCGCGGACTTTTTCGTCATAATAGCCCTTTGCCAGCTCCCCTGCATTTTCCAGCATGCCGCGGGCGGAGCCGGAAAACCAGAACTGAACGCCGCTTTGAAAAAGCAACGAAGCAAATACCACCAGCAATAATGTCGGAACCGCAGTAATTGCGGAAAATATGGCCACCAGACGCACATGCAGCAGTTGTTTGCTGCCGATATTGCTATTCTCGGCGCGCTTCAGGGCAACACGCCTGCCAAACAATACCAGAAGCAATGTTGCCGGTAACAAGTTGCCCACCAGCATCGTTGCAGAAGCCGCAGGCGCAAGCGGCTCCGATTGTGGCCCCTGCCCAATCAAAAACATCGCTGTTGCAACGCCAGCGACGACCAACATTACCGCGCTGGCGATTTCGAGAAATTTTATGGATTGGCTATTGCCCAACAGATCAGCGAGCCATTCAAACAGACGACGGACAAAGGAAGGTGGTCTGTTGTCCTTCGCTATTCCGATTGTTGCCATAAAGACACTGTGGCATTCCTTGCGTTGCCTGAAAAGCACAAAATCGTGTTTAAAATGCCACGCATCGCGTTAAGTATTCGCTTTAGCGTCCACCTGAAGGTCCGATACCGTAATCAGTGAGCTTTTTCCGTAACGTGTTGCGGTTGATTCCGAGCAAAGCCGCTGCCTTCAATTGATTGCCTTTTACCTGGCGCATCACATGTTGAAGCAATGGTATTTCAAATTGTGCAAGCGCCCGGGGATATAATTTCTCGCGAAGTGGCCCGCGTTGCCGTTGATCGCGGAGAAACTGTGCGACCGCTGCCTCAAAGCTGGCACCTTGGATCGCCGGTTCTACGTCCGACGCAGGCTCGATAAACTGCGTGACCGTCGCTTCCGTGATGACATCCTCGCGGCACAACAAAGCAAGCCGGTAGATCAGGTTTTTCAACTCGCGCACGTTGCCGCGCCACGGCATTGCCATCAATTGGCCGATAGCATTGTCGTCTATCTTGCGAATGGGCAGTCCGTCTTTCGCTGCCATGATCAGGAAATGCTGAGCCAGCAGGCCTATGTCATCCGTCCGGTCACGCAATGGCGGCATTTCAATCGGGAC
>JANMJX010000091.1:0-53371 GCA_031371575.1 Sphingomonadales bacterium
CGCCAGCCATAGCCGACAGCGGCAATGGCACTTCAACAATCATACCGCGAAATGCACGCACCACGGCGGGCGAAAAGATCGGCGCGTGCTTCAGGCCAGCATGGACCTGCATTTCGGGCACATGCTTGTGCGCAAGGTCGACGCCATAGGTACGAAAGCCGATGTCGGCTCCAGCGCCTTCGAAACGCTCGATCAGCGCCTTGCCGCCACCCGAATAACCGGACACTGCGTTGACGCTATATGGCCAATCCGCAGGGATGAGCCCGGCCGCAACCAAAGGCGCAACCAAGGCCAAAAATCCGCTGGGGTAACAACCGGGATTGCTAACCCGCCGCGCGTTGGCAATCCGTTCGCGCTGGCCATTGCGAAATTCTGCAAAACCATAGGCCCAGTCGGGATCAACCCGATAAGCCGTCGACGCGTCAATGATGCGGGTGCGGCTGGACGTGGTCATTGCGACCGCTTCTTTGGCAGCATCGTCGGGCAGGCAAAGGATGACGAAATCGGCATCGTTCAGCGCCGCGCGGCGTGCCTCTACCTCTTTGCGATTGTCATCGTCGAGCACGATCAGCGTGAATTCGCCGCGACCTGCCAGCCGGTCGGCAATTTCCAGACCGGTAGTCCCGGCCGCGCCATCAATGAAAACAGATTTGTTCAAAACAATACCCGCTTGCGCGCAAGAATCACCTGTTCATGCTCGGCAAAACGCGCCGCGGCATTGGCAAGCAGCTCCATGCTCACTGCCATCGCGGTGCCATTGGCGTGAATGATGTTTTCGCTATCCGCCATGATGCCGACATGCCCGGGGAAGAAAACCAGATCGCCCCGCTCCAGCGGCACATCGTCTGGCAAATCCTCGCCCAATTCCGCCTGTTGCATATCGGCGTCGCGCGGGGCCAAAATGCCCTGAAGCCCGAAAACAAGCTGCACAAGCCCCGAGCAGTCAATCGCGTCGCCGCTTCGGCCACCCCAGCTATAGGGTGTACCAATCAACTGTTCAGCCAGATCAGCAGGTGACGCTTCGACGAAGCCGATTTCGGACAAATGGGTCAGCGGCACAAAGCCACTTTCGCAAGCGAGATATTTGCCGCATTCGCTAGGGCTGCCGCACAGCAATTGTGCGCCCATCGGGTAACGTGCCAGGACAGGCGCCCTTGTCGATGGCGCCGCCACCAATAACGTCGCTGCCGCGCTCACAATGTGCGTAGCATCAAAGTCCTCGCCCAGTTCGGCAAAGCGCACATAACCCAGATAATTGTCATGCAGGCAATAGCCCCATGCCCACTCGCCCGCGACGTCGAGGACAGCAAATTCCTCGCCGTGCATCAGCGCGCTGACGGGCATGGATGTCGCGTGCGGCTCAGCGTGAATTTCCGTTACTGGAGCAATCCCTGTCCGCAGCATAGGCACGGCGTAATGCGGCGCAAACAGCTTTCCCGCCAGACTGATATCGGCCAGGTCGCCGCGGATCGGGGTCGTGCGCTTGTCACCGACAAGGCTATGCCCGCTCAAGGTGTAAATAGGCCGCTTCCCCGCCCCTATCTGGCCATCACGCAAATACGAATTCCTTCAATATGTTAGGCGTCACCGCGCCGGGTATTTTTCTGCCAGATAACCGAAGATTGCACGTAATCCAAGCGCTTCGCCACCTTTGGGCCTGCCGGGCTTGCTCGTCGGTCGCCAGGCGAAGGTATCGAGATGAACCCATGGCACCTCGTCTGGCACAAATTTCTGAAGAAATAGTGCAGCGGTTACCGCGCCTGCAAATGCACCGCCGCTGTTGCTGGTGTCGGCAATGTCGCTGTCGAGCATCTCCATATAAGGTGCCCAAAGCGGCATGCGCCACAGTGGATCCGAGGTCGATTTGGCTGCGGCAAGGACTGCCTCCGCCAGGTCATCGTCATTGCTGAACATTGCAGGCAAATCCGGCCCAAGCGCGACCCGAGCGGCGCCTGTCAGCGTCGCAAAATCAACGATCAACTCTGCCTTGTCCTCAATCGCCTTGGTCAACGCATCGGCCATGACCAATCGACCTTCCGCGTCGGTATTGTCAATCTCAACGCTGATCCCGTGACGGCTTTTGATAATATCGCCGGGCCGCATGGCGTTGCCCGCGATGCTGTTTTCCGCCGCGGCCACGAGCAAATGGAGGCGCACCGGCAAATGTGCCGCCATGATCAAGTCAGCCAGTGCAAGGGCATGCGCGGCGCCGCCCATATCTTTCTTCATCAGCCGCATACCCGTTGCCGGCTTGATATCCAGTCCGCCCGTGTCGAACGTGATGCCTTTGCCCACAATGGCAATGTGCGGGTGGCGCGGGTCACCCCATTCGATCTCGATCAGGCGCGGCGCATGTTCGCGTACAGCAGCTTTGCCAACCGCATGAATCAGTGGATAGCCCGATTCCAGTGGCTCGCCCGCCGTGACTATGATCTCCAATTTGTGCGCCTTGGCTATACGCCGCGCCTCAGCTTCCAGCGCATTTGGGCCCATATCGGCTGCAGGCCGGTTGACGAGATCGCGCACCAGCGCACTGGCCGACGCTTGCAACGCGGCCATGTGAATGCGGCCGGGTTCCTTCACTAACAGCACCCGTGGACCGGTAATCTTGGGTTCGCTCAGATACTCATGGTATCGATATTGCCCGAGCATCCAGCCCAACATGGCGTCACCCACATCCTCATCGGCCAGCCGATATGTCCCTTCGGGCAAGCTGTCCGCTGCCTTTGCAAGACTCCACACGCCAATGGCTGTCACATCTGCGACGCCCGCTACTACAGCCCAATCCCCGGGTTTATCCGACGGGAGAATTGCAATATCACTTGCCCCGCCTTCGAATTTCTGCGCCCGGACGGCGGTCCGGACGGCGTCCGCTTGGCGGGCAAGCCATGTTTCAAAACTGCGCTTGTCAGTGAGATGAATAAGGGTGGCGGCCTGCCCGTTGTCAGGCTGGATCAAAGTGTCGTAACGCATATATGCTGCGTTAGCCGCAAAGGGTCGGGAACGGGAGATAATTCAGGAAATGTCGCGCATTTTTCTTATATTCATGTTGGTCGCCTCTGCGTTCGGCATTTCGGGTTGCTCACAGCAAACCAAAGTCGAGACCGCCCTGCCCGCTGAAGTGTCGGCGGTCACGCAACCATTTCTGGAGGCAGTGCGGCGTGGCGATCAGCGTGCGGCGGAAAAATATGTGGCACCCGAATTCATCGACCAAAGCGGAACCCAGTTTCAAAGCATGTCCGCGATATTGAAGAAGGCGCCTTTATTACCGGCCACTGTCTCTCAACCCGGAATGGACGGACCACGTGTCATTTTTGCCGCCAAGGACAGCAAGATGTGGGTAAGCTCCGACATTCAGCTCGGCCGCATCAACGGCAAATATACAATCCTCTATTGGAATGTCCAAAAGACGCCGAAACCACCGGCGATGCTGGCACATGCTCAGGTAATGCGCGGTTTCGTGCGCAACGGCTTCATGGTCCTGGCAATTTTTTCGTTGGTCGCACTTGCGGTGTTGATCTGGATTGTCCGCAACCGCACGCATTTGATTGCGCCCGAACCCGAGCTGGAAACCCGGCGTGTCGCCGCAACTGTCCGCAATACGGAGCCAAACCCGGACTAACCAGATCTCCAGTTCAGATCATTCCGCCGCGATCAACGTTTCTTCGGCTCTGGATTTTACACCTGCAAACTGGGGCGCTGAAAAAATCATGACGCCATCGTCAACCGGATCTTCGGTCAGAATTTTCTTCTCGGCGGCATAATTTTGCAGAACGCGCCACGGGTGACGGTCGCCATTCTTTGGAAGCTTGTCAAAACTGCGGGCAAAATAGCCCGAGCTGAAATCCGTCACAAAGGGCAGCTTTGGCATGTCCGGATCGTCAAGATGCGGAGTGGCGACAAGCGCGTTCTTGTCATCCATCTTCCACAACAGGCGGCAGACATAATCGGCAACGATATCCGTCTTCAACGTCCATGAGGCATTGATATAACCAAACACGCTTGCGAAATTGGGGATGTCGTTGAACATCACGCCTTTATAATTGAAGTGCTCTCCAAAGTTGACGGCCTTCCCGTCGACACTGATCGCGGTCTTGCCCATCGTCACGAGGTTCAGACCAGTAGCGGTAATGATGATGTCGGATTCGATATGCTTGCCCGATTTCAACTGGATCCCGGTTTTGGTGAAATGGTCGATATGGTCGGTCACAACCTCGGCCTTGCCTTCGGTAATGGCGGTAAACATGTCGCTGTCCGGAATGAGACACAGGCGCTGTTCCCATGGGCCATATTTCGGTACGAAATGGGTGTCGACATCCACCGAATCCGGCAGGGACTCGCGCGCCATATTCACGAGTTTTTCGCCCAGTTTCGCCGGGTTGCGGCGCGCATACCAATATGTGAAGCGCTGCATGTTGATATTGCGCCAGCGAGTCAGGGCATAGGCCATGTTTTCCGGCATGATTTTGCGTACGAATTTTGAAAAGGGGTCAATCGCCGGGCGCGACACCATATAGGTAGGTGAACGCTGGAGCATCGTGACCTGAGCACCCTGCTGCGCCATGACTGGTACAATTGTGACCGCAGTGGCGCCCGAGCCAATAACGGTAACCTTTTTTCCACTGTAATTCAGGTTTTCAGGCCAATGCTGCGGGTGGACAATTTGCCCACCGAAATCCGCTTCCCCTGGGAAATCTGGCCTATAACCCTGATCATAATCATAATATCCAGCGCACATGAACAGGAAACGTGCCGCAAAATGCCGTTCCTCGCCGCCATTTACGGCCTTTGCGGTCACATGCCAGCGAGCATCCGGTCCTGACCAATTTGCGGATACGACCTGATGTCCAAAATGGATATGCGGCGTGATCCCATATTCCTCGGCGGTTTCATGCACATATTGATGGATGGATGGGCCGTCAGCTATCGTTTTTTCATGCAGCCAAGGTTTGAACCGGTAACCCAGCGTGTGCATGTCGGAATCAGACCGGATTCCGGGATAACGAAAAAGATCCCAGGTGCCGCCCATGTCGGCGCGCTGTTCAACAATAGCGTATTTCTTGTTCGGACATTGCATCGTCAAATGCGCCGCTGCGCCTATGCCGGATAAGCCAGCGCCAACAATCAATACGTCCAATACCGTCTCAGCCTGCGCCATATGCCTCTCCATTTATATCGAAAAATCTTACTGACATCGTTGCAAATTGCAACTGGCTTTCGCGTAGGTAGAAATGCCGCTACGGCAATGCTGAACCAATATGGGAAATCAGATTATGGCCGACGGAACTGAAGACGCATATGTCTATGACGAGGCAACTGGAGAATGGATTAGCGCGACAGATGCCAAGACGGGATCTGACCAAGACGCTATGGTCGAAGTGCGCGACGCCGTAGGCAATTTGCTCTCTGACGGTGATCAAGTGACGTTGATTAAGGACCTTACCGTAAAAGGCGCTGGCCAGACTTTGAAACGTGGAACGCTGATCAAATCTATTCGCCTCACCGGCGACGCCCAGGAAATTGACTGCCGATTTGACGGAATCAAGGGCCTCGTACTCCGCGCTGAATTTGTTCGGAAACGCGGATGATCCGTGTTGGCCTGCGCATTGTCCTTGCGATCTTCTATCTGGGCGCTGGCATTCTGCACCTGAAATCACCGCGCGGATTTCTGGCGATTACTCCCGACTGGGTCCCCTTCCCTGAAATTGTGATAGCCTTTACAGGCATCGCGGAAATTGCGGGCGCCACTGGCCTGTTGATACCTGCACTGCGCAAATGGGCGGCAATTGGTCTGGCGCTTTACGCCCTTTGCGTGTGGCCAGCGAATTTCAACCACGCCATCAACGGCATTTCGCTTGGCGGTGAGCCACTTGGTTGGTGGTACCACGGGCCACGGCTGGCGTTTCAACCGGTTCTAATCTGGCTTGCCTTGTGGGTCGGACAGGTCACGGACTGGCCATTTCGTAAATCACGTTAACAACTCCGAATATAATCTGTTATCCTGTACCCGGCGTTCCCGCCAATCGGTGAGAGGAATAGGAACATGCATAAAGACGGAGACAAGATCGATGTGACCGAAGTCGAGGCAAGCGGTGGCGTGAAAAATGTCGGTTTGCGCTATGTGCTCGCAGTATCGCTTTTGTTGGCGATCATTATTTTGTCCGCGATGTGGATGACGCGCGCAGCGCTCGTGTAGAAGCCTGCTTCTTGAAATCCCGCACCGCTATTCCCAAGTCGGGTTAGCGGGCCGGGCCCCTCTGGTCGTCTTATGACGGCGATGTCGGACCGCTTCAATCATATGAAGAGGAGTCCGTAAAAATGAATGCAGCTGTTGGAATGCCTTGCCCCGTGTGCAAGGTGCCACTCGTGATGAGCGACCGACAAGGCGTCGAAATCGATTATTGCCCGCAATGCCGTGGCGTTTGGCTCGACCGTGGTGAACTTGACAAGATTATCGAGCGTAGCGCATCCTCCGAATTGCCGCCACAACCTGCCCCAGCTCCTCAGGCCCCGCCGCCGCAAGGAGGCTTTGCCCCGCAAGGCTATGGCATGCAACCGCAAGGCTATGGACATGGCTATCCCTACAAAAAGCGGAAGAAGTCGTTTCTCGAAGAGCTATTCGACTAACAAGGACAGCGCACAAAAAAAGGGCCGCCTTTCGGCAGCCCTTTTTTTCTAGCTTTTCGGCTGATTAATCAGCTGAAGACAGGTTGATGGCCGAAGCCTTACCGTTGCGGCCGATTTCAACTTCGAAATTCACGCGCTGTTCTTTGTCAAGCGAGTGCATACCAGCTGCCTGAACAGCCGAGATGTGAACGAAGCTGTCGTCACCGCCGCCATCAGGCGCGATAAAGCCATAGCCTTTGTCTGCATTGAAGAATTTTACGGTGCCTACTGGCATAATGATGTTCCTTTCACGAAACAGGTGACCACCTGACAACAGCGCCAAGTGGGTAGCCAAGTCGTGGTAGGAAAGACGTTGCACGTTCCGATCGTTTGACCCGAGACGTGCCTCAAATTCCGTCGCGGTCGACGATAGCGTTTGACCTGTATACGCCCGAAAAGGTTAATGTGCAAACACCAACCGTTTTTTGCGCGTTATTCTTTCTCAGCCCCATTTTCGACGGATTCGGCCTCTTCAAGTTCAACCGGCTTCCGGCGATCAAAAATCGCGCCAAGCTCCTTGGCTTTTGCAGCGCTGAATTCCTTTTCAGCTTCAGGAAACATCTCTTCCTCTTCCTCGTCGATATGATGCTCATAGCGGTGTCGAAGTTCGCTGAACTGCGCATTCCAGGCTGCTTCGTCAAGGTCGGCACCCTGCAGCTCGCCAAGCAAATCATCAATTTCCTTGTGCTCTGCGACCGAATGGCGTCCATCATCCTGCAAGTCGGGGTTAGCCAGCATCGTTGCGTATAAGGATTGCTCCTCCGCAGCCGCATGTGCCGTCACTTCAATTCGGAAAGCCTCGAACAAATCGCGCCTTTCAGGCGAATCGCCTTTGATCGCGGCAATTTTTGACAGCATCTCGCGATGCAGTTCGTGGTCGGATTTTAAGATCGAGAATATGTCAGTCATAGGGGCCTCCTTCATTATCTGCGAGCACTAACAACGCGCCGCACGCTTCGTTCCAGACCCCGGTCCAAAATGTATCCTGCCCTACTTTTGCGATCAGCGATGGCGAATATATGCCGCTATCTTTGAACAATGCTGTATGCCGCGCCCGTCGCACCGAAAGCCATTCGGATAACTGCCGCACATCGGAGCCGAAATGGAAACCAGACTTATCATCGCTTATTCGCTGATCGCCATCATGGTGGCGCTTGCCATATTCGGCGTGATCAAGCTTTCGCAAAAGAAGAGCCGGTCGCAGCGGCGCGATAGCGGAAATGGCGCGCACATGCTGCATGGAACAAATTCCGACGCGGACTCCAACCCCAAGCTATAGAGCCCGCGCATGCACCCCTATTTTCAAAATCTTTCGCGATCCTGATCTCAGCTCTCAAGCCATAAGGCTACATTGGCTTCGGCTGCCAAAGTTCGATTTTGCGGCCCTCATTATCGAGAATATGGGCAAAGCGGCCGTTCGCCTCGTCCGGGAAAGTGCGGACTGGATATACATCATGTTCCGCACATCGTTCAAGCATTGCATCAAGGTCGTCGACCATCAGGTTGAACATAAACTCCTTGTCGGATGGCGCGAAATAATCCGTGTCGGATTTGAAAGGCGAAAAAACCGTTGCAGCTCCGGGATGTGCAGCAGCTGCTTCCGGTGAAAAGATAATCCCCCACGGCTCCGCTTTTATACCAAGGACCTTCGCATACCATGCGTTGGTCGCTTCGGGGTCGGCCGATTTAAAGAACAAGCCTCCAATACCCAATACTTGCGCCATGATTATCCTCCTCGTGGCAATGGCAACTGCTTCGCCGCGTAATGCAGCGGGCGAGTCCCACTATCTCCCCAGCCGTTCTCGGTTGGCGACCACGCTTTTGGAATAATGGGCGATGCTTCGGCTCACAATCGCTTCGGGGCTGGTGCCCAGCTTTCCACTGATGAGATCAAAGCCAAGCGCAATGTTGGCCGCAACCTTTTCCGACACCATCCGCTCCGCTTCACGCGCCGCAGCTGGCCCGCCGAGCGCGAGGCTGCCTATCCGCATCGCAATAACGATGTTCGATTCAGCAGCCAGTGCCCAGGCATCCATGCCAATTTCGAACCAGTTCTGGTTTTTGGTTTTTGTGGTCATGCCTTGTTCCTAACTTAACTGCCCCAAATGTTACGTAGCGAATACAAAGTGCGTACGCACTTGGAAAAGCGTTTACGCCTCGGCCGCAAGGCGTTCGAAAATGCCCACGATTTCCGCCATAGTCGCTGCCCGAATGGCACCAGCGGCGACCTCCTCCTGAGTCCACATCCAGCTGCGCGCCGGGTCATCACGCATCGCCCATTTGGGAAACATCCGCTGATCAACCGTGCGCGAGACCAAAAGATCCATTTCGACATGCCGATCATCGGCAGAAATGCGGTTATACGCCGCCTCAATCTGCGCATCGGGTCCCTCGATCAGCTGAAGATACATATCGCCGCGACAGATCAGCGTGCCAGTAATATCATCTTGAGCATTTCGGATGCGCGAAATTGTCAATATGTCGTCAAGCACGCTGGCGGTGAACCCAAACGGCTTCGACGCGTAGATGATTTGCGTAAACGACATGTTTATGGCTTTCCCAAGGACAAGGTGAAGCTAACCTCTAACCCCGCGTGCGTCTATCAGCGATTTAGCTTGGCGTGCTGAATAGGCAAAGTCGTCAATTGCGCTCGTTGAAAAAAGCTGTCTCGCGCTTGCCCCAAATGCTATATTCTTCTTCTAGGCAATCTTGGGGGAGAATGCGTCATGAACAGCAAAACAGTTCGAATTGTCGGGATCATTGGCATTTTGTGGAACCTGATCGGCGTCGCCAGCTATTTGGCACATGTCGGTCTGTTCGGACCCGAGGCTGCTGCAACGCCGTCTGGCGCCCCGATTATGCCAGCCGCCATCACGGCGGCCTTTGCCATCGCAGTATTCGCGGGCCTGGCCGGTAGCGTTGGGTTGGCGATGCTCAAATCATGGGCAAAGCCGATATTGTGGCTATCGTTCGTGGGTTCCGTGATTGACTGGGTGTGGGTGCTTGGTTTCAGCGTTGGTGGCCAAGTACCGCTCGGCATCGCCGTCATCGTGATTTCGCTGGGGCTGGCGTTGGTGGCTGGCCGAGCGCCTTTGGCGCGGTGAGAAAGACGCGCGTCATTGGGCAGGCATTGGCTATTGTCAGGTCGTCACGGGGCACCCGACAATGGGAAAACTGCGCCGTCTGGTGGAGAAGTTGGTGCCGGGGAGAGGTGGGACACGTGTTTAATGTCGCCATCTCCCCGGCATTTCCGCTGGCTTACCGTTGACGGGTATAAGTGGCGGTCTGACAGAGAACGAGGATGCATACCTTCATCTCAACGCGGTTCGCATTTGCCATCCGCAGCGTCGCAGGTAGCTTACGCGTGCCGTCGTGATACGCGCCACGCCAGCGATTTTCGCCGGACGGCTGAATAGCAGACAGTGCGATGCCGGTTTCAATGGGTGCTGCTCCGCTGCGGCGTGACAGGCCCATCGCGCAAAGCTGTTTGCGATTGCTGGCGCACGGCTCGATCCGGGCTACGCCAGGTCCGCCCACTTCTAACCAAATGCCAATCAGTGGCGATGAAGGCGCAGCAGTGGCCTTGCCTACGAAAAAAGCGATAGCGAGAAGACAAAATAATTTTTTCATGACAAATTCCTTGAATGTGAGAGGTTGTATTTAATTTACGGTCACTGGTGCGGCTGCAGCCGTTTGGCCCTGGCGCACGGTTGCCCTGAAACGGGCGAGATATTCGGGATTCTCTGTCCCCATCCAGCGGTCCCACCAAGTGAAGTAGAGACCAAAGTTCCAGCCAAGTTTTCCGTGATGGAGATCATGGTGCGTTGTCGTGGTCATCCAGTCGAACAGAGGCCGACCGTCGCGCCGCGCCGGCATCACCTCAATCCCGCAGTGAAGCAGCGTGTTGCGTACGATCTGGTGCAGCACGAACAGATCGACCACGACCCACGATGTCGGCACGATTAGCACCCATAGCGGCACAAAGCTGCCCATCAGCACCGCCTCTGGCCAGTCGAAGCTATAGGCGGTGAACGGAGACGGATTGTTGCTGAGGTGGTGGCGGCGATGCACCCAGCGAAACAGGCTGGGGTGGTGCGACAGACGGTGCGCCCAATAGAAATAGGCATCATGCGCGACGATCATCAGCACAAGGCTGGCCCAGAACCAGATCGGACCCCAGCTGGTGGCGATCTTGGGGCCATCCCACCAACCAAAATAATGATGCGCGAGTTTCGCCACCAGCGAAACGGTGGAGAAAATCATTACTGACCGCATCGAAAAGATGAACTCTTTACGGAGTTGGCGGCCGGGTGGCCGCTGGCTTCGGATGCGACGGTTGGCGAGCGGCCGCGCCAGCACGTACCAAAGTAGCAACCAAACACTGGTCGCGAAGATCACATAACGAATGGCATCGCCGAGCATGAGCAGCACCCAGTGCTGCCCCATCGATGCAAGATAATCCAACGGCATAAACGAACCTCCATTGATTGGGTGGTTCGCCTGTTGATCAATGTGTCGCGGCAGGTCTCGCCGATCCGTTGGAGATGTTCGCCGATTCCGAAATCAGCGAGGATTTTCGGGAATCGGCGAGCTATTTGCGATCGCCCGGCGGCGATAATCGGTCGGCGTCAGGCCGGTCTCATCCCGAAAGGCCCGGTTAAAAGGCCCGAGCGAGCCGAATCCAAGATCGAATGCGATGCTCGCTATGGTGCGCGCTGCGATCGCGGGATCGCTGAGCAGCGTCTTGGCCTCGGCAATGCGGCGCTGGTTGACGAAGCTGGTGAAGTTGCGGTGGCCAAGTTGGTCATTGATGAGACGCCGCAGCCTGTGCTCGGGCAAGCCAATCGCATTGGCGAGATCGCCGATCGTCAGCCCTTCGCGACGCCACAGCGCTTCCACATCCATTAACTGTTGCAACCGATCGAGCCAGATTTGGCTGTCATCGATTGCGTGCGCATCGGCGGTTGCGGATCTTCCACCACCCGCCGCACCGAACAGAGTAGATCGCGCTTCCAGCAAAACTGCCACGCCGCCAATCCCAAGCAGAGCCTGGATTGAGGCATTGGCGAATTGATACCAGGGAGAAGTGATACCGAGACCCTGACCGATCAGGACCGTACTAATAACAATCGAAAACACCGCGATCAGCAAGAGAATAGGCACGCGGAGCCGCCGCCGCGCCTCAACCAGGTCGTTCCGGCCAGATCGGATAATTACGATCAATGCGTGGAGCGCCAACAACAGCCCTAAAACATTATGAATTCCCCAGGTCGCCGGCGCCAGCCCGCGTGGACCATATTGGCCAAAGAGCCCGATAACCGTCAATGCGATTGCCGGTGATATGCTGCTCCACGTCAGCCTGCGATCCTCGAAAAGCATCGCCGCAAACAGCCAGAAATAGCCCGCGCCGCCAATCTGGACCAGCCACAATAAGATTTGAGCCGATCCGATCAGCCGGAAAATTTGCGGAACACCGGTGAGCGTGAGGCTGATGCTGCTGATGAAAAGCAACAATGTTACGATCCGGAGCCCACGATCTTCGGCGCTGCGGGCCAGCGAAATGGCGAACCCCGTTTGCGCTCCGATAGCCATGCCCCGCAACAGCAGGTCCAAGGTAGCAAGTTCGCTCACCGCATTCCCTTCACCGATCAATACCGACAGTTATTAGCCAATTTGGACGACCTTCGTTCTGTAAGCACGCTTTTCCTGCATTCCAAAAATCCGGCCGCTTCGGCCTATTCTGCTGCGATGAGGCCTTTTGTTGACTGGTCTGAAATTGTGCAATTTTTTGCACTGTTAACGATTAGCCTGCAATGCTTTGGTTCAAACTGCCCCCTAAAACACCAACGATTGCGACCCTGTTCGACGCCGCCGCCTCCCCACACACACTTTCCAGTTCCCAAAACGATATTACAATTTTATGGCAGCGCAAATAACGATTGTAGAGTAATTAAATGTTTGAAGTTGATGCGGTGATAACCTGGGTGGACGGGGCGGACCCTGTGCATAAGGCGACGCGGGAATATTATCTGGCGACAGCGCGGGCGCTGGCCAAGACAGGAGCCGAGGCGCCGTTGCATGACAATGGCACCAACCCCCATCGCTGGGTCTGCAGTGACGAGCTGAATTATTGCGTGCGCTCGATTGCCAATCATGCGCCGTGGGTGCGGCGGATATGGATCGTAACTGACAACCAAACTCCAGTGATCGAACGCATCTCGCCCGAATTTTCGGCAAAGATCGCCATCGTTGACCACCGCGACATCTTTGCAGGGTGTGAGGACGCGTTGCCGACGTTCAACTCGCTGTCCATCGAAACGATGCTGTGGCGCATTCCGGGCCTTGCCGAACATTTCCTGTATTTCAACGATGATGTATTCCTGACCGCGCCGGTGACGCCTTCGGATTTCTTTGCAGCCGATGGCCCTGTTTTGCGCGGCAAATGGACCGATCATAGCGACCTTGCAGATTGTGGCGCGAGCCGCGACGAAGCAAGCCTGCTTAACCATTATAACCAGATCAACGCCGCGCAGATGATTGGCTATACCGCCGACCATGTGTTCGAAAGCGCACATGTCGTCCACCCCATGCAGCGTTCGGTGATGGCAGAGCTGTTTGACAGCTATCGCGACGCCTTCATCGCCAACGCCGCTTTCCGCTTTCGCGATGCGGGGCAGTTTCTGCCGCAAAGCCTGCACAACCATGCCTGCCTTGCTGATGGTAGCGCAGCGATCCTTGACACGCGCGATTATCTGCACGTCGCGGTGGGCGATACGGAGCAATATTCGGCAGAGGATGTCAGCGGATATTTACGCGGGCCAGCGCGCGACGCGATCAAGTTCCTGTGCGTCAACGACCTGCCTGAGGTGGAGCGCAGCTTCCCCGATGCACGTTTGTGGATCGAGGAAGCGATTGGTCGTTAGCCGCGCGGCCAAATTGCTATAAAGACCGCACCGAAATGACCTCCGAAACCGCCGATCCCCTGCCCCGCATCCCGGCGACCCGCATATTGGTCGATGCCGATGCGTGCCCGGTGAAGGAAGAGATTTACAAGGTCGCCTGGCGCCGCAATGTGCCCGTTGTGCTGGTCAGCAATGCGCGTTTTCGTATGCCCGACCATCCGCTGATCACGCGGGTCGTTGTGTCGGACAGCTTCGACGCCGCAGATGACTGGATCGCGGAGCAGGCGGACAAGCGCAGCGTCGTGATCACCGCCGACATATTGCTTGCCGACCGGTGCCTGAAGGCTGGCGCGGTCGTCATCGGCAATAATGGCAAGCCCTTCACCAGCGCCTCCATCGGTGGCGCCATCGCCACCCGAGCCATCATGGCCGACCTGTGCGCCGGAATGGACGGCATCACCGGAGGCCCCGCCCCCTTTGCGAAAGCCGACCGGTCAAGGTTTTTGCAGGCGTTGGATGAGGCTTTGGTGAGGTTGGGGTGAGTGTAAAACAAGTGCTGGTGTGCTGCGGCATTGACCATTTGTTGAACATTACTGAGCATACACTTCATCATGCCGCCCGAAATACTTGCACTGATCGAAAAGCCCTTTCTGCTCATCGTTGTATTGGCGGTGGGCGCCGTTCTGGGTATCGCCATTGAACGGCTGATCGAGGGACAGAAACGCGCTGAGCGGCGGGCGTATTGGCAAGGGCGTAACTCGGGCAAGCGGCGCGGCAATGTTATTCCGTTAAAGAAAGACGGTTTGGCCGAGGCAGCCAAGGCCAATGGCAGCGCCACCGATCAGCTCGCCTGCGTGATGGCCGCCGATTTCAGCGCGCGCGCCCTGCTCAACCGGCCCGAAGCCAATTTGTTCAAGGCGCTGGATGCTGCTGTCATCGCGCGCAATCCCGGCTGGCAGGTGATGGCGCAGGTGTCATTGGGCGAGTTTCTGGCAAGCCCCAACAAGGATGCCTATTGGGCAATCAATTCAAAGCGCGTGGATTTCGCGCTGATGGATCCCGACGCCCACGTCGTCCACGCCATCGAATATCAGGGCAGCGGCCACCATCAAGGCACAGCGGCGGCACGGGACGCCGTGAAGAAGGAAGCGTTGCGCAAGGCGGGCATCGGCTATCATGAGGTAGTCGCGGGGCATACTACAGCGGGAGAGCTGCGGCGGCTGGTGGAGAAGTTGGTGCCTGGACGCTAACGCGCAAATCGCCTCAAACAGCCGATCAATCCTCGACTAGGGTTAACCGTGTGCGGTTGCGAGTGATCCATTCGGCCTTGTCGTCATCCTGAAAGTCGATTTGCTTGACCGTTTCGACCTTGTCACCATC
This sequence comes from Sphingomonadales bacterium, assembly GCA_031371575.1. Lineage (GTDB taxonomy): Bacteria > Pseudomonadota > Alphaproteobacteria > Sphingomonadales > Sphingomonadaceae > Sphingorhabdus_B. The sequence goes on from JANMJX010000091.1 coordinate 14,949, forward strand.
GCGCGTTGTGGTCAGGCGAAGCATGGCGGGGCGGTCATCGTCCTTGTCGAGCGCTTCTTCAACCATCGTCCAGTGGGTCGCGTCCGCCGGATTGCCCTCGAGTCGTATCTTGAAGGGCGTCACCTCGACCGCATGCCCCTTGCGGAATGTGCCGGCGGTAACGGTGGCGGTGGCAGGATCGTATAGCTCGACCGAGGTTATACGCACGTTGCCGACCTTCGGTCCATCGTCAAAGTCCGATTTGCGGATAGTTGTTACGCCGTCCCCCTGATCCTCGACCAGCGTTTTCACCGGAATGCCGAACCATTTGTTCGCGCTATAATCGAGATATTCGAGGCTTCCCTCCCACTTGCCCGCCAGCGAAGCCCGCGCCGCACCGACGTCGATTGGCGCTGTGCCGATTGGGCCAGACTGCCCGATGGCAGGCGCGGTGAAAGCGATGAGCAGAAACGGAGCAATATAGCGCATGATGTGAATCTCTTGTTTGACGATGGCAGCAGATACGAGCGGAAAAATGGTCCGGATGCAACATCAGGTCAGCGGCCACCATCAAGGCGCGGCGGCGGCAAGGGACGCCGTGAAAAAGGTAGCGCTGCGCAAGGCGGGCTTTGGCTATCACGCGCTGGTCGCAGGTCACACGACAGCGGGAGAACTGCGGCGGCTGGTGGGGAAGTTAGTGCCGGAGGGCGGGTGAATAGCCGTAATTGCCGACGGGGAACTGATCCATCGCCTTAGACAGCGTGTAACTGAAAGTTTCTGCACAGTTCAAATTTAAGTCTCGCCGCCACGATAAGCTCAACTTAAACTTACGATGCGGCGTATTTAGTAATTTTGGCCCGAAGTTCACTCATTGCATAGTGCCAATATCGATTATGCTCCCGGTCCCCAGCGCACATTTATAGCTCGCGGCCGGTTTTGTCGTAGATTTTGCCTATCCCGGCCATGACAGTCTCTCGTTTTAGTGCAGCAGTTTACAAAACACTCAAAACTCAACTCGTCCGCCCCACATTCTGCGCCAGCACATTGGACCCATAAGCATTCAGCGACACGCCTTCCCTTGCGGCGATGTTTTCAGTTTTTGGTGCAAGGACTTAGGCACCCTTTGCCGCTATTTGGCCGGAGTGATTGCGGGTCGGGGACGTCCCGGCCAAGTTCACTTCGCGAGTGCTTCCACGACCGTTAGCTTCTCTTCGGTCATAGCGGTAACATTAGCGTTGCGGTCCGTAACCGTAATCCGCACGGTATAGTCACCAAGCTTTTCTCCATCTTCGATCATCATGGCGGGACCGACTGGAGACAGCCTTAGATTATAGCCCCCGATCGGTGGCCCGCTCCAGATATCAACGTCTTTAATTTCGCCGTAGATTTTGCCTTCAGGATCGCGGAATTCAATGTTCCCATTCAAATCGCATTTGCCCGCCGTGTCACTCTTACATCCTGCAAAAATAATGAAGGAGGTGATGCGCTTGTTACGTTCAATTTTTATCGTCGGACGCAGACTTGGAGGGGTTGGCTTGTTCCATTCCATGAGAAATGCGTCCGGTTTGTCGGACCAGAGCTGCAAGATCATCAAATCCCCCGCCCTGCTTTCGTTGGTTAGAGGCTTGGCCGCTATATCAGCGGCTGGTGCTTGCAACGCCAATAGAAGGGCAAGCGCCAACATTAATCATGCTCCCGATCACCAGCGCCCATATATAGCTCGCGGCCGGTTTCATCATAAACCTTGCTCATTTGCGCCATGCCGGCCTCTGCCTCTTCAGTCGCGATGAACGCTTCGGCTGGCTGGTTCTGCAACCGCGCGAACTCGCGCACTTCCTGGCTGATCTTCATCGAGCAAAACTTCGGCCCGCACATCGAACAGAAATGCGCTGACTTTGCGCCCTCGGCGGGCAACGTCTGGTCGTGATATTGCTCGGCGGTGTCGGGATCGAGGCTGAGGTTGAACTGGTCGCGCCAGCGGAACTCGAAGCGCGCCTTGCTTAAGGCATCGTCGCGGACCTGCGCTGCGGGGTGGCCCTTGGCGAGGTCGGCGGCATGCGCGGCCAGCTTGTAGGTAACAACGCCGACCTTTACGTCATCACGGTCAGGCAGGCCCAAATGCTCCTTCGGCGTGACGTAACAAAGCATCGCGGTGCCGTACCAGCCGATCTGCGCCGCGCCGATGCCGCTGGTGATATGGTCATATCCCGGCGCGATGTCGGTGGTGAGCGGCCCAAGCGTATAGAAGGGTGCTTCGCCGCACGCCTCCAGCTGCTTTTCCATATTCTCCTTGATCTTGTGCATCGGCACATGGCCAGGGCCTTCGATCATCACCTGAACATCCTGCGCCCAGGCGCGCTTGGTCAGTTCGCCCAGCGTGTAGAGTTCGGCAAATTGCGCCTCGTCATTTGCATCGTAAATGCTGCCGGGGCGAAGGCCATCGCCAAGCGAATAAGCGACGTCATAGGCCTTCATGATTTCGGTGATCTCGTCGAAGCGTTCGTAGAGGAAGCTTTCCTTGTGATGCGCAAGGCACCATTTTGCCATGATGCTGCCGCCGCGTGACACGATGCCGGTCATGCGCTTTGCTGCCAATGGTACATATGGCAGGCGGACGCCCGCGTGAATGGTGAAATAATCGACGCCCTGTTCGGCCTGCTCGATCAAGGTATCGGCAAAGATTTCCCAGGTCAGGTCCTCGGCGACGCCGCCAACCTTCTCCAGCGCCTGATAGATCGGCACCGTGCCGATGGGGACGGGCGCATTGCGGATTATCCATTCGCGGGTGTCGTGGATGTTGCGGCCAGTCGACAGGTCCATGACCGTGTCCGCGCCCCAGCGGATCGACCAGACCATCTTGTCGACCTCAGTCGCGACGTCTGACGCAACCGCGCTGTTACCGATATTGGCGTTGATCTTGACCAGAAAATTGCGGCCAATCGCCATCGGTTCGGATTCGGGGTGGTTGATGTTGTTGGGGATGATCGCGCGGCCACGGGCGATTTCATCGCGGACAAATTCCGGCGTGACATAATCGGGGATCGACGCGCCAAAGCTCTCGCCGTCGCGCTTATATTCGGCAAGTCGCGCGCGGCCGAGATTTTCACGCTCGGCGACATATTCCATTTCAGGGGTGATGATGCCCTTACGCGCATAATGCATCTGGCTGACATTCATGCCGGGTTTGGCACGCAGCACCTGTTTGCGCACATTGGGGAATGGCGCGACGCCGCCGCTGCGATCCGGGCCAAGCTGGCCATTGTCTTCGGGCTTGACCTCGCGCTGGGTGACCTCGGTGACGTCGCCGCGCGCGATGATCCACGGGCGGCGGATTTCCGGCAAGCCGGCGCTGATGTCGATATGCGCGGTGGCGTCGGTATACGGGCCGCTTGTGTCATACACGCGCACCGGCGGCTCGCCCGATGATGGCTCCAGATAGATTTCGCGCATCGCGACATTCAGCGGGCCGACATGGATTTTCTTGCTGCCGCGAATGGGGCCAGTGGTAACGCCAATTTCTGTGCGCGCTGGAATATCTGCCATCTTGTCTCTCCAAAGTTGCATAAGGAGAGCGATTGGCGTGAAGACCGGGCTCGGTCCTCGCCAGTCCCCGGACTGGCTGCGGTCTCACCTCCCTACGCCCGTGCAAACGGGATCAGGTTCAGCGGGTCGCGGGCATTGCAGCACCGCCTCTCAGTCGTTCGACTCCCCGGGTATGTGAGCTTGATAGGCGACCGTCCGCTTCGCGTCCAGCGGCATGAAGATGGTTGACGCTCCGGCAAATGAATTAATGCGGGTGGGCTGCAGAATTCCTGTCCGAATCGAGCGTGGCCCAGAATACCAGTGCACTACCAAGGCGAAGGAAGCGTTCAGCCACGGCTGGGGCAAGGCCCTGCCCGCTTGCGAGCTTTACCGCGGCTATTGCGGCCTCTGCGCCGTCATTTGCGGCAACCTGTTCGACCAGCAGAGCGACCGCAAGAATGTCGACTGCAAGCTGGTCCGTTTCGTCGCGCGCGGGCACTGGCGCAAGGCCATCCTGCAATATCCGCATCCACAATCTGTGATGCAATTCACTCAGCCTGTCAGGGTCAGTGCAAAGCGATTGCGCCAGCTTTGAGCTGATCCAGCTCAGGCGCGCTTCGCGGGTTAGCGATGCCTGCTTGCCATCGGATGTGAACTGATTTTGCGATGCATACATAACAGGCGCCCTTTCGTTGAACCGGGCGCCTGTATGTCGCAATCATGATTTCAGAGTCGTTAAAGATACTTAAAAAGTATAGCTGATCCCGCCAGCAAAAAACCACTGGTTGGCATCGCCGCGCAGCGAGGTTACCGGCGATCTTTTGGCATCGCCAGTCAACCGCGAATAATTGACAAAGCCGTAGATGCCCCATCCGCCGTCACGCACGTCACCGGACAGGTCCACGCCGCCAAGCAGGCTTGCGCCATAATTTTTCCACCCACCCTTGGCGTCGAACAAAGGCAGGCCGCTGGCAGTGCTTCCGGTCTGGTCAATGCTGAAATATGTGTCGGCATAGTTGCCATCGACATGTGTGGCATTGAAACTGATGCTGGTAAAAATGGCAGTGGACAGTGGCGTCGAATAGCTGATGCTCGGGCTTATGAGACGGCCATTATGCGCGCCCGCCACGTCCCATTGAATATCGGTCGAAAGCGACAGAGTATCATATGGATTGATGACCTTTGAAAAGGAGACACCAGCGGTGGCACCAACTTCAACAGCCACTTTCTCCTTACCCAGCAAGCGGACCACAGGATCCTTGATATTGCTATTCCGATCGAGGCGCACGCGAACAAGCGGACCGGCCAGAAATTTCACATTACTTTCGCTGTTGCCGTCGGCGATCAGGTCAACATAAAGGCCAGGGCCTCTTGCGCCAAAATCAAACCCGCCGACGCTCCCCTGCGCGAGCGGAGCAGGAAAGAGGACATAATCGTCCGATCCGTCATAGCTTGGGCCATAGCCTGCACCAACACCAACAGTCACCCAGTCTCCAGCAAAAACACCGCGGTCAGGCGCCTTTGCCGTCGGTCCTTCGCTATCCTGCGCAAAGGCAGGTACGCAAAAAAAGGCGCTGAGGCACAATGCAGCGCCGAAGCCGTTAAGAATTTTCATGAATTGCTCCCGTAAAACGAAATGAGGAAACCGTCCGAGTTACCGGTTGGTTCCCTGATTTTCTCAGGAAGGCCAATTAAAGCATATACTTCATTTTAACGCGCTGGCTGGTGTCAGCTTCTTCGACTGCAAAAGCGGCCGAGCTAAACTTAGGTGGCCCAGCCACCACGACGGGATTTCGCGAAAAACCGAACCCTTCCTTTGGCAAGAAAATGGCCATGTCCATTTTGCTGTTGGCATTTTCATCATGCACCAGCGCAATGGCATAGGTGCCAGGACTCATGCCGGTAAACGACACCAATGCCGCGTCATTGGCATGTACGGTCGCGCGCCGGCCGTTGGGATCTTTGCTGCAGTCCGGGAAAAAACGGGGATTGGCCGTCACGCACACGAGGACATTGCCCTTGGTGCTGCGCAAGCCCGAAATGCTAACATCGAGCGTGGCCGCAGCGGGTGCAGCTTCAGCTATGCTTGCTTGCGCGGCGATTCCAATCGCCAAGCCCAAGGTCAGTACCGCACATTTTGTCCCAAAACCTGAAATATAACCCATAATTCCCCCTATAGGCGTCGTGGTGCTTCTGATGATGCGTCGCTGTTATCACCCATTGCCCTAATTTGCCGTTAACTACGAACTTCGGAAAGCATTCCCATCCCATATGGTTGGTGACGCCCATGATGGTCATGATGGCTAGCACAGAGCCCAAAGCTGCAACATGAACGGGTATAACAAAAACAAGCAATGGAATCACAAATGCACCGGACAGGGCTTCCCATGGGTGAAAGGCCATTGCCGCCCACGCAGTAGGCGGACGGCTTTCATGGTGAACTGCGTGCGCCGCCTTGAACCAGAAAGGCCGATGCATCAGACGATGCGTCCAGTAAAACCAGGTGTCGTGCGCGAAGAGATAAAGCAATACTGAAACCGGCAGATACCAGAGGGGATAATCCCCGATGTCGCGGTAAATTTGAGTCCAGCCAAAGTTGTCCCATCCCCAAGCGACAATTCCCGCGGGAATGCCATAGATCGCCGCACTTGCCAGGCTCCACCCGATCTCGCGCCGGATTTGCTTGTTGAGGCCAGCGTACAGTTCAGGTTCGCGTATTTTTGTAGCCCAGGCAAAAGCTCCGCTCACGGCCAGATAACGCGCGCCGACAATGCCGGTCATCGCCGCAGCGGACATGATCAAGACAAGCAAACTATCCATATGAGGCCGCCCATACGCGCTTTGCTATCAATTTAGCAAATTGCGTGTTTTAAACTCATGTTTCCCCGATATACTGATCATATCGCCGTCATGCATTACAGATATTGGCCCGTCATAAGCTGCTGCCGCGCCACCAATAAGCGCAAATTCCAGCGGCTTTGGCACCGACGGTACAATATGGGTAAAAGCAAGCATTCCGACATCCGCAGATTTGGCGACGCCAGCGGCTTGCTCAGGGCTGATATGATAGTTTTTGATGTCGTTGAATATCTTCGCCCGGTTGACCATACCAGCCTTCTTGGCGCTAACGACGAGAATATCCACCATGCGCGGCGATAGCAGTTCACTGACAAGAAGGTCCGAGCCCTTGGCCGCAGCCGCCAGTTTCGGCGTAAATGCAGTGTCACCCGTGATTGTCACACTCCTGCCATTAAAATCCACCCGATAGCCAAAGGCTGGCTTTATTGGACCATGGTCGACGGCAAAGGCCGTAATGCGCACGCCGTTCGCATCATAGACTATGCCCGGCTGAATAGCGGTTCCGACCATGCCAACGCCCGACAATGGCACCACCGCCGCACCGTGATGCGCAATACGATAAGTTGAATCGATTCGGTACGCTGCAGTTAGTCCAGTGGTGATTTCGGTCACACCCTCAGGGCCTGCCACGGCCAGCGGCGTCGTTGCACTCGTTCCGGCCCAACGCTGCAGCATGAACGGGCCAAGGCCTTCAAAATGGTCGCTATGCAGATGTGTCAGCCAGACGCCTTCGATCTTGTTCAACGGCATCCCCATCAACGACAAGGTTTTGCCCGACCCCTCACCCATATCGAATATGAACAGCTTACCCCCGGCGATCACAACCGTACAAGCCGCCGCACGCTGGCGGTTGGGCAAGGGTGATCCGGTTCCGCAAAAGCCGACATGCAGTTGATCAGCGGGCAAATCAGCCATGACATCGCGCGTCATTGCCGCGTCCGCCGCGCGCGCAATCAGCGCCATCGCGATGGCATCGCGCTTTATATATGCAAGGCTGCCGACAACAACCAAGAGTCCAAGCACGGCCAATAGCCATTTTTTCCGCATGATTTCCCCCCATTTGCCACCGCTAGGGGCGGTAAGCCCCCTCGTTACTAGCCCTCATTGCCGCCAATAGCATGGTTAAAGATACGCCTGCATCATGCGCACCAAAATTTCTTGCGATATAAAGCTGTGCATTTTCCTGGCAGGGGCCTTCCCCTCGGAAAAGGGCTGCGCTAGGGCAGGAAAGTGAATCTCGAAAATATCAAATGCGATTTGGCCATAGTTGGTGGCGGGCTTGCTGGCGGGCTTATTGCGCTCGCTCTTGCCAAGATGCGTCCGGAGCTCAAGGTTGTCCTTATCGAACAAGGCCAGAGTTTTGGCGGCAACCATATCTGGAGCTATTTTGCCAGCGATATCTTGCCCGAGCATCGCTGGCTTACGGCGCCATTGGTGACATATGGCTGGTCGGGTTATGAGGTCCGCTTTCCTGCGCACAGCAGGTCGCTCGACAATATCTACTACACCATCGAATCCGAACGGCTAGACTGGGTACTGCGTAAAAACCTTCCCGCTTCATCCCTGATGCTTGGCCGTGAAGTAAAGGCGGTTTCTCCCCGGCTTGTTGTTCTTGATGGTGCGCAACGTATCAATGCAGGCGGGGTCATTGACGTGCGCGGCGCAGGCGATCTCAACCATCTCGATTGCGGATGGCAGAAGTTTACTGGACAATTGATGCAGTTGTCGGAGCCGCATAACATCACCAAACCCATCGTTATGGATGCAACGGTCGACCAGCATGATGGCTATCGTTTCGTTTATGTCTTGCCCTTTGGCATGGACCAGGTGTTTGTCGAAGATACCTATTACAGCGACAAGCCTGATCTTGACCCCCGGATATTGCGGCAACGGATTGCGGCTTATGCCGACGAAAAGGGCTGGAAAGTTGAACGTGTGTTGCGCGAGGAAAATGGCGTCCTGCCCGTCGTCATGGGCGGCGATCTCGAGAGCTATTGGGCAAGCGGCAGTGGACGCACGGCAAAGGCGGGCGCCCGCGGCGCGTTCTTCCAGGCTGTCACGAGCTATTCATTGCCTGACGCAGTCCGAAACGCCATTTTTATCGCCGAGCAGCCGGACCTTGATGGCGATAAACTCAACATCCTGCTGCGCCAGCGTGCGCAAGAGCATTGGCAAAAGGGCAAGTTTTACCGCATGCTCAACCGCATGCTCTTCCGTGGCGCGGACGGAACCGATCGGTACAAGATATTGGAACGCTTCTACAGGCTAAAGCCCGGATTGATCGAGCGCTTTTATGCGGGGAATACAACAAACGGTGACAAGGCGCGCATCCTGACTGGCAAGCCGCCCATTCCCATTGGGAAAGCCATCACAGCGATCCGGAGCAAGAAAAAATGACGAAGACAGCGGCAATCATTGGTGCCGGATTTGGCGGCCTTGCGCTTGCCATCCGTCTGCAATCTGCAGGGATATCAACCACAATAATCGAAGCGCGCGATAAGCCGGGCGGCCGTGGATATTACTGGGAAAAGGACGGCTTTACGTTTGACGGTGGCCCAACGGTTATCACTGACCCGCCCTGCCTTGAAGAATTGTGGGGGTTGTCAGGCCATAAGATGGCGGACGACATCGAACTGATGCCGGTATTTCCCTTTTACCGCCTGAACTGGCCCGACGGCACGAATTTCGATTATTCGAATGACGCTCCAGGCCTCAAGGCCGAAATTGAAAAGCTGAACCCCGACGATGTCGAGGGTTATCGCAAGTTCCTTGAATATTCGAAGGGCGTGTTCAAGGAAGGCTATCAAAAGCTTGGATCAGTTGCGTTCTTGGACTTCGCGTCGATGATTAAAGCCGCGCCAGCGCTGATGAAATATCAAGCCTGGCGTTCGGTCTATTCGATCGTATCGTCTTATGTAAAAGACGAAAAACTGCGCGAGGCGTTGTCGTTTCACACGCTTCTCGTCGGCGGCAACCCGATGAGCACTAGCGCGATCTATGCACTTATTCACACTATCGAAAAAGAAGGTGGCGTTTGGTTCGCCAAAGGCGGAACCAACCGCCTCGTTGCCGCGATGGTCACGCATTTCGAACGGCTAGGCGGAACGGTCCGTCTTGACGATGCCGTCGAGGAAATCGAAACACGCGGCGACAAGGTCATTGGTGTGCGCACCAAATCGGGCTGGCGCATGGACTGCGACATGGCGGCATCGAACGGCGATTTGATGCACACCTACAAGGACCTTTTGACCAGCAACAAGCGCGGCGAGCGCGTGACCAAATCGCTACGCCGAAAAAGCTGGTCGCCGTCGCTTTTTGTCCTGCATTTGGGCATAAAGGGTACGTGGCCGGGTATCCCGCACCATATGATCCTGTTTGGCCCGCGCTATAAGGGCCTACTGGACGACATTTATAAGAACGGCGTGTTGCCGCAGGATTTCTCGCTCTATTTGCACCACCCGACGGTCACGGACCCAAGCCTCGCGCCTGAAGGTTGCTCCACATTCTACGTGCTTGCGCCAGTCGCACATATGGGCAAGGCGCCGCTTGACTGGGACGGTGATGTCGGCGCGGCAATGACCGAACGGATATTGGATGAGCTGGAGCGCCGTCTGATTCCGGACATTCGCAGCCGTATCATGACTCAGTTTCATTATACGCCAGCTGACTTTGGCCGTGACCTGTCGGCCCATTTGGGCAGCGCATTCAGCCTTGAGCCAGTTTTGTGGCAATCGGCCTATTTGCGTGCGCACAACCGTGATGATGCCATATCGAACCTGTATTTCGTCGGTGCCGGTACACACCCCGGGGCCGGTATTCCCGGCGTCGTGGGCAGCGCTAAGGCAACGGCAGCCTTGATGATTGAGGGCACGCATTAGTGAAGCGCGTTGCGGTCTATTGTGGTTCAGCCACGCCCGAAAACCCGGTTTATATCAAAGCTGCACGCGCAGTTGGCACGGCGTTGGCGACGCGGGGCATTGGCGTTGTGTATGGCGGCGGCCGCTTAGGCCTGATGGGCGCTGTCGCCGACAGCGCGCTGGCAGCAGGCGGCGAAGTGATTGGAATTATCCCTGAAGCTTTGGTTGGCGCAGAGGTCGCGCACAAGGGATGCACGGAGTTGCACGTCGTGTCGGGCATGCATGAGCGAAAGGCGCGTTTTACTGACCTGTCCGACGGGTTCATCACCATCCCTGGCGGCGTCGGAACAATGGACGAATTATGGGAGGCGATCAGCTGGTCTCAATTGGGCTATCATCAAAAGCCAGTGGGCGTGTTGAACGTCGCTGGTTTCTATGACCAGTTGATCGCGTTCAACCAGAATATGATCGATGTCGGCTTCATCCGGCCGCAACATGCGGGCATCATGATTGTCGATGACTATCTCGACGGACTGCTCGACAAGATGGCGGATTATGTGCCTCACAAGACGATTTTCCAGATGAAAGCGGATGATTTGTGACTTTCGAGCCACCTGCTGCAGGCGGACCAGAAACATTCGACCGACCCGCGCTGGTGGATTTCGCGCAAGAAAGCATATCGCGCGGGTCAAAATCATTCCGCTTTGCCAGCAGGCTCTTTGATCGCGTTACCCGCGAGCGCGTTTGGCTTCTCTACGCGTGGTGTCGCAAATGTGACGACATGGCCGATGGTCAGGACCATGGCGGCACGATGGAGGAAGTTATCGACCCGCAGGCGAGATTGGCCATTATACGCGCCTTGACTGCCCAGGCGCTGACCGGGACGGCAACGGGAGAACCTGCCTTTGATTGCCTTGGTGTGGTCGCGCGTGAATGTGGGATTACGGCCCGTATGGCGGAGGACGTCATTGAAGGCTTTGCGCTGGACGCCGCCGACTGGCACCCGCGCCGCGAAAACGATCTGTATCAATATTGCTACCATGTCGCTGGCGCCGTCGGCGTCATGATGGCCGTCGTGATGGGCGTTCCTGCCGACGACGACAAAACGCTCGACAGAGCATGCGATCTTGGCTTGGCCTTCCAGCTCGCCAATATTGCCCGCGACATTGCCGAAGACGATGCGGCGGGCCGTTGCTATCTGCCCGATGACTGGCTCGCAACGCTCGATATCGGGCCAGGCGAGCATATGAAGCCCCACAACCGCAATAAACTGGCATTGATGGGCCGGTGGCTTGCCGATGAGGCAGAGCAATATGAGGCGTCAGCCCGCGTCGGTGCCAGAGAGTTGCCCTTGCGCGCCCGCTGGGCTGTCTTGTCAGCTGCCGGCATTTACGGTGAAATCGCCCGAAAAGTCCGCGCGGCCGGATCGCATGCATGGGATCAACGGATTTTCACCAGCCGTCCTGAGAAATTTCGTTGGGTGCGCAAGGCATTTGTCGATGCCATCGCCAACAACCCCCGCGACATGAACCGCGACAGGTTGTGGACAAGAGCCCGCTCTTAAGCCGATGGCCTAGAATGGGCCACCAGCTTTCGGCACGCTAAACCCAATTTATTTTCAAGCGGTTCCCGGTCCTACTTCTTGCCGTTTCAGCCACGATTATTCCGTGCCGAAACCCACGCTCAGGAAACCGGGCATCGGTCCGTTCCAGCCTTCGTCGCCAGCAACTGATCCACCAGATGGATCCAGCTTTGCGGTTTCAGATTTCGGCGCAGGTTTTTCGCGCGCTGGCTTGGCTGGGGCTTTTTCACGTGCAGGTTTGACCGCCGCAGGCTCAGTAGCCTTTGCCGGCCCACCCACTGGTGCTTCTGCGGCTTTGGCAGCAGGTACCTTGCGGCCCCTTTTGGCAGGTGCGCGTTCTTCAGTTCCCTCTGCGGGTGCTTCGATCTTGCCAAGACGCGGGATTTTGTTGCCGATCAGCTTCTCGATGCTCTCGATGGCCTCTTCGTCAGCCTTGGTGACGAATGTGAAAGCCTTGCCTTTGGCGCCCGCACGGCCCGTGCGGCCAATACGGTGAATATAGTCATCCGGATGCCATGGCGCGTCGAAGTTGAACACATGGCTGACGCCCTTCACGTCAAGGCCGCGGGCAGCCACATCGGACGCCACCAGCAAATCAATGTCGCCATTCTTGAACGCTTCCAGTTGCTTCTGGCGGGATGCCTGGTCGATATCGCCGTGGATCTCGCCTGAGCGCAGTCCGTGGCGCTGAAGACTGGTGTTCAGTTCGCGAACCGTTGTCTTGCGGTTGCAGAAAATGATCGCGTTCGACACTTTTTCCGTCCGCAGAAGATCACGCAAAACGTCGCGTTTTTTCATCGGCGACACATTCACCAAAAACTGTTCGATATTCACGTTCGCCGTGGCGGGTCGTGCAACTTCGATATATTTCGGGTTGGATAGAAACTTGTCCGCAAGCTTTTTGATCGGTGGCGGCATCGTTGCCGAGAACAAGAGCGTCTGGCGCGTTGTCGGCAACTTTGTGCAAATATGTTCGATATCGGGAATGAAGCCCATATCGAGCATGCGGTCAGCTTCATCGATCACGAGCATTTCGCAACCCGTCAGCAAAATCTTGCCGCGCTCAAACAGATCCATCAATCGGCCCGGCGTCGCAATCAGGACGTCGACGCCCTTTTCCAGCGCCTTTACCTGATCGCCCATTTGCACGCCACCAATCAGTAGCGCCATCGACAGCTTGTGATATTTGCCATATTTTTCGAAGTTTTCGGCAACTTGCGCCGCAAGCTCGCGCGTTGGCTCCAATATGAGGCTGCGCGGCATACGCGCCCGCGCCCGGCCATTGGCGAGCACGTCAATCATCGGCAAAACAAAACTTGCCGTCTTACCTGTGCCGGTTTGTGCGATCGCAATGATGTCGCGCATCATCTGGACTTGGGGGATCGCAGCTGCCTGAATGGGGGTCGGCTCATCGTAGCCAGCCTCGCTTAAGGCTCTCAATAACTCGTCAGACAAGCCGATGTCGGCAAAACGCATATGATGTTCCGGAAAAGATGGTGCAGCGCCACCAGTGACAAATCCACGGAGACGAGGGTCGCCATTGGTCGCTACGGCGCGAAATGTCAAGATATTTGCCGGATGGCCGCCATGTTAGCGCGGGATCAGCAACCTGAATTTGTCGACCTCACATTTGGCGCCCGTTCGTGCATGCAACAGGTCACGATCAACACATAATTTGCCGTCATTTGACCGTTCCATATAGGCACCGGCGTAGAATTCCCGAGCCAGACAGCCGTCACCCAAATATGCACGAATGAGTATACCGTCGCGCGTCAACAAATCCAGCGTACGGCCGGGGCCTGGGCGCGAACCGCCAAGCTTGTCCACCCAAAGGCATTTGCCGATCTTCTGTTCTTTATATTTGATATTCGCGATAGATTGTCGCTGCCCACCTGCTGCCGCGGGGCCTGCGAGCGCGCTGGGCAGCCGAATGATAACTCGTTGATCGATGCGAACCTGATTAAAATCGGTCTTTAGACGCAGAAAAGGCATGAAGGGGCTGTTCGCAGGGGCGCCGTTAAAGTCCGCCAATGCCCTATACGACAATGTTGTCAGTCCAACGGCAAAGAGGAGAAAAACCAGTACAGCGCGCAAGAAACAATCCGGTATGAAGTTGAAGTTTAATCGGCTTTACCCGATAGGGTTGAACCTATCATGAATTGCATGCAAACCCCGCAGTCGACAATGGAATATACCGTGCCAGATGTAAATATTTTATCGGAATTTCGCGCCATTTTGGGACCGAAGGGCTATTCCGACGAAAGCGACGTCATAACGCCATGGCTGACCGACTGGCGCGGGCGGTTTACAGGCGCATCTCCGGCGCTGCTCTCGCCAGCCAGCACGCAAGAAGTTTCGGACATCGTCAAGCTTGCAGCGAAACATCGCATCCAGCTCGTGCCTCAGGGGGGAAATAGCGGCATGGTTGCAGGTGCAACCCCTGATAAAAGTGGTCAGCAGCTCATTTTGTCCCTGCGGCGCATGAACAATATTGGCACGGTTGACCCGAATGATGGTCTGGTCACGTGCGATGCAGGCGTAATTCTCCAAAATTTGCACGAGGCCGCTGCGCAATTTGGCAGGCGTTTTCCGCTCACGCTCGGCGGCAAAGGTTCCGCCACGGTTGGCGGCCTCATTTCAACCAATGCGGGCGGCACTCAGGTTTTGCGCCACGGCACGATGCGGATGCTGGTGGCGGGGATCGAGGCTGTCTTGCCCGATGGAGCCATTTATGACGCAATGGCCCCGCTCAAAAAAGACAATCGCGGATATGATCTCAAACAATTGCTCATTGGCGCAGAGGGTACAATTGGCATTGTCACCAAGGCTGTCCTCCATACCGTTCCAGCATTGATTGACCGCTGCGTCGTTTGGGCCGGTGTCGACAGCCCAGCGCAAGCTTACGCTTTGTTGCTGTTCATGCAACGGCAGGGCCGCGATCGTTTGGAAGGCTTTGAAATCCTGCCGCAGCGCGCACTGGATGCAGTCACGACGCATATTGCCGGAACCCGCGCCCCCCTCGATACGCCACATCGCTGGCACGCATTGATGGAATTTGTCCAGGACGATCCCGGCCAATCGTCACCTGGCGAATTGGCTATGCGGTTGCTGGAACAGGCCATTAACGAAAACCTGCTGGGCAATGCGACTATGGCGAGCAGCGATGCGCAAGCAGAGGCCTTCTGGAAAATCCGCGATTCAATTGCGGAGGCGGAGCGTGCTGCGGGCCCAGCGCTTCAGCATGACATCAGCGTGCCGGTTGCGGCAATGGCGCGATTCATTGAAGATGAATCGCCCCAGATTGAAAGTGCCTATCCTGGCACCAAGACCGTCGCCTTTGGCCATTTAGGGGATGGGAACATCCATTTCCACGTAAAGGCCCCCGACGGTATCGATATTGCAAGCTGGTACGAAGTTGACGGTAAAGCAATAACCTCGCACGTCTATGATCGCGTGCGTGCGTATGGTGGCTCCCTCTCCGCCGAGCACGGCATCGGGCAGGCGAAAATCGCAGAGTTTGAACGGCTGGCCGAACCATCCCGGCTGGCTGCACTGAGGGCGATTAAACATGCGTTTGATCCGCTTGGCATTATGAACCCGGGCAAGCTTGTTCCCCTTGCGTAACCGCTGCTGTCCGCTTAAAGCGCCGCATCGAATTTCTGCCATATAATCAAGCACTGGAGTTTCTCATGGCCACTGCGCCCCAAGCCGCCAACTTGCCACTTTTGTACAAAGACCTGATTCCGCTTAACAGCAATGACCATGCAACGTGGAAATCGCGCATGCTCGAAAACGCGAAATTCCTGGATGGCCAGCATGCCATTCCTTTGACGATTGAAGAATTTGTTCCGGCGTCGCGCAATTATCCCATCATCTTTTCTGCGACTGATAACCCAGTGCCGTTGATCCTAATGGGCATGAACGAAGGCGTTAACACCTTCATGAACGAGGAAGGCCAATTTGACCGCCCCGTTTATGTCCCTGCTTATGTGCGTCGTTATCCTTTCCTTTTGGCAAAACTGCGTCCGGACACTGACGAGCTCTCCTTGTGCTTCGACCCGACCTCTGGCGCAATTGGCGAATTTGAAGAAGGTACGCCAATGTTTGATAATGGCCAGCCCAGCGAAAACACAAAAGCCATTTTGAAATTCTGCGAAGATTTCGAAAATGCAGGCGCGCAAACGCATGCCTTCATTGAAGAACTGCAAAAGCTGGACCTGTTGATGGACGGCGAAGTGTCGATCCAGCAGGAAGGTCAGGAGCAGCCGTTCATCTATCGCGGTTTTAAAATGATCGACGAAAACAAATTGCGCGATTTGCGTGGTGATACCGTCCGCAAATTGAACCAAAATGGCATATTGGCGCTGATCCACGCGCATTTGTTCTCGTTGCAATTGATGCGGGAAATATTTGCAGTTCAGGTTGCACAGGGTAAGGTGCCCCAAGTGACGGAATTGCCTTCGACCTGAGATGAACGAATGTGCCCTGCCGTCACCCTTCTTTCAGGAGTGACGGCATGGTTAAATATAGCAAAGTTGCGATCCTGTTTCATTGGGTGATCGCCCTGTTGATTGGTGCCAATATCCTGCTGGCCAATCTCTCGGAAGATTTGCCCCGCGCCGCGCGCGCCGCTTATATGAACCCGCACAAGGCCATAGGCATTTCCATATTATTGTTGTCGGTTGGGCGCATTTTATGGCGCCTGAGCCATCGCCCGCCTCCATTGTCCAATAAGATTGCGGGTTGGCAGGCTATGTCAGGCAAAGCCGTGCACATTCTTTTCTATGTTTTAATGATCGTCATGCCCATTACAGGCTGGCTCATGATCGCGGCGAGCGGAAGAGGTGCGCCAGTCGATTTCTTTGGCCTTTTCACCGCTGATTTGGCGATCGGCAAAAACACAATGCTCTCCGGATTCGGCAAAGAGAGCCATGAATTTCTCGCAACCCCGCTGTTGGTCCTGATTGGCTTACACGTGCTTGGCGCACTTAAGCACCAGTTTATGGACCGCCTCCCCTTCCTTCAGCGCATGTGGCCCTGAAGGCCTGTTGTAAAAAAAGCAATTCCCCGCAACTATCGGGCGACTGGTCGTTAAAGTGCCGTACACTCAAAATGAGTCTTGAAACTGAAATGGCATAACACCATTTGCAGACATGGATGGAAACTTCCCCTCCCGTTTCCGTCCAACGTGCCCATTTTGGGCACAAACTCCCTGAACCTAGGCCACCCCGGTATATCCGGGGTGGTTTTTTTGGATCACTCAGCAGCGATCAGCGTGGCTGAACCCAAGGCTTCATCCGCAAGTGCGCCAACAAGGGCCGACACAAAGCTGGCAATCGGTTCAACGCCGTTGCCAGGCTGACGTAGTTCAGCATCCAGATAAAGCGACCTGTCGACCTCAAGCTGAAGGGCATGGATGTTCGCACGCGGTCGTGCATGGCGGCGCAGGATATAATCTCCTGCATAAGGGTTGTTCAAGGCTGCCTGAAAACCCTGTGCCTGCACGCGCGCCATCAACAGTTCGGCATATTGCGAGGCGGCACTTTTGCCAAACCGGTCACCCACCACAAATACCGGTTCCGGGCCCGAAGCTGAACTTCGAATTGGCGGCATACTGTGCAGATCGAGCAGGATGGCGACCCCAAAATGCTGACGCATCAGTTCCAATATATGTGCAATCGCCTGATGATATGGGCGATGATATGAGACGATCCGATGCTGCACTTCGTCAGTTGTAAACTGCCGCTTCCACAAATCGCCTTCACCCGACAGCCGTCTCGGGATGAGTCCCAGACCACCACGCTGCTTCACGCCCGGCGCAGGATAGTCGGCACGCTGCGCACCTTGCACCATTTCCGAGTCAATATCCTGTTCGTCACGGTTCAGGTCAATCCATGCCCGCGCACGATGCGCCATGATGACTGGATAGCCAAGCTGCACACAACGCCGCGCCAGCAAATCGGCATATCTGTCCTCAAGCCGCAACAGTTTTGCAGGATGCAGACGAAGCGCATTAAATATATCCTCGGGATAATCGCGCCCTGCATGGGGTACAGACAACAGCACGGGCACGGATGGCATTTCCGTTCCCCACATCGCAAAACCGTCTGTTATGGCTTCTGTCATGCGCATCCGTGACTCAACTGATGCGCCTGATTGGCATATTCTTCGCAAAATGGTGTAAAAAAATTAAATCTCTGCGATTAAGCATATATGCGGGGCAGTGATTGCACCGTCATAGGGATGTTGAGGACCGGTAATGATCCGAATTTTGCTTGCTGAAGATGAACAGGCCATGCGCGAATATCTGACTCGTGCGTTGGAAAAATCGGGCTATGCTGTCGTGGCGGTTGACCGCGGTACAGCGGCAGTCCCCTTGCTCGAGCGCGAACGCTTTGATCTGCTGCTCACCGATATCGTGATGCCGGAAATGGACGGAATCGAGTTGGCGCGCCATTGCAACCTGGTATCACCATCGACCGAAGTCATGTTTATTACCGGATTCTCCGGTGTCGCCCTACGCGTCGGCGAAACAATGCCATCTGCAAAAGTGCTATCCAAGCCTTTCCACTTGAAGGACCTTGTCCTCGAAGTCGAGCGCCTCTTTGCCAAGGAAAGTTTCGGCGAGCTTAAATAGGCTTGAATGATAGGACCAGCCCCGCTAGAGGCTGCCCCAGCGTGGGCGTATAGCTCAGTGGTAGAGCACTGTGTTGACATCGCAGGGGTCGCAAGTTCAATCCTTGCTACGCCCACCATTAAAAACCCCGCCAGCCTAAGAGGCTGGCGGGGTTTTTATATGTTGCTTGCTTATGGGCATGCTCCTTACACTGCCCGACGCAGCTAAACATTTGTTTTTCCCAGCCGTATTCTATCGCAGAAGCCATATTTCGTCTTGGCTTGCCTAAAACGGCATTTCGATAATGAACCAGAGCTATCGTGCGATTTTATGCCAAATGTCATTTTTACAGGTCGAGCATTTCATACAATTTCCGCGCTCTATAGAAATTTAGGTCATAGGAGATGCTAAGACGAATCCCTGCAGCCAGTGCGACTGTTGGTATGTTCGTGCAAAAGATTGAATGCTCCTGGTGGGAGCATCCCTTTTGGCGCTCATCTCAAACCATATCTTCAGACAAGCAGCTGGCTATGCTTCAACAATCAGGCGCCGAGTTTATCGTCATTGATGATGAAAAGGGCATTGCATGCCCTGAACAATATGCTGCGCAACCCGCAGCATTTTCATTGGTGCCATCGACGCCATCATCCCAAGCAAAACGCCGATCATGGCTTCAGCCATTGCAGCAAAAAAGTGGGCTTTCCGGAAAGGAAAGGCGCGCCGAAGTAAAAAAGGCACGCACCATCTTGAACCGCTCCAAACAAGCGGTGAAAGAAATGTTTGATAGCGCGCGGATGGGACAGGCAATCCAGACCCGCAAAATGGCGTCCATGGTTCGCCAGTTAACGGCTTCTCTTGATAAGGATCCGACAATCATCCTCAATATGGCGCGTTTGAAAACAAAGGATGATTACACTTATCTCCATTCGGTTTCCGTGTGCGCGTTGATGATAAATCTAGCGCGCGTTATGCGGTTGGACGAAGCGCTCGTTCGCGAGGCAGGCATGGCAGGGTTGCTGCATGATGTTGGCAAACTTGCCATTCCGGACGAAATATTGCTCAAGCCATCCAAACTGGACGATGTAGAATTCCAGATTGTGCGAGATCATCCATTGGCTGGCTACAAAATATTGGCAGCATCTGGCGGAGTCAGTGATGCTACGTTGGATGTATGTCTCCACCATCATGAGAAGATGGATGGCACCGGTTATCCGCACAAGCGGAACGGCGACGACCTGAATCTGCTGACGCGCATGGCTTCGATATGCGACGTTTACGACGCTATCACCTCACAGCGCGTCTACAACAGCCCTTGGACTGCGTCCGAAGCATTGTCGCAAATGCAAAGCTGGAGTGGACATTTTGATCAAATGATTTTGCGCTCGTTTGTCGAAAGCCTTCAGATCTCCCCCATTGGCACTCTCTTACACCTGACCAATGACCATCTGGCCGTCGTAATTGGCGAAACAGAGAGCGATTATTCGTTGCCAAAAGTGCGTGTTTTCTACTCGATTGAAAAGGCGGCAATAATAGACTTCTACGATATTGAGATTTCGAGATCAGCCTATAGCCCGCAAATTTTTAGCGTCGAGGACCCACTTACATGGGGCTTTGATAATTGGGATCAGTTGAAAACTGACCTATTCGAGAGCGCACCTCTAAAGCCATCGAAGTTATAGCAGGAACCTAAGACAAAATGAGTGCCGCTGTTATAACGCACTCATCTGCGGCTTGGCGGGTTGCCAGTCCATTTCTTATGCGCGCGGGTAAATGCACTGAGGTCGCTATACCCAAGCAGCAAGGCGATTTCGCCTAGCGGGCGGGCGTCTTCCATAAAATATAGCTTGCACATATCCTTGCGGACCTTGTCGAGCAGGTCGCGAAACGACATCCCTTCCTCCACTAGCTTGCGGCGCAGGGTGCGCTCGCTCATCCCGAAGGATGCCGCCATCCGTTCCAGGGTAGGCGGGGATTTGTCCAATTCGCTGGTGAGGTAAAAATAGCTCAGCGCCAGATGTCGCTTGCCCTCCATCATCCAATTTGCAGGCTGCGCATAACGTTCCGATGCCGCATTAAACAGAGCCGGATTGGCAAAGGGTGAGGGCCGGAACACCTGACGTCCGGCAATCTCCATGCGCGTTTGCGGCATGCCAAATTGCACCGGACAGCCAAAGGTAGCCTCGTAAATGGCTGGGTCAAACTGGGGTTGATGCCGGAAATGCACCGAGCGAAGCAAGGGCGGCTCGTTGAGCACCTGACGCGAAAGCCGCGCAAAGGTTACCGCCGAAAATTCCACCATAGTCGCATAATCCTGAAGCAGGTCAGGCGAATAATCCCACGTGAAATATGGCGGCTGCCCATTTGTGTGAAAGGTTGTGTGCACGATGTTCTGCCGAAGCGGCTGAAGTTGGACATGCGCCTTGATCACCGACGCCAAATCCGTTTCGAGCCGCGTAGCATAGCCGAAGTCAGAAAAATTCTGCATCGCGGCTTTCTCTCCTAAGCGCAGATGCACAGCCGGATCATGGAAATGGCTTTGCAACACCCGAAAAAAGCGAATGGTCACGTGCCATGAAATTCGGCTAAGCGGGTTTCGCAACCGACTGTCATCAAGGCCGACAGCGGCCAGAATCTCCCGACGATCGCCGCCTTCCGCAACCGCAGTGCGCAGGATCCTGACGGCAAGGCTCGCCGACATGGTGTGGGGTGGGATGGCTTTCCCGTTCTGCAGCAAATTGTCTATCCAGCTGTAAATCAACAACGCCCCCCTTTGCGACGATTGGGGGTTCAACACGCGGCGCGCCATAACGCAAGCGGGATTTGGGCGGCGGCTTGCAGCTTTGAATTTCGCTCGCTAAGTCAGGGGCATGAACCTTGCATCGCTACTCGCCCAATTTGAACCGGGTGCCCAGTCCCAGAAAATCGCCATTCCTCCAAGCTGGCATCAAGGGCGAACCGCTTATGGCGGCCTCAGCTCTGTTCTGGCCTATCAGGCGGCAAAGCTGTCGGCAGATGACTTGCCGCCGCTCCAATCGGCTCAGATCGCCTTTGTGGGGCCATTGGCGGGCGTTGTTGACATAAGCGCGCGGCTATTGCGGCGGGGGAAAAATACGGCCTTCATTCAAGCCGATGTTACAGGCGCAGATGGGATTGGCCTTACCTGCAACTTCATCTTCATGAATCGCCGCCACAGCCATCTCGATTATGCCAACATTCCGGCGCCCGACCTTCCGCCCGTTCCAACAGCCGACACGGCGCGCAGTGGGCCGCCCGAATTTTTTACGGGCCATATGCAATATCCGGACAAAAGGCTTGAGCTTGGGCTCGAGACCAACCGGCTTGCAAGTTGGCACCGTCTGACGGATCATGAAGGACTTGACCACATTGCCGAGCTTATCTGCATCGGCGATGCCTTGCCGCCGTCTGCCATGGGTTTGATGACTCAAAAGGGCATGGTGAGCTCAATGAACTGGCAGCTCAATATGCTGACTGATGTACCCTCGACCGAAAATGGCTGGTGGTATTTGTCGAGCGAAACGCATCATGCCG
The DNA here is from genome assembly GCA_031371575.1 of Sphingomonadales bacterium. GTDB lineage: Bacteria > Pseudomonadota > Alphaproteobacteria > Sphingomonadales > Sphingomonadaceae > Sphingorhabdus_B. The sequence goes on from JANMJX010000091.1 coordinate 36,913, forward strand.
CCAACGGCGCAAGCAGCCAATATATGACCGTGTGGAACAGCCAGGGCCAAGCCGTCCTGACCGGTATGCAATCGGTCGCAATTTTCGCTTGAACTGCTTTTAAGCGACAGGTTTATTGCGGGCAAAACGCAAGGCGATGAAGACCAGGCCAATGACAATGAAGTTGTCGACGAAGGTTTTGTAAAACAGCCAATTGTCCGTGGTCAAAAGCTTTGCCGCGCCGTAATTCAAACCTGCCATGATGAGGCCAATCAGGCCCATGACGATGGCAAATCGGCCCGGGTCAATATCCGAATAAGGCATATAGCGGGCAAGTCCTTTGCCGATATACGGCCCACCGCGCAAGCCATCGACGATAAAGAAACTGGCTGCAATCAGCCCGGTGATTGTCCCGCGCAGCTTGATCCATTCATCATCATTGAGCCACAACGCAAGCCCCGCCGAGATACACAGCATGACAATGCCAAACAGCGCAAGACCGCCGGTGACATCGATTTTCGTTATGCGCTGAAAAATGACCATCGCAAAGCCGACGGCAATGCCAAGCAGCGCAGCAGTCTGCAAATCGGTGAATTTCGCGACAAAATAGAACAGCAAGCCGGTAGCAATATCGATCGCGAACGGCAGACGGTTGTGCCGAGCAAATACGCCGCCGTTCATGCCCTTTGCGTCTTGGGCAGCCTTCATGCTTTCACTTATGCTGCCAGTGCTGGTCGCTACCTGCCGATATTTTTCAGGATAGGCCGGAACGCGCCCCTTGTGGCTTTCGTACGCAATTATGCCGTCAACGCGGGCCACCACGCCAGTGGTCCACAGCCCCATATAGCCCAACTCCACCTCAAGCACCCGGCCGTCGGGCAGCTTGGCACGCAGCAGATGGTTTCGGATAGATTTTGGGCCAAAAATGGGGGTGTAGTCAGCGCTTTGGTCAACCCCAAGCATAGAGAGGCCGGAGTATAAACCGTCACTGCGCGCATGGCTTGCGACGCTGAATGACAAACCATCTATCGAGAAGCGCCGTGTCGGATATCGCCACCACGTAAAAGCCATATGCTTAGCCTAAAGCTGCCTGCTTTTCCTCGGCGAGCCGGTCGAGCTCAGCGCGGCTCTTCTTTTCACTTGAGGATTTAAGCTGGCCACAGGCTGCCATGATGTCGCGGCCACGTGGGGTGCGCACGGGCGCGCTGATACCGGCTTCGAAAATGATGCTGGAAAAACGCTTGATCCGTTCGGGGTCTGAACATTCGTAAACCGCGCCCGGCCAAGGGTTGAAGGGAATGAGATTGACTTTCGCGGGCAGCTTGTACTGGCGGATCAGACTGACAAGTTGGCGCGCGTCTTCATCGCTGTCATTCTTGTCCTTCAACATCACATATTCAAATGTGATCCGCCGCGCGTTGCTGATCCCAGGATATTCCGCACAAGCGCGCAGCAATTCGTCGATGCCATATTTGCGGTTAAGCGGCACAAGTTCGTCACGGACCTCTTTGGTGACCGCATGCAACGAGACGGCGAGGTTGACATTAATCTCTTCACCCGCCCGTTCCATCATCGGAACCACACCCGATGTCGACAGGGTGATGCGTCGGCGTGACAAGCCAAGGCCGTCACCATGCATGACGATTTTAAGCGCATCGCGCACATTGTCGAAATTATACAGCGGCTCACCCATTCCCATAAGGACAATGTTGGTGAGCATGCGGCCATCGGCGGTATAATGGCCGACATCGTCGTCCTCATCCTCGTCCGCCGCCGCAAAGGCCATGTTGCCCTTTGGCCATTCGCCAAGCGCGTCGCGGGCGAGCATAACCTGCCCGACAATTTCGCCAGGCGTCAGGTTGCGCACCAGCCGCATTGTGCCCGTATGGCAGAAACGGCAATTCAGCGTGCATCCGACCTGGCTAGAGATGCACAGGGTCCCCCGATCGGCATCGGGAATAAACACCATTTCATAATCCTGCGCATCATCGGTGCGCAAAAGCCACTTGCGCGTACCGTCGGAAGATACCTGCGCCTCGACAATCTCGGGACGGCCAATGACAAAGCGGTCGGCAAGCCATGGCCGCATTGTCTTGGATATATCGGTCATGACTTCAAAATCGGTCACACCGCGGTGGTAAATCCAGTGAAAGACCTGCTTTGACCGCAACTTTGCGGCCTTTTCATCAAGCTGTGATTCTTGGAACAACTGACGGATTTGCAGATGGCTCAGCCCCATCAAGTCCATGCGTCCATCGGCGCGCGGCGTAATGGCGCGCGGGGTGACTACGGGATCGATATGGCCGGGAATTTGCATGATGGCCGCGCATATAGGGTGGTTGCAGGCGAAAAGCCAGCAAAGCCGCTGACTATTTACCGACGATAGATACCTTCGTCCCGTGCGCTTGATCGGTCACGATGACAACGGCGCCGAGTTGAGCCGAAAGCGCTTCTACAATGCCGGTACCAAGTCCCGGTTTCCTGTCTTCTGCCGCCTTTGGCATTCCAACCCCGTCATCCGTGACGACTAATGTCCATGCTTTGCCTTCGGACGTATAGCTCACCTTGATCACGCCTTTTTTAATCGACTCAGGAAAGGCATGTTTAAGCGCGTTAATAATCAACTCTGTCACGACGAGCCCAAGGCTGACCGAGGTATCCGAGTCCACCACGCTGTCATCAACTTCGCTAATGAGCACCAACCGCTGCGGATCGCTAATCATCGATGCGCCGATGCTTGCGCAAAGTTCCGTAAAATAATTTTTAAGAGCGACCTTTTCGACCGCTGTGGCCGACAAGTGTTTTTGCAACATCGCTATCGACATGACTCGGTTGTGCGCATCGCGCAGATGTTCGCGACTCTCGGTCGACTGGACTTTTCGCGCGCTCTGCAAAAGCACGCTCGCAATAATTTGAAGGCTGTTGGCAACACGATGTTGAATTTCGTGCAGCAAAAGCTGCTTTTCACGAACAAGGTCATCCCTCACTTTATCCGCTAGTCGCTGTGATGTGACATCGGTGATGGACAGAACGATGCGGATACTTTCGGCTTCAAAATAATCAAGCGTATGGGCGTTGATGAGCAGGCAAAGGGTTTCTTTGCCTACGCGGACCAGGTCCATTTCATAGACATCGATGGCTGCATTGCCTGCAGCAGTGGCGCGCAACAGCGACACCAGTTGGCGCACATTCCATTCGCCTTCGCCAAGATCGACAAGTTTCTTGCCAACAACGCCAGCGCAGTCGAGATCGAATGCATTGCAGAACGAATTACTGGCCGCAATCACTGTTAAATCCTCTTTCAGCAACACAAGCGGCGAAAAAGAAGAAGATATCAACGCGATCGACATATTGTCGGCGTGTTCAGGTAGGCGCGTCACCGGTTTTTCCATGGCATGAAGCCGTAATGAACTGGAGACTTGCGGAGCGAAAGCCGTACCCAGGCGCATAATCTGATCAAAAAATTTCAGATTGTAGGCTTTGCTACCAAAGTTGTCGGATTACGGTGAATCAATTCGGATGAACATTTTTGTTTATGCCAGCGCATCCCAAGGCAGCCGCATCGATCGCGCTTGGTGCGCCGCGCAGGCTGTAAGCGTCGACAATCGACCGTCCATCATCGCCAATGGCTTCGATACTCAGCGAGGTTGACGAACGCATGGCCGCTACAATCGCCATGTCCATGCGCCGGTCGGTTGCCCAGATTGTTTCTCCAGCTGCCTTTAACCGGAAACGCCGCCCCCCAGCGCTCAGCGTCACGCCGCTATTTACTGCACGGTCGCGCGACAAACGCACATATATCTGATGCGTGATGCCGCGTTTTGGCCAAAACCCAATCGCCATGAACGCAGGCCGCTTGGGCGTTCGCAACGTTTCATCAGGGGCAGATATTGCATAGCAGCGTGGCGTGGCAGGATCGCGAAATGCCGCCCACCCCTGATAGACGCCTAGCCGGTCCTTGGCTAGCAGGGGCATGGCGAGCGCAAGGGTCAAAGCAAGGAAACACAACAGCCACCCGCCGGTTTTCAAGCCCGCTCCCCCTGCCCGCTGCCGTCAATGACCAGCGCCTCGACGCCGTCGCGGATCATCACCATGCTGCCTTGTGCGAGGCTTGGCGCAATCGGTGCGCCAAATCGTTCCATGGGCGGTGTGCCCAACAAAAGCCCGCGCAACACCCGCGCGGTCATGCCATGGCAAATAACGAGCATATCCTGTTCAATGGTTAGTTCCTCCAACCATTTCGACAGCCTCGCTGCAACATCATCATAATATTCACCGCCCTCGGGGCGAACTGCAAACAAGTGATGCCCCTTATCTACGATCGGACCGATTTCTGCAGATATGTCCGCATAAGTTCGGCTGGACCAACGGCCGACGTCGATTTCAAGCAAGCGGTCGTCGCGATTGGTATCATGCCAGTCCGCATCAATTTCTTCGGCTATCAGCGCCAGTGTTTGCAGCGCGCGGCCAGCGGTGGACGACCAAAGCTGAGGCGCGGCGTCACCTCCAAGATAATTTGCAAGCGACCGCCCCATCATCTTGGCCTGCACGCAGCCATCCCATGTCAGGGGGGTATGCAACTCCGCCTGCCCCTGCATCCGCGCAACCTTGTTGAATACAGTCTCTCCATGCCGTGCGATGAAAAGCCGTTTCCCGTTTGTTGAAATCCCCATAGCGGTCTTATTCCACAGGATATTGTTTGAGGCAAAAGCTATCGGCTTGCCCTAATGGTCAAAGCGGCTAAGAAGATTCGGCATAGAAATAGGGTTTTTAGGCTGGTTTGCTGACCGCCTGGCCCGACAAGGGGATTTTGAATGAGAGCCACCATCGAACGCGCGACCCTGCTGAAAAGCCTGAGCCACGTCCAGTCCGTGGTGGAGCGCCGCAACACCATTCCGATTTTGTCCAATGTCCTCATCGAAGCCAGCGAAGGCGGCAAGATCAAGCTGACCGCAACCGACCTCGATTTACAAGTTGTTGAAACCTTCGCAGCCGATGTCGAAACGCCCGGTGCGACCACTGTGTCGGCACATACCCTGTTCGAAATCGCACGCAAATTGCCTGATGGATCGCAAGTGCAGCTGCATGCCGCCGACGGCCGTATGGCGGTGAACGCTGGCCGCGCGCGCTTCTCGCTTGCCACCTTGCCGCGTGATGACTTTCCGACGATTGCCGAGGGCGAGCTGCCCACATCTTTCGAAATTCCCGCAAGCTCGTTGATCCAGATTATCGACAAGACACGCTTTGCGATTTCCACCGAAGAGACTCGTTATTATCTCAACGGCATCTTCCTGCACGTTACCGACGATGCCGAGCCCGTTTTGAAGGCCGCGGCCACTGATGGCCACCGCCTTGCGCGCGTCACCCTACCGCGCCCCGCTGGCGCTGAAAACATGCCCGACATCATCGTGCCGCGCAAATGCGTTGCCGAAATCCGCAAGCTGCTCGACGAGAGCGGCGGCAATGTCATTCAGGTCGATTTGTCAGCCAGCAAGATCCGTTTCACCTTTGACAGCGTGATCCTGACATCCAAGCTGATCGACGGAACGTTCCCCGATTACAGCCGCGTTATCCCCACCGCGAACGACAAGCTTCTGCGCATTGATCCAAAGGCTTTCTCGCAAGGCGTAGACCGCGTTGCGACCATCGCCACCGAAAAAACCCGTGCCGTCAAAATGGCGCTCGACAAGGACAAGATTACCTTGTCCGTCACGAGTCCCGAAAACGGCACGGCAGCGGAAGAAGTGTCCGGCCAGTATAGCAGCGAAGGTTTCGAAATCGGCTTCAACGCGCGATATCTAATGGACATATTGAGCGAGATCGAAGGCGATGTGGTGGAACTGCATCTGGCCGACGCCAGCGCACCCACGCTGATCCGCGAGAACGACAAGTCAGCAGCGTTGTATGTCCTGATGCCAATGCGGGTGTGATTTAAAACCTACGTCCAATGTTAAGATGCTGAAACAAGTTCAGCATGACGGCGAAGGGACGACAACAACGCCCAAACTTCGTCACCCTGAACTTGGTTCAGGGTCTTAATTTCACGACGACGTAGATTCAGAAGTTCTTTGCATCGCGCACTTACTCCGCCGCTTCAGCCATCATGACATTTTGCGGCCCACGCACGACGATTCCCGGCAGTTCGCCGGTCATCTGACCCTCTCGGAAGGTCACAGCGCCCGCTTTCACCGTCGCGACATAGCCGTCGGCCTTTTGCAGCAAGCGTTTCCCACCAGCAGGCAGGTCGAACGCTAGCCATGGTTTGCTCAGCTTCAGCCGGTCCAGATCAATAATGTTGATATCGGCAAGATAGCCCGGCTTCAGTATGCCGCGGTCATTGAGGCCATATAGCCGCGCGGTGTCGTGGCATTGCCGCTTGATGGCATTCTCCAGCGTGATGCGGGCCCCAGCGCGGTCACGCACCCAGTGCTGCAGCATGAACGTAGGGCTGGCCGCATCGCAAATCGTGCCGCAATGCGCGCCGCCATCGGACAGGCTGTTCACACAGTCATCGCGCGTTTGAAGCTCCTCAAGAAAGTTCAAATTGCCGTCGCGATAGTTCAGGATCGGAAAGTAAATGAACCCTGTGCCTCCGTCCTGCATCAACAGGTCATACGCATATTCCGCCGGGCTGACACCGGCGGCTATGGCGCGCGCCATCACACTTTCATCCTGCCGTGGCTCGTAATTGAATTCAGGCCCCATTTCGAAATGCACTGGCCAGCCGCCCGCGACGATGCGCAGGAAATCGATGATATCGCTTTCAGGAAATACCGAATCTTCCGATATCAGCCGCGCCTTAAAGGCCGGGTCCTTCAACCGCTCAAATTGCTCCGCCCAAGGAAGCATTTCGATTTCCGCCCAGGTTGGCTTGAAGCGGAAGGGATGCACAGTGCCCTGCCAAGCCATGATGATACCATTGCCGCGCAAGGCGATCTGCGCGACAATATTGGCGCCATTGTCATTTTCGGCAATCATGGAGGAAATCTGTTCCTCCAGCGGCATTTCCTTGGCGATGGATTGTAAGGCGGCGAAGGTCACTGGCAATCCGGTTTCGCGGCTGAGCGCGCCCATCCAGCCAAACTCATCCCAGTCGCGCTTCATATCGCTTGCCATTTCGAACACGCCATATCCGACGCGGCCCATGGCGCGGCCAATACCAATCAATTCTTCCTTCGTAGCGGTGGTGCCGGGGACAAGCTCACCGTCCACCGACTTGTGCAACACGGTGCGCGACGTCGAAAATCCAAGCGCGCCGGCTCTTATGCCTTCTTCGACGATCCGCGACATTTCGGCGATGTCCGCATCGGTTGGCACTGCGCCCGGCATTTCGCGATCGCCAAGCACATACGCACGCACCGCACCGTGCGGCACATGCGTAGCGACATCAATGGTGCGCGGGCGGCGCTCAAGGGCATCCAGATATTCAGGGAAGGTTTCCCAGTCCCATGTCATCCCCTCGGCAAGCGCAGTGCCCGGAATATCCTCCACGCCCTCCATCAGCCCGATGAGCCATTCATGCTTGTCTTTCTTGGCAGGCGCGAAGCCAACACCGCAATTGCCCATGACCACCGTGGTGACGCCATGCCAGCTTGATGGTGCCATCTCGCTATCCCAGGTGGCCTGGCCGTCATAATGGGTATGGATGTCGACAAAGCCAGGGGCGACGATCATGCCGGTTGCATCGATCTCATTGCGGCCTTTTGAGCTGATCTGTCCCACAGCCGTTATCAGGCCGCCATCGACGGCGACATCGGCAACAAAGCGCGCCGCGCCTGTGCCATCAACCACGGTTCCACCCCGAATAACAAGATCATGCATGCCGACTCTCCTATATCCTCGGACGGGAGCCTATCATCTTTAATCGAGCAATTAAACCATTGGTTGCGGACGTAGTCCGGCGGGAACGCTCTCCTAGAAGAACGCGGTTAGCTGGCGAGTATGTTGATAGAAAAAGCGATCACGCCGATGTTGAATACAAAGGCAGCAATGCTGTGGAAGATCACGACCTTGCGCCATTGGCCATCGGTTATCGCTACGTCAGATGTCTGGAACGTCATGCCAAGCGTGTAAGCAAAATAGACAAAGTCCCAATAATCGGGAGATTTGGTCTTCGGAAACTCGACGCCGCCACGGTCACCACCGCCCCGGCTGTCATCATAAAAAAGATGCGCATAATGGATCGCGTAGATCATGTTGGAAAAGCACCAGGCAATCGCCAGCGTGACAATGACGAGGGCTACCGACAAATGGTTGGGCGCTTCGCCCTTTGACAACTCAGCCGCCACCGCGGTCAATATCGTAATCATGGTGACCGCGGTGAGTGCGAGCAATAATATGCGATCGGCATCCTCCGGCTTTGCCTGTTTGCGAATGCCCACTGCATCCAACTGGAACAGCGGCCGAAGCGTCGCTGCATAGCCAAGGGCGGCAACGTCAAAGCCAGCCATGACCGCCTGATACCAAGGCAGCCAGAGCCCAAATGGCAAGGCCGTCAGGCACAGAAACAGAAACAGACCATAACGCCACGGAAGGAACGCCGAACGGGCCGCTTTGCCTGCCATGCTATTTCCCGCGATGCCCTAAAAGCCGCAACCGCAACGCATTCAGCTTGATAAAGCCAGCCGCATCCTTCTGGTCGTAGGCACCTGCGTCATCCTCGAACGTCACGACCTTTTTGCTATACAGGCTGTTCGGCGACTTGCGGCCAACAACGCTTGCCATGCCCTTGTACAGCTTCAGACGCACGGTTCCTGACACATGTTCCTGGCTAAGGTCAATGGCCGCCTGCAACATCTCGCGCTCGGGCGAGAACCAGAAGCCGTTGTAAATCAGCTCGGCATATTTGGGCATGAGTTCGTCTTTGAGATGCGCCGCGCCGCGGTCCAGCGTGATGCTTTCAATACCACGATGCGCGCGTGCGTAGATCTCGCCACCCGGCGTTTCATACATGCCGCGCGATTTCATGCCGACGAAACGGTTTTCGACCAGATCCAGCCGGCCAATTCCATGCTTGCGGCCAAGTTCGTTCAGTGCGGCCAACAAGGTCGCGGGCGACATCACTTCGCCGTTCAGCGCTACGCCATCGCCCTTTTCAAAATCGACCGTGATATATTCAGGCGTGTCAGGGGCATCCTCTGGGTTGACTGTCCGCGAATAGACATAATCGGGGGTTTCATCCCACGGATTTTCGAGGACTTTGCCTTCGGAAGACGTATGCAGCAGGTTGGCGTCGGTGGAGAACGGGCTTTCGCCGCGTTTGTCCTTCGGCACAGGAATCTGGTGTTGCTCGGCCCATTCGATGAGCCGCGTTCGGCTTGTCAGGTCCCATTCGCGCCACGGCGCAATGACTTTGATGTCCGGGTTCAATGCATAAGCCGAGAGCTCAAACCGCACTTGGTCATTGCCCTTGCCCGTCGCCCCATGTGCAATCGCATCAGCGCCGGTTTCCGCAGCAATTTCGATCAAGCGTTTGGAAATCAGCGGTCGTGCAATGGATGTACCCAAAAGATAGTCGCCCTCGTACCGGGCGTTGGCGCGCATCATCGGAAAGACAAAGTCGCGGACGAATTCTTCGCGCAAATCGTCAATATAGATATGATGATCGGGCACGCCCATCAGCACGGCTTTTTCACGCGCCGGTCCAAGCTCCTCGCCCTGCCCCAGATCGGCGGTGAAGGTCACCACTTCACAGCCATATTCGACCTGCAGCCATTTCAAGATGACGCTGGTGTCGAGACCGCCCGAATACGCCAGAACAACCTTTTTGATGCCGTTTTTAGTCATGTCACATTTTTTCCGAAACGAAGATATCTGCCCGCGCGCCTAACAGCTTAGGCAGGGTTCGACAACTCCAAGAAATGCCAAAGGCCAAGCCCCAGGAACATCGCGGCTGCAACGATGTGCACCGTGCGCAGCGAAATCCTGGCGACCAGTTGCTCGCCCAAATAGACCGCAGGGACATTGGCAATCATCATACCCAAGGTTGTGCCTGCCGCGACGGTCCAGATGGCATGATATTGTGCCCCAAGCGCGATGGTCGCAACCTGCGTCTTGTCGCCCATTTCGACAAAGAAGAAGGCAATCGTGGTTGCGACAAATGCGCCGCGCTGCGACGCAACTTTGACATTCTCATCGACCTTGTCGGGAATGAGCGTCCACGCTGCCATCAGGACAAACCCGACCGCCACGGCATACCGAAAATTGTCGCTGGTGAAGATGCCAGCCAAAGTGCTTCCAGCCCAGGCGGCAAGCGCGTGATTGGCTATCGTGGCGGCAAAAATGCCGGCGATGACGGGCAGCGGCTTTTTGAATCGGGTCGCGAGCAATATGGCAAGCAACATCGTCTTGTCGCCGATTTCAGCAATCGCCACAAGCAACGTGGAAGTGAAGAAGATTTCCATGAAAACATCCGGGGCCAGGCAGTTTTTCGACGCAATGCCACCGGCCACCCCGCCCGACCGGTGCGGATTGCCGATGCCATTGGTCTCGCCTTGCACCGCAAAAATCGTTCCCGAATGTGCGGTCCCACATGCACCATGACCTCTCGGCCAAATATGTTGATGCATGTCCCGTTCGCTTGGAACGGCTGGCTACTCCCCAGATGACTGGATGGCAGTTAAAGACCACCCCACGTAAATGCAAGAAAAGATGCAGACGCGATCCAACCAAAGCCTGCGCCACGCAAGCGCCGGACTATTCAGAAGCAGACGGATCGATCTCAATCGTGTTTTTACCCCGGCCCATTTGGCGGATCTTAAATTGCCTACGGTTCCGGCGATAGCGTGCAAACGCCAACAGCAGAAAAAGCACCATGATTGCGCACAATGCGTAGGCAACGACCTCTCTTGTTTCCATTAAATTATTATATCCTGCAAATGCGAATTCGCGACTAGAATTAGACCTCAAAAACTGCATTCGCCGCTAGTCCAAAATTCAAGCAGTAACAAGTTATAAAAATGCCATAATTACTTGTTTCAAAGTAAAAACAATTGGTTAACCTACGACTGTACTTGCGATCAGACATTGGCTGCCTTCGGAAATAGCTAGGTGGCGTACATCGTCAACGAAAAGACAGTCTCCCATTTGGCCAATTTGCGCGCCCGATGAGATCTGCCCAACGAGGGGAACGACAAAATATGGACCGGACGCATCCTGGTCCGCCAATTGTTGAGAATTATTGACATACCACAGTTTGAAATGAGGACTGGATGCCAGCAGATGTCCGATCGTCGCCTTCCCCGATCGCACGTCAGCATAAGGTTCGGCGTTAGAAACCGCGACGCCATCGACAAGATGCAGTTCGCGCGGGCGGCCATAATCAAACAGCCGATAGGTCACATCTGCAAATTGCTGCACCTCGACCAGCGTTATGCCGGCGCCAATGGCGTGGACGGTGCCTGCGGGAATGTAGAAGAAATCGCCAGCCGCCACTGGCTTCCAGTCCATCAGCGATTCGATCGCACCGGACAAGGCGGCTTCGCGTAATTCATCTGCGTTCAACGGGCGGGTGGTTCCAATGCCAAGCTTTGCCCCGGGCTCAGCATCCACCACGAACCAGCATTCTTCCTTGCCGGATCCAAGCCCGCGTTCATGTGCCTGCGGGTCATTGGGATGTACCTGAATGGAAAGCTTTTCGGACGTAAAAATCCATTTTACCAGGAGTGGCAGCACGACATTGTCCGGCGCTTCAAACCACACCTCACCGATATGACGCCCGTCTGTTGCTCCAAAGACAGGAGGCACATCATCCCGCCCCCATGGTTTATCGACCAGATGCTTGTTCAATTTCATGTGCAATCCATGACGCGCCTGTAAATGAAATGCCAGCGTAGTTTTTCCTTTTGTCCGTCGGCAACAGCCGTTAGGGGAAGCGCAACAAGAAAATCTCCCCAGGGCGCCAATTTTATCTGGAGCCAATTCATGACCAATTATGTAACCTGCGCTGGGCTTCGCATTGCCGCGCAGCTTGTCGAATTCACCGAATCTCGTGCCCTTGTCAGTACGGGCATAAAGGCAGATGATTTCTGGCAGGGCCTCGCCGATACGCTTGACCGTTTCGCGCCGCGCAACCGCCAGTTGCTGGCCAAGCGCGATGATATCCAGGCGCAGATAGATATATGGCACAGTGCCCATCCGGGACCCATAGCCGACATGGAAGGCTATAAGGCCTTCTTGCGCGATATCGGGTATCTCGTCGCTGAGCCTGCTGCATTCAGCATTGGCACTGAAAATGTCGATGCGGAGATTGCGACCATGGCTGGACCGCAGCTTGTGGTGCCAAGCCTCAACGACCGCTTCGTGCTCAATGCCGCCAATGCGCGCTGGGGCAGCCTCTATGATGCGTTGTACGGCACCGATGTTCTGTCGGCGCCAGCCGCCCGTCCCGGTGGCTACGACACCGCCCGCGGTGCAGCCGTCGTGGCTTATGCCCGCGCCTTTCTGGATGAGGCCATTCCCGGCTGGCAGGCCGCATTGGCTGGCGAAGATAACCCTTATTTTGTTAGCAAGGCGCAGTCAGGCGATACAACCCGCTATCTGTTCAAGCATCATGGCCTGCATGTAGAAGTGCTGGTGGACCCTACCCACCCCGTCGGTGCGACCGACGAATTGCACATCGCCGACGTCATCCTGGAATCCGCGCTGACGACCATCATCGATCTCGAGGATTCAGTCGCTGCGGTCGATGCCGATGACAAGGTGGCAGCCTATACCAATTGGCTTGGCCTCATGCGCGGCGATCTGGTCGCAAGCTTCGACAAGGGCGGCAAAACTGTAACCCGCGCGCTTGAGCCTGACCGGGTTTATGACGGCCTGACCCTGCCCGGACGCAGCCTGATGTTCGTGCGCAATGTCGGGCATCTGATGACGAATCCTGCGATTCTGCTCGCAGACGGCAGCGAGGCACCCGAGGGCATATTGGATGCGCTCTTTACTTCGCTGTGCGCATTGCATGACCTGAAGGGTCTTGGCACGCACCGCAACAGCCGCGCCGGCAGCATCTACATCGTCAAGCCAAAAATGCACGGACCCGAAGAAGCCGCCTTCACCAACGACCTGTTCGACGCGGTCGAGGATGTGCTTGGCCTTGCCCGCCACACCATCAAGGTAGGGGTAATGGACGAGGAACGCCGCACCAGCGCGAACCTTGCGGCATGTATCCACGCCGTTCGCGACCGGATCGTGTTCATCAACACAGGCTTCCTCGATCGCACGGGCGATGAAATGCACACCGCGATGCAGGCTGGCCCCATGATCCGCAAAGCCGAGATGAAAACCTCGTCGTGGATTCAGGCCTACGAAGCCCGCAATGTCCAGATCGGCCTTGCCTGCGGATTAAGCGGCAAGGCGCAGATCGGCAAAGGCATGTGGGCCGCGCCCGATATGATGGAGGACATGATGGTGCAGAAGATTGGCCACCCCAAGGCAGGCGCCAACACTGCCTGGGTGCCCTCACCCACAGCGGCGACCCTGCACGCGATGCATTATCACCAGTTCGATGTCTTTGCGCGTCAGGCGGAACTGGCCAAGGAACCAACGCCCGGACTTGACCCGCTGCTGACGATCCCGGTCGCGCCGGTGGGTCATAACTGGTCCGACGAAGAAGTAACTCAGGAACTCGAAAACAATGCTCAGGGTATATTAGGCTATGTCGTGCGCTGGATCGATCAGGGCGTCGGCTGTTCCAAGGTGCCGGACATCCATGATGTAGGCCTGATGGAAGACCGCGCCACGTTGCGTATTTCCTCGCAGCATATCGCCAACTGGCTTCTTCACGGGATCGCGACCGAAGCGCAGGTCGACGCCGCGCTCACGAAAATGGCAGCCAAGGTGGATGCGCAAAATGCAGGCGATCCGCTCTACGAAACGCTGACGGGGGACAGCCTTGCGCTCAAGGCCGCGCGCGCGCTGATCTTCGAAGGCGTTGCGCAGCCCAATGGCTATACCGAGCCACTGCTTCACAAATTCCGTCAGGAAAAGAAGGCCGGAGCCTAAGGCGTCCCGGCTTTCTTGAGCTGCTGCGCCTTCCAGTCCATCGCCCGGCGGACGCGTTTTTCTACCGACGGATGCGAGTAGAAAATAGCCTCCTGTAGCGCTGACGGGCGGGGATAGCGATATTCTGCGGTCTTGACCAAAGCCGCCGACAGCGCATCGGGCAGATTGACCGTGCGCAGCGAATAGGCGTCAGCCTCGCTCTCGCCCATGCGGGTCACGCCGTTGAGGACAGGTTGCGCAAAGAGGCCGAGCACCGAGACAATCAGCAACAGGATCGGCAGGCCTTCTGGATCGCCCACCTTGGACTTGCTGCCAAAGGCGGCAGCGACGCGGTCGAACAAGCGGTCTGCCAAAAAGAAGCCAAGCATCGCGATAAAGATGATCACGAACACCATGCGCCAGACATGACCAAGCACATAATGGCCGATCTCGTGCCCCGTCACGGCCTTGACCTCGTCAAGCGAAGCCTGTTTCAACGCCACGTCCGAAATCGCAATGCGGGCGGAGCCAAAGACGCCGGACACATTGGCGGTGAAATTGTTCGACTGCCGGGAACCGTCAAACATCAACACGCGGTCATGCGGGATGCTAGCTTCATCTGCCATGACCAGAAGCGCCGCGCGAACGGGGCCTTCAGGCACCGGCTTGTAATTGTTGAAAATCGGCTCGATCAGCACAGGCGAGAGCAATATTGTTGCCGCTGCCGCAAATGCCGCCAGTCCGCCCGACCACAGCCACCAGCGTTTGCCAGCACGGCGGATCAGCGCGTAGACACCCAGAAAGAATAGCCCGCCAAGGAGGCTGGACAGACCGATGCTAATAAAATTCTGGCCCAGAAAGTCAGCCAGTGGCTGGCTCGTCCGGCCGTAGGATTTTTCAAAACTCCAGTCCTGAAATATGCTCCAGGGCAGGCTGATAATTGCCGATATCAGGAAAAAGGCGACGCACACCAGCAAGGTCCGAAGCGCCCAGCCGCGATTTTGCAGCTTCGACGACAGCCGGTCAAGCAAGCCTGCGCGGATGATGATCCAGGTAACAACAACGCTGACCACGATGCCAGCCAGCATCAGCCAGTGGGTTGCCATTGTGTAGGACGCTGCCTTTTGCAAAGCCTCCGGCCCAAGACTATCAATATAACGTGCGGTTTCAGCCGCTGGATCAAATGCCATGAATATCTCCTCTTTCGAACTGTATTAGACATATCATACAGTATGTCCATAGACAGCAATGTCGGGGAGGTTATTCTGGCCTTGAAGCGCCGCATCGGCGCTGAATGTTAAGCCACCGCGTCGATAAACCGCTCTGCGTCCAGCGCAGCCATGCATCCGGTGCCGGCGCTGGTGCACGCCTGACGGTAGATATGGTCCATCACATCACCGCAGGCAAAGACTCCGGGAACACTGGTTTCGGTGGCTTGCCCCTCAAACCCGCCGCGCACCTTGATATAGCCGCCAGCCATATCGAGATGCCCTTCGAATATGCCGGTGTTGGGCTTGTGCCCGATCGCGATGAACACGCCATGCAGGTCGATATCTTCAGTGCCGCTGCCGTCGGTGGCTGCAATGCGCATGCCGGTGACGCCCATATTGTCGCCCAGGACTTCGTCGAGCCTGTGGTTCCACTTGATGGTGACCTTGCCTTCGGCTTCGCGTGCAAATAATCGGTCCTGAAGGATTTTCTCCGCCTTCAGTCTGTCACGGCGGTGGACCAAAGTGACATGGCTGGCGATGTTCGCGAGGTACAAGGCCTCTTCCACCGCCGTGTTGCCGCCGCCGATCACCGCAACTGGCTTGTTCCGGTAAAAGAAGCCATCGCAGGTTGCGCATGCCGAGACGCCTTTGCCCATAAAGGCGGTTTCGCTCGACAGGCCAAGATATTGAGCGCTTGCCCCAGTCGCGATGATGACCGAGTCCGCCGTATAATCCCCTGCTCCGCCGGTCAGCACAAAGGGCCGCTTCGAAAAATCGACCTTTTCGATATAGTCGTTTTCGATGCGCGTGCCGAACCGTTCTGCGTGCTTGCGCATGCGGTCCATCAATTCGGGACCCATCACGCCCGCATCGTCTCCGGGCCAGTTGTCGACTTCAGTCGTAGTCATCAACTGCCCGCCGATCTCGACACCCGTGATCATCATGGGCGTCAGATTTGCGCGCGCTGCATAGACAGCGGCTGTGTATCCGGCCGGGCCGGAGCCAATGATGACAACGGGGGCGTGGCGATTTTCGGTCATGAACGGTCTTCCTGATTCTGTTGGCTGCGGACATAAGCATTCGTGGCACGCTGGCCAAGGGCAGCGCCGGACTTATCCCCATCAAATTAGGGCTTCACATGTGCAAGGCTGCAACCTATCAGTCCGACTTTATTCGAGAATAAGGGAGCAGCGCATGGCCAAGGTCACCGTAATTTCACGTAATGGCGAGGGCCGCGAGGTTGAAGCCGAAAACGGCCTGTCGCTGATGGAAGTCATCCGCGACAACGGCTTTGA
>JANMJX010000140.1:0-42824 GCA_031371575.1 Sphingomonadales bacterium
TCGCCGCGCAAGATGATGCCGCCAAAGTTCGATGGCGACCGGACAAAGAGCTGAAGCGCCAATTCTGCGTCACTGATGGTCACATCATGTGACGGTGCGTCGCTCACCCGAAAAGCTCCTCCAGCGCGCGTTCGATGCGAACCGTTGATCCTGTCTCATCGAGGATATTGCGCCGCAACCTGTGCCGAAGCGCAAGTGGCGCAATCGATTTGAGATGCGCGCGCGTAACGGTTTTCTTGCCGTCCAGTGCAGCCACCGCGCGGCTTGCGCGCATCAAGGTAAGCTCGCCGCGCAGCCCGTCAGCACCGACCGCTTTGCACAGTTCAGCCATGTCGGACAGGATGCTTTCGGGCGTATCGACAGTTGGCAAGGCAGCCTTGGCGCGGGCGATGCGGCGAAGCACCTTGGCGTCCTCGGCTGCCCAAGCCTCGGTAAAGCCTACCCCATCCTGTTCATTGGCATCGCAGCGTTTCATGATCTCGACGCGTTGCGCAATATCTTGCGGGGTGCGGACCTCGACCGAAAGGCCAAAGCGGTCAAGCAATTGCGGGCGCAATTCGCCCTCTTCGGGATTGCCGCTGCCAACGAGGACAAAGCGCGCCTTGTGCCGGATGCTGAGGCCATCGCGCTCGACGAGATTTTCGCCCGATGCCGCCACATCCAGCAACAGGTCGACGACATGGTCCTCAAGCAGGTTGATCTCGTCAATATAGAGAAAGCCGCGATGGGCCTTGGCAAGGAGGCCGGGTTCAAACTGTTTCTCGCCATGCGCAAGCGCGCGTTCCAGGTCGAGTGATCCGAGCACGCGGTCCTCGGTCGAACCCAGAGGCAGATCGACAAATGGCACCGAAATCTTGCGCGCACGGTTGCTGCTGCAATGGTCGGGGCAGTCATGCGGCTGGTCGGGGTCGCAGTTGAACCTGCATCCTTCGACAATCTTGATCAGCGGCAAGGTCGCGGCCAAGGCCCGCGCCGCCGTCGATTTGCCCGTGCCCCGGTCGCCAAAGATCATGACGCCGCCAATGCGTGCATCGACTGCAGCTATTAACAATGCGCGCTTCATTTCGTCCTGTCCGACGATCGCGCTAAAAGGAAATCCACCCATGGCCCATTGCTATCACACAAAAGCGGCACGGCAAGCCGTGATTATATCCGCGCTGCAAATCAGTTTCCGATGCGGGCGTCATGGTCGATAGCGCGCGACCATTGTACAGCGGAACATTCGCCTTTCTGTCCGGTTTCAGTCCGGTGTCGAGACAGACGGTCCGATCACCAAAGGAGATGCGCGATGTCAGATATGCAATGCAATTTGAAGTCGAAGCGCATGGATTCACCTTTGCAGGCCATTTCGTAGCCATCACATGCACGCAGAGTTGATTTATGTATCGGACGCCGACCCCGGCATTGCCCGCGTTCGGCGCGGCAAGGGGTTTAGCTATCTGGACCCGGCAGGCAAAGCGATCAGCGCCAAGGGCGATCTTGCGCGCATAAAGGCACTGGCCGTGCCGCCGGCATATCGTGACGTGTGGATTTGCGCCAACCCAAATGGTCATATCCAGGCGACGGGTCTGGATGATGCCAATCGCAAGCAATATCGTTACCATTTACTTTGGAGCGAGGCGCGCAGCACGGCCAAGTTCGATAATCTCCATAGCTTTGGGGCCGCGCTGCCACGGGTGCGCCGTTCGGTTGAAACATTATTGTCTGGCGCCAAGCGCAGCGACGTTTTTGCCAAAGAAGTGGCGATAGCAGCCGTAGTGCGTTTGCTTGACCATACCGCGATGCGTATTGGCGGCCGTTCGCGCACAAGTCAGGGTGCGACCACATTGATGCTGCGCAACATAAAATACGATAAGGACCGGCTGAAGCTGCAATATACGGCAAAAGGCGGCAAGAAGGTGCGGTGCACCGTGACCGACAAAAGGCTGCAGCGAATCCTCGAGAAAATCCACGACCTGCCCGGTAAGCGCCTGTTTCAATATATCGGCGCGGATGGCGAAGTGCATCCGCTGGACAGCGGGGACGTCAACGCCTGGCTCAAGGACCAGACCGGGGTCGACCATATCAGCGCCAAGATGTTTCGCACCTGGCATGGCAGTGTTGCTGCGCTGGAAGCCTTGCGCAAGGCCAAGAAGCCAAGCATCCGCATTGCCTGCGAAGCGGCGTCATGCGTCCTGTGGAACACGCCGGCGATTGCGCGCAAAAGCTATGTGCATCCAGCGGTGCTGGATGTTGCAACCGCTGAAGATCCCGCTGCCATTTTTGCAGCACTGCAAGTCCGGCGGAACAAGGGCCTCGTCGCGAGCGAGCAGCGCTTGATGGCGTTGATTGACGCAAATCAGCAATGAGTGGCCCGCAGTTTGAACGAAGCTGCGTCTGAGACGTTACCCTTTGGCAATTTGCATGAAGGAGAAACTGTGTGAGAATTGAAAAAGAAGATGCCCGGGCCGGCAAGACTGGCGTTGGGCTGCGTTATGTTCTGGCAGTTTCGTTGGCCCTTGCGGTCGTTGCAATGATTATAGCCTATCTTGGAGTGATATGATGATGAATATGCAAGCCATGACTGACCCTGATCCCAAGCCTTATAGCCCGCCCAATGAGGTCCCGGGAACGACGCCGGACGAAGTCACGCCCGATCAGGGTGACACCGATTTTCCCGGAAGCATCCCGAGCGAGACCCCAGTGGAATCGCCGCCGCCTGAAGGCGAGTTGCTGAATTAACCCAGTTGCTGAACTCAAGAAAAAGGGCTGTCCGCATATGTGCCGACAGCCCTTTTTTCTTGCGTCATATGTTGATTGCGGTTCCGCCAGATAGACGATCGGAGAATCGCAGGCTTAACGCGCTTAAGACGCCGTCCCGGGTGTGAAGGAAGGCGGGTCACTTGCCGGAAAAGACGCGTCCGACATGTCGTCAACTTCGCACCAATCGTCGCCCGGATTATCGCGCATCGAGTCAACGCCCGCATGGCGGGTCTGGTCAAAATTTTCCAGATCGGTCTCATCATCGGCAAAGGCGGCTGAAAAGTCTTCCTTGGCCTTGTCAAATTGCGGCATCCACTTGTCGCGGGTTGCATACAGCCCGGCGCCAACGGCCACACCGACGCTTAACAGCGACATGACCGGCGCAAGCCATGTAGGAAGTTCAGAGGACGATTTGCCATTTTTTCGCGACTGCGCGGACTTGGCACTTGCTTTTCCATTAGGCTTCGCGCCGTTTGTGTGCCGTGCATTATTCGGACGTTTATCATCCACATGTGCAGTCGGTTTTTTGGGTGTTTCAGATTGTGCCATAGCTTCCTCGCTTTAGGATTTTTGAAAATTCCGCTTGAGAAGATGAAACAGCGAAAGACGACTACGGTTCCTCTGAACGCCCCCCAATATGTTCGCATGAGCGTGGTTTTGACAAAGTTGGAACCAAATGACCCGAACGATGTTTTCCCTCGCACTCTGAAAGGGAGAATTAACATGAATATCATTATACTTCTGGTCGTCGGTGGCATTTTGGGCTGGCTGGCCAGCATTGTAATGCGCACGGATGGTCAACAAGGCATTTTCTTGAACGTCATCGTTGGCATCGTGGGCGCCATTTTGGCAGGCTTTATCATCACTCCATTGATTGGCGGCGCGCCTATCACCAGCGGTGCGTTCGACATCCGCTCGTTGATCGCCTCGTTCTTGGGTGCAGTTGTTCTGTTGGCAATCGTCAACATGTTCCGTCGCGGCCGTGTCCGCTAAACATTATAAGAGGGTAAATTTATGAAGAAATCCATTATCATTCTCGCGGCATCTTTGTCGTTTGCGACACTCGGCGCTTGTGACGGTGCAAAAGAAAATGCACAGGAAAATCAGGCTGATGCCGTTCGTGACAATGCAGAAACACAGGCTGACGCCATGGAAGACAAGGCTGATACCCTTGATAACCAAGTTGACGGCGTAGACTCTGCAGCCGAAAACAAGATGGAAGACAAAGCTCAAGCCGTCCGTGAAGCGGGCGACGCAAAAGCTGACGCCATGGAAGACAATGCGGACAAGCAGGACAAGTAATCGTCCCGCCTCAGGCAGAATAAGGGCTCGTCAGGAAACTGGCGGGTCCTTTTTTTACCAGCGCTAAAGAGCGGCTTCGTAAAGATGATGAAGATAATTAGGATTGAACAAGGCCAGCTTGCGCAATCCGTCAAGATCGTTCACGCGTAACGTTCCACGCTGGATAGTCGCGACACCACTGGCGTTGAGATCCTTGATTGTCCGGCTGACATGCGGCTGGGTCATGCCGAGCGCATCGCCGATGTCCGACTGAGTCAACGGAAAGCGACAAAGGCCATCTTCCGCCAGCCCGACCATTTTAAGACGTAGAAACAGCTCGCAGGCCAGATGCGCCAAACTTTCCACAGCGTTGCGCTGTCCCACGGATACCAGCCATTCTCGCTGGATCGACGACGTCAGCAGCGAATCCCACCACAAAGCGCGCAGGACTCGCGGATGTTCGTCGCCGAGTTTTTCAAACTCGGTTGGGGTAAACATCGCATATTGCAAAGGTGTGATTGAACCAATGGAGTGATCCATCGCGTCGAGAATATAGACGTGCAAATCGGCGAGGTCACCCGGCACGAAAAACGCCAAAATCTGTCGCCTGCCATCTTCCAGAATCTTGTAGCGGCACGCCCAGCCGTCGACGATCAGGTTGACCGTTTTGGGGTCCTCACCTTCTCGAATAATGTCATGGCCGCGCTGCAGCGATCTAACGCGCTTTGTTGCCAATGCCTCCAGGGCAATTTCGCCTTCGGCGCGTAAGGGAAGAAACGCATTTAATTTCCGAACCAGGAATTTCCCCGACATCCCATTCTCCCTGTGCAGACATTCTTGAAGCTGTGCTCAGCTGCTAACGCGGCATTATATTCGGCAGCGGAAACTTCAAGATAACCTGCGTGCCTGCACCCTGGGTACTTTCAATAGACAAAGTGCCGTCCACCTGTGTGGCAAAACCGCGCATCAATTCGGTGCCCATCTGGCCAGCTTCATCTGTAATGACATAGCCTTGGCCATTGTCTGAAATATCAAGAATCGCGCTATTGCCATCGACCTGAAACTTCAGATTGACATTGCCGCGCCTTCCGTCGGGAAATGCATGGCGAAAAGCATTGGTTACAGCCTCCACCACAAACAGCGTGAGTGGTACCGCGTAATCAATGGGCACTGGATTGTTGCTGGCGTCGCAGTGCAAATCGATATGCGACAATGATCGACTTGCACCGCGCAACTGCGTGCAGAGTTCGACCATGAGATTATCGATCGAAACCTGGCCAGTCTCGTAGCCATTATCCTGTTCGTACAAGAGCCGATGGATGAGTGCCAGGGCATTGATCCGCGCACGCGTCTGCGCCAAAACCTCTTTCGCCGCGCTGTCGCGCACGCGGCCGGATTGAAGCGTCAACAGGCTGTTGATGATCTGAAGATTGTTTTTCACCCGGTGATGGACTTCGCGGGTCAACAGGTTTTTCGCTTCCAACGCTTGCATAAGATCAGCGTTTCGACGGTCAATGACGTCAGCCATGCTGTGCAAGTCTGAGCTGAAAGCTGCGATTTCCTCAGGCGCCCGCTCAAACCGTTCGCGGTCTCCAGTGAAATCGCCCTTTGCAAATCGCCCCGAAACGCCGCGCAGTTCGCGCAGCCATATCAGGGCCAGCCGATTTGTGCCGACCCAGATCGCAATGGATGCGAGTAGAATAGAGATCAGAGGCAACAATATACTTGCACGTACTTGAGATATTGCGCTTCCCATCAACTGATCCCGCCGCTCGGCGTAGACCACAAACAAGTCGGAACCGTATAATTTGCGCAACACGTACATCCATTGCATGCCATTGCTGTCGCTGATCTCGATTGGCTGGTCTAAAGGCCCAGTGCCATCTGGCTTGAAAGGCAACTGCTGCCGGCCATTTGCTACAATCGAGCCATCACGCGTCACAATGGCGAGTTTCCCAGAATTGCCCGCTGCTGCATCATTCAGGATTTGTTGCAGGTAACCAATGTCAACGGCGGCGCTTAATGTTCCCTCGGTTTGACCATTTGCATCGCGCAACGGCAAACTGAGGACCAACACTTCCCGTTTTGAAATTGGTGCATAAATCGGTACTTTGGTAATCATCATACCTTTGGCCCTGACAGCGCGCTGCCACCAGCCTGAATTGGCGAGATTGACGTTTCCCGGCGACGGAAGTGCCGAACAACGCACATTTCCTTGGGCGTCGATGCGCCCGATATTCGTGACTGGCGGATAATCACTTAGGGAGGCGCGCAAGGCATAACTGCAGTCATCTGTCATCTGCCTGACGTCTCTGTTCGACGCATGGGCCAGCAGTAGATGCTGCGCGATCACAAACGGGTCACGTTCGCGTTCCGCGACGGCGCTCGCAGTTGCACTTAACCGACCAAATGCCAGTTTTTTCGTATTTTCAAGCGTGGCCAGACCTTGGAAAAAGCTTACGACCACGACAGGGAGCAACGCGGCGAATACGACCAAGATAAGCCCCTGCCGCATCGTCAATGGTCTGGAAAAAGCCACCTAAATCCTCGGCAGTTGGAATGTAATCGTTAAATCCCGGAATTGGGGCCGGAATTGGCGATAGCGTTCTCGCCGGGCCCGACTTGAACTGCTTTTGCAGGCACAGGTTTTTTCAGCACAGCTTCATCCGGGCCGTTGATGAGGGCCGCAAGCGCAACCCTGCCTCGGGCCAGTCTGCTTTTGACCGTTCCAATGGCGCAACCGGTGATTTCGGCGGCTTCTTCGTAACTGGCACCCCCTGCGCCAACCAGCATGAGGATTTCGCGCTGCTCCGCAGGCAATTTTTGCAGTGCTTTTTCGACATCGCTCACGTGAATATGGTGTTGCTGGGGCGGAGCCTCGACAAGCAACCGTTCGGCTGCTTCCGGGTCCCAGCTGGTCATGCGCGAATTTTTGCGCATGGTGGTGTAAAACTGGTTGCGCAGGATCATAAACATCCATGCCCGGAAATTTGTACCCGGTGTAAAGCTCTCATGTGCGGCCCAGGCACGCATCATTGCTTCTTGCGCAAGGTCGTCCGCCAATTCCCGATTTCCACACAGACCGCGCGCGAATGCACGCAACGAGGGAATAAGCGCAACCATTTGCCTCCGAAAATCGTCGGACGCATCTTTTGCGTCTGTTCTAGGGGGCGACGCCAACGACGGGGCGCTCACGAGAATTTCTTATTAGCCGACATTTTGGCATCGATCTGGTCCAGAAGATCAAGAAAATCGTCAGGAACTGGTTCATTAGCTATGTTGTCGTGCATCTGGCGCAATGCTGCAGTAAGAGGGTCAAACTCTGAATCCAAGCCTCCGCTCACGAAGCCAGGTTTCCCTTTTCCTGATTTGTTGCCCAATTGTCCCTCTCCACCCTTGAACGTGCCCGGAATGGATCCCGACCCCGAGTGACCATAATCTGTCATTATTCGCATAGTTCAATACACAACGTTGCACGTGCCTGATATATTTCCATGCGCTTTTAAGCCGCGAAACATGATATTGTTCCATCGCATGGGAACAAAATTGCATTTGGGGCGTATTACCCGGGCTAGAAAAGGGAGCAACTATGTCATTTAGACAACAACTGGCATCGCAATTGCCATATCTGAGGCGTTACGCACGTGCATTAACTGGTTCACAAACACTTGGCGACGCAGCCGTGCGGGAAACGCTTGAGGCTTTGTTGGAAGCGCCTGACGAGTGGGACGAAACCGCATTGGTCAAAACCGAATTGTTTCGGACGTTTCACCGCATCTGGAAAAGTGAAATGATTGCGCCCTTGGAGTCGCGCGGACGCAGCGGTGTTATCGCGCAATTTCCGATCCAGCGTCGGCAAAGTCTTTTATTGTCAACCGTCGAGGGTTTTACGATTTCGGAAGTTGCGGCCATTTTGAATATTGGTGAAGACGAGGTAAGCCAGCATGTCGTGGCGGCCCGCACCGCGATTGAAGATGCATTGTCAGCGCGCGTTCTGATTATTGAGGACGAATCTATCATCGCTTTGCACATCAAGCAGATTGTGGAAAGCTTGGGCCATGAGGCGATCGCAATTGTACGCACCCGTGCGGAAGCCGTAGCCAAGGCACGTGACGAACGACCAGAACTTGTGTTGGCTGATATCAGCTTAGCAGATGGTTCGAGCGGTATTGATGCTGTAAAGGACATTTTGGCCGAACAAACAGTACCAGTCATTTTTATTACTGCGTTTCCAGAGCGTTTGCTCACGGGTGAGCGTCCCGAGCCTACCTATTTGATAACAAAGCCTTTTGAACCGGAAACCGTTATCGCGACGATCGGTCAGGCGCTGCTCATGCACCGCGACGTCGATTTAGATTCAAAGGCGGCATAAATTGATGGAACCTTTTTTTGATATAGGCGTTTGCCTTGTTCAAAGTTCATATTACTGGCCAACAATTGGTTAAAGCCATGCGTTGACCTGCTGGTCGCCCTCCCCCCCCCTAGACCAGCAACTTAACACCCCGGCCTAGTGTCGGGGTGTTTTCGTTTGGACGGGTTGATATTTTTCGTGACATCGCAAAAAAAGGACCCCGCGACATGATGCTGCGGGGCCCCTCCTTATGAATAGGCAGCCTGTTGTAGCTGCATTATTGCGCTGGCTTAAACGGCACGCATGCCGTTTTTCAGGTCGCGCATCTGATCATGCCCCGATTTTACCGAGTCATAGCCTTGGCTGATAAGTGTTCGGGTTTCGGTGCCGAGATTATTATCTTCCAGCGCCGATTCAAATTTGGCTTTGATATGATCTTCACCGCGCTCCACCTCAGCGATCACAGCTTGATCATCCAAACCAGTGACTGCATCGCGCAAATTCATGAATGCACGATGTGCGCCCGCCAAAATTGATCCGTCATCTTCTGGTTCGCCGCCAAGTGAGCGGACATGCACGCGCAATTCTTCGGCAACGCGCTGACGTTCGTTTGCGCGTTCAAAAAAGATGGACTGGAACTGTCCACTGTCTGCCGATTCAGCTGCGGAGCGATAGCCATCGACACTGTCAATGGTGGTCTTGATGAGGTCATTTACCGTCTCGATGTCGTGATGTCGTGTGTCCATGTCGAATCTCCTTTTTGTGCCTTAGGTCGATTCAACGCATGGCCTCGCATATTGTTTCGGCGGCCGCCAGACGGTTGCGCAAACCGGACCAACTGAAATCGCCGCGTAGATCAGCTTCGTGCACCAAAGTCCGTTAATTTGCTGTAACTTATAAAGAACTTCTGGAAATTGAGCTCAAAATAGCCACATTCTACCGTTCATCTGGGGTGAATATACCTGCGGTATATCTGTCTTGTACGAAAAAATGTCATAATGGATCCATCCAGAAAACTGTCTTATGCCGTTGCCCTGGATTCCGATTGGAACAGAAATATCCCGCATGATTAAACAAGATCGTAAATCTTCGGTTGTCACAGTACATGATTACTGGCAGGCGCCGTTAAGCAGTCCCGATATTCTAAGCCCCGAAGCTCCGGCCGCAGTGGGAGAAGCGGAATATCGTCTGTTGGCTGACGCGATTCCCGCTTTGTGCTGGATCGCGCGCGGTGATGGCTACATTTATTGGTACAATCGCCGCTGGCATGATTATTGTGGATCTACACCTGAATCGCTTGAAGGTTGGGGTTGGCAATCAGTCCATGATCCGTTGGAGCTGCCGACGGTCCTTGAAAACTGGACACGTGCCATTGCGCAAGGTGAACCGTTTGAAATGACATTTCCCCTGCGCGGTGCGGACGGGCTGTTTCGACAGTTTCTCACCCGGATCGTCCCGGTGCTTGGCGCCAATGGTCAAGTCGTCCGTTGGGTCGGCACGAATACGGAGTTTGAAAGCGAAAAAAGCGCCAAAGAGGCGCTGGCCGTGAGCGAAGCGAAATTTCGGGTCTTGACCGATGCGTTGCCGCAGATGGTGTGGTCAACAACCGCAGACGGGCAGCACGAATATTACAACGCCCGTTGGTACGAATGCACTGGCACGCCTTATGGCGCGCCGCACGGCGCAGGCTGGATGGATTGTTTCCTGGAAGAAGACCGCGAAGCCATCACCCAAAAATGGCAGGAAAGTATCGCTACCGGTGAGGATTATGAAATCGAATACCGGCTGCGCCATGTAACGGGTGAATATCGGTGGACCTTGGGCCGGGCGATGCCGGTCCGCGACGATCATGGCCAAATTTTGCGGTGGATTGGCACATATACCGATATTCATGAAAGCAAATTGATCGCCGAGCGCACGGAACTGATGAGCAAGGAGCTCAGCCATCGTATCAAGAATATTTTCGCCGTGGTTGCTGGTCTGATCGGGCTTTCATCGCCAAAGGAAGAACCAACGGCCGGATATGCAAGGCAGCTGGCGTCGCGGATATCAGCCTTGGGGCGTGCGCATAACTTTGCGCGTCCGCATAGCGTGCTGTCAGACACCGGTCATGAATTTGGCTCGCTGCACGGCCTGCTGAACGAAATTCTGAAGCCATATGACATGGACGGCGTGGCGCGTTGCATTGTTACTGGCACCGATGTGGCTGTTGGTGAGCGCAGCGCGACGCCGATCGCGTTGGTCATCCATGAACTGGCGACGAATGCTATGAAATATGGCGCGCTCGCCTCGCTCAATGGGCAGGTGGAGATCAGAACGCATAAGCAGGGCGACGACATTGTCATGTCCTGGACGGAAACCGGAGGACCGCCCGTCATGGGAACTCCGGAACGTAGTGGCTTCGGCACGCAATTGTCAGAAATCGGGATCACCAGCCAGTTGGGCGGCCGGATTGAACGTATCTGGGATACATCTGGACTTAAGGTCCGGATGACGCTGCCAACGGCCTATCTGTAAATCAGCCTTGCCGGTTCAGTGCCGCTGACGATATGACCTAATTCTGCCGGTTTTTGAAGATACGCAATGAAGGCGGGGGCGTGACCGAATTGTCGTTTTGATAACTGGTCAAATACTCAAGCACGGTTTCTACCTCAAATTCATCCAGCGGTTTCGAAATGCAGCCAATGGTGCCTTCTATGCCGTCACCCAGACAAGCCGGATTAGCCGTGACAAACAATACCGCAGCACCATATTGTTGCGCGAGCATGCGGCCAATCGCTGGCCCGGTTTCGCCATCGCGCAAATTTACATCAACGAGCGCGAAGTCCGGCTTTTCGTTCGCCAAACGCGTAGCCGTTTCCGCATCGGGCGCAATACCGACGGTTTTAAAACCCAACGCATTCAGAATATGGCTTAAATTAAGCGCCACCAAGAATTCATCTTCTACGATAAGTATAGTCTTACCCATCACCTTCACTCTGCGACATTGTTTATTAGTGTTAAAATGACGTTGAGCATCATTGGTTCCAATGGATTGTCACTGTTATTGGCAAATTACGCGCAAGTGCATCATCAACAGCTTGTTAGGGTTACAAGAAAATAACCATTTTACATGAGCTTAGCCAGAATTTCTGTTTACCTTTCAGCAACATCAGGGCGCTATTCTGCGGCAGGACAGGAAAGAATCACCATTAATGTCAGTGAATAGTTCATCGGATATGGCGCGTAACGCAAAATCATCTTTGGTTGAGAAGCGTGGCTTTTTGCAGCGATGGACCGCATCCAAAAATGATTTGGAAACATTTGACAGTGCGGCATTTGGTTCACCCCATGACGCCATTTTGTTATTGCGCAATTTCGAGGCAAGCGGCCGTGGCTGGTTTTGGGCCACGGATGCAGATGGCCTGGTCACCTATATAAGCACACCGGCAGCCACGCTTTTAAACAAAGAGCCGGCAGAGATATTGGGGCAGCCGTTTCTTAATCTGTTTCAGGCGGCAGAACACGAAGCCAATCAACGCACGCTGCCGTTCATCCTGACAAAGCAGTCAAAATTTGACGATCTTCCGCTTCAGGCAGCGGCCCAAGGCGACGAGATCTGGTGGTCAGTTTCCGGACAGCCCTTTCAGGACGGAGCGGGCAATTTCGCAGGCTTTCGCGGA
The DNA here is from genome assembly GCA_031371575.1 of Sphingomonadales bacterium. Taxonomy (GTDB): domain Bacteria; phylum Pseudomonadota; class Alphaproteobacteria; order Sphingomonadales; family Sphingomonadaceae; genus Sphingorhabdus_B. The sequence goes on from JANMJX010000140.1 coordinate 12,037, forward strand.
AGCGGAACGGACATCACGAAACTGCGGCGTTCGGCCCAGGACAATTCAAAACTTGCCACCTATGATTCGCTAACGGGTCTTTTGAACCGTTTCCGGATGTCGAAACTGCTCGACACGACTTTGTCAGCATTCAAGCTTCAGAAACGTGCATGCGCGGTCATGTTAATCGATCTCGATCGTTTCAAGCAGGTTAACGACACGCTGGGGCACCCGGCCGGGGACGCATTGCTGAAACAGGTTGCCGGACGGCTGGTCAAGACCATCGGTGACCGTGAAAAGATCAGCCGACTTGGCGGGGATGAATTCCAGATAATCCTGCCCGACGTCGAAGACCGCGAAGCATTGGGGAGCATCGCCGACCAGATCATCCGATCCTTGTCGCAACCTTATTCCGTTGACGGTTGCCGTTGTATCATTGGGGCATCGGTTGGCATTGCAGTCAGCCCCTTTGATGGCCGCGTCAGTGAAGACCTTATCCGAAATGCCGATCTTGCATTGTACGCGGCAAAAGGCGGAGGGCGCGGACGGTTCCGTTTCTATTCCAGTGATCTGCTTCAGGCTGCTGAAGATCGCCGGATCCTTGAAGAGGATCTGCGCGATGCACTTGGCGGCGACCAGATGGAGATGGCTTATCAACCTGTCGTTGACGCCAAAACCAATATTGTTTCGGGCTTTGAGGCATTGATGCGATGGAATCATCCCGAGCGCGGAATGATCATGCCGTCATTGTTTATCCCCATCGCTGAAGAAGCAAACCTCATTGGCGCGCTCGGCGAATGGGCCTTGCAGCGTGCATGCATCGAGGCTGCAAAATGGCCAGGCAAGATGAAGGTAGCGGTCAATGTTTCCCCGAGTCAATTTGCCACCGGAACGTTGCCAAAGGTGATTGAAAATGCGCTCGCCGCAAGCGGATTGCCGCCAGCGCAACTTGAGCTTGAAATTACGGAAGGGGTCTTCCTTCAGGAATCGCCTGACACGGACAGCATCTTTGCAGCGCTCAAGAAGACAGGCGTTCGGCTGGCTCTGGACGATTTCGGGACGGGTTACTCGTCACTTGGCTATTTGAAAACGGCACCGTTCGACAGGATCAAAATCGACCAAAGCTTTGTCAGGGGTGCGACCGAGCCAGGTTCGCGCAACGGTGCGATCATCGCTGCGATTGTTGCGTTGGCCGATGCGCTCGACATGGAAACCACCGCAGAAGGTATTGAGACGCTCGACCAGCTGGCGTTAATCCGCGATCTGGGGGTGAGTCATGTGCAAGGTTATGTCTACAGCCGAGCGGTCAACAATGAGACCTTGCTTGAACGTTGCGCGGCCGGCGATTGGATCATTGAGCCAGCGGGGCCCGCTGTGCAGCGCGCAGACCGCCTGACGATGTACCGAAAGATCGCGGCGATTCACGATAACCACAGTTACGAAGTTGTGCTACGCAGCCTTTCGATTTCAGGTGCGCTCATCGAGGGCATTTACGACGTCCCGGTTGGCACAAAATTTGTGCTCGATCTTGGCGATGGACAGCTTGCGGTATCGACTGTCGTACGTTCGGAAGAGGGTCAGCAAGGGGTGGTTTTCGAACAACGCCTTGTAAGCGATGGAAACGGCGGTCTGTGCACCAATCGCCGCGTATCCCCCTATCTGATGGCGGCAGCCGGGCAACCGGTGTCATTTTTATCCATCGGGGGAAGTTCTGCCGCCGCTGGCGGGAACCGGCTTGCAGGGCCACCACTTTTTGCCACGATTAGCGGCGCAAAGGCGAGCTAGCCGGGCTTAAGGTGTCGCTATTAAAAGCTTTGGATCGACCCTTGCGCCATTCCACTTCATACCCCAGTGCAAATGCGGCCCGGTCGCCCTGCCTGTGGCACCGACACGACCGATGACTTGCCCCTGCCTGACAACATCGCCTTCTTTGACGAGCAGTTCGGAACTGTGCAAGAAAGCGCTGTTAAGGCCCATGCCATGGTCGATCATCAGCAAATGTCCCTCCAGGGTAAATTCATCGCGCGCGGCAAGGATGACGACGCCGTCTGCGGGCGCAACATATTCCATGCCCTGGGGGGCCGCGATGTCCATGCCATTATGATAGGTTCCGGGTGTGCCATTATAGACCCGCTGTGCGCCAAAAAGACCCGATATGCGCCCTTTTACTGGCCGGATGAATTGCTGCCGCCAGCCATTGCTGTCATGGCCAATGGCCCGCGCGGCTTCAATCCGCGCGAGTTCGGCACCACGCCGCGCCTCAAATTCCGCTGAGCTTTTTGCCCCGCCCGTATAATTGGCGGCAACATTTTCGATATGCCAATTGCCCGGGGCGACTGAAATAAGGCGTTCCACTTTGCGGCCATCAGCCAATGTCGCCACAAGACTGACCTGCGCCGGTGCGTCGCGGTCAAAGCCCATCAGGAAAAGCCCGTCTGCGCCAAGCATGATTTGCTGGCCGCCCAAGAACAGGCTTTTGGTGCCCTTTGGCGCTCGCGCGGACAGAAGGCCGCCTTGCACTGCCGCCCCGGATATCAAAAATCCATCGGAGGGATGCTCAGCCGGTGCACTTGCAGGCGCGGGTAGAATGTGAACCTGTTGTGGAGGCGCGGCGGCCAGTGAGCAGGGCACAAGGAAGCCGCAAAGAAAAGCCCGACTTGAGCGCGCCAAAGATTTAGCCCTTGGTCAACGTGGCGCGTGCAGACGCTTCTGCGCTTACATAAGGCTCCTGCTTCACTACGCTCCAATAGCGCAATTCTTCAAGCGGGATGCTTTGTCCGGTCACGGCACATACGACATGGTCGCCAGCCGTGAGCAACCGGAAACTGTTGGCCATATAATGCAGGCGGGCGACTTTGTTCTTGGATGACATCAGCATGCGCGCATTATGGCGCATCGAACGACAATGGGCAATGCACCCCTTCAACCGTCGAACAGATTGCCTTGATTGATGCCTGGCTTGGCTGGCTTAGGCGGTGCTGGCCGGGCAGGCGTTGCACCGTGCACAGTGCTGCCCACTTCACCGTCGGCAAATCGCAGAATGACCTCGCCTGCCTCGACCGCAGCATCACGTGTCATGATGGTCTTGCCATCGGCATTCGTGACGCGCGCAAAGCCGCGCTTCAACGGAGCCTCGGGATGCAGGCTGCCCACAAGCCGAGTCAGTCCGTCAAGCCGCTGCTGCGCCTGATCAACGCGCCGTTGCAACAAGCGGGGGTGAAGCATCATCGCCGGCCCTGAATAGGCAATTTCCGCGCGGCCAACGCGGGTGCGCAGCGATTGGCGAAGCCGTTCGGCAAGATCATCGGTGCGTTGTTGGTGCGGTGCTGCAAGATCCGACATGCGCGGCATCAGGCGCCTTTGTGCCTCAAGCCGTTCGGCAGCCAAGTCTACGCGCCTGCGAATAATATGGGACATGCGCAATCCCAATTGTCCAACGCGCTCCAACAGGTCGCTGCGCACCGGGACAGCCATTTCTGCTGCCGCAGTCGGCGTAGGAGCACGCAGATCGGCGGCAAAATCGCACAATGTGGTATCCGTTTCATGCCCGACCGCGGAAATGATCGGAATCGTGCAATTGGCGACTGCACGGACCACGGCTTCGTCGTTAAAGGCCCATAAGTCCTCAATCGACCCACCGCCGCGCGCAACAATTACAAGGTCTGGGCGGCGGGTTGCACCATCCTGAGGCATGGCGGAGAAACCGTTCACGGCCCGCGCAATTTGTGCGGCGGATCCTTCGCCCTGCACCAATACGGGCCAGATGATGACATGAGTCGGGAACCGGTCGGCAAGCCGGTGCAATATGTCACGGATAACTGCGCCAGTGGGAGATGTGACGACGCCAATGGTGCGCGGCAGCGAGGGCAATTTCTTCTTGCGTTCTGGCGCGAACAGCCCTTCTGCCGAGAGCCTCGCCTTCAGCTTTTCGAACAAGAGCATCATCGCGCCTTCGCCCGCAACCTCAAGGCTGTCGACGACGATCTGGTAATTGGAACGGCCGGCATATGTGGTAAGCTTGCCCGTCGCGACGACTTCAAGCCCATCTTCGGGTGCGAAGGGAAGCCGCGCTGCACCGCCCTTCCACATCACGGCATCCAGCCGCGCATTGTCGTCTTTCAGGCTGAAATAGATATGCCCCGATGCCGCGCGCTTGAAACCCGAAATCTCCCCGCGGACTCGCACATGGCCAAAACGGTCTTCAACCGTGCGCTTCAGCGCAAGCGACAGTTCCGACACGCTCAAGGGCTGGGCATTGTCGCCGGGGCGCTCCTCGGCTAACAGGCGGGCGACTTGCGGGTCAGCATTTTCAAAGGGGTCATTTGCGGACATGAATATCTTGCTCATCGGTTCGGGCGGTCGCGAACATGCACTTGCGTGGAAGCTCGCGCAATCGCCGCTCTGCGATACACTCTTTGCCACGCCGGGCAATCCCGGGATAGCCGAAGAAGCCGAACTTGTTGATCTCAACGTCGCTGACCACGCTGCTGCCATCGCATTCTGCGCAGGCCATGATGTTGGACTGGTTGTGGTTGGGCCCGAAGCGCCTCTGGTTGGCGGCCTTGGCGACAGCTTGCGCGATGCAGGCATCCCCGTCTTTGGTCCAAATCAAAAAGCGGCGCAGCTTGAAGGGTCCAAGGGTTTCACCAAAGACATGTGCGCGGCGGCAAATATTCCAACCGCCGGCTATGCCCGTCATGCTGACAAGGCATCGGCGCTTGCTGGTCTTGATGGCTTTGCCGCGCCTTATGTTATCAAGGCAGACGGCCTTGCGGCTGGCAAAGGCGTCATCATTGCAGAAACGCGGGTGCAGGCCGAGGCAGCCATTGAAGACATGTTTGGTGGCGGTTTTGGGGACGCCGGCGCGTCTGTGGTCCTTGAAGAATTCATGACGGGCGAGGAAGCGAGTTTCTTTGCACTGACCGACGGCCGTGATGTCGTCGCCTTTGGATCAGCGCAGGACCACAAGCGCGTGGGCGATGGCGATACTGGACCAAATACCGGCGGAATGGGGGCCTATTCACCGGCCTTTGTCCTGACCGACGATTTGCAGGCGCAGGTGATGGACCGGATCATAAAGCCAACGGTGGCTTATATGGCGGCCAACGAAATGCCTTATTCGGGGGTGTTGTTTGCCGGCCTGATGCTGACCGACGAAGGTGCCAAGCTGATCGAATATAATGCGCGTTTTGGCGACCCCGAATGTCAGGCCCTGATGAGCAGGTTTGAAGGTGACCTGGTTGCATTGATGTTGGCCGTGGCGACGGGGACATTGGCGCAGGCGCAGGCCCCGCTGTTTTCATCGCTGGCGGCGTTGACGGTCGTCATGGCGGCCAGTGGCTACCCTGAGTCACCCCAAAAGGGTGGAAGCGTTGATCTGGCCGGCGTCTCGGGCGCGAAAGTATTTCATGCGGGCACCATGGAAGTTGACGGCCAGTTGAAAGCTGCCGGTGGGCGCGTGCTCAACGTCACCGCCACAGGTGCAACGGTCATGCAGGCGCAGGCTGCGGCTTACGCAGCAGTGGACGGCATCAAATTCCCGGATGGCTTTTGCCGAAGGGATATTGGTTGGCGCGAGGTGGCACGTGAGGCTGCATCTAGCGCGACTGACATTTGAAACAGGGAGCCGTAGATTAGCCCTTTCCCACTTTGACAAAATTGCGTAACTCAGGGCATTATTCTGCGACTTTTGGGGGAAAACAACATGTCCAGCTATCTACCTGTGATCATCAGCGGCGTTCTTATCATCGCCATTTTGTTGTGGTGGCTTCTCGCACTGGACGGCATCAAGACATCAGGTGATGCAACCAAGGATGTAGTGCCACCGTCCGCGCCGCCAGCTGCGGTTCCTGCGCCACCTGTGACACCAGTCGCTAAAGCCGCAACGCCGCCGAAGCTGATGGACGATCCAGCGCCTGCGGCCAAGACCGCAAAAGCAAAGGTTCAGGCACCTTTGAAAGCCGCAGCAACCAAAAAAGCACCTGCTGCCAAACCGGCTCCAGCCAAGGCCGCAACACCCAAGGCAGCAGCACCTAAGGCAACCACCGCCAAAGCAGCTACAGCTAAAGTAGCTGCGCCAAAGGCAGCAGCGCCGAAGGTCGCAGCGCCAAAACCAGCCGCCTCTAAAGCAGTTGCGCCAAAAACCGCTCCACCCAAAGCTGCCGTTGCCAAAGTGGCCGCGCCAAAGGTCAAGGCAGCGAAGCCTGCGGCGAAGGTATCGATCCCCGATAATCTTGAACTGCTAAAGGGCGTTGGCCCCAAGGTGAACAACATGCTGAAGGGACTTGGCATCACCAGCTTTGCGCAAGTGGCCAGCTGGACCGCGGCGGACGTTGCAGAGATTGACGGCAAGCTCGGTGCCTTTGCTGGTCGCATCAGCCGCGACAACTGGATCGACCAGGCCCAGTTGCTTGTCGCTGGGGATGTCGCTGCTTTCGAGAAGAAATATGGCGCACTAGGAAGCGAAGTGAAGGGCTAATCCGGCTATTTCCGGATGCGTTTTGGCCTTGGTTGAAGGTCGCCGCCGCAATTCGGGCAATGTCCATTCAGCGGCCCGGTGACGCAGGGCGCACAAAAGGTGCATTCGAAGCTGCAGATCATGGCATCGCTGCTGTCCAGGGGTAGCGGTGTCTTGCATCGTTCGCATGCGTCGCGCATTTCCAGCATTTGTGTCTCCTTATCGTCCAACGCGTTGCAATGCGGTGCCGTGCATCTTGAGCCACTGGTCCGCAGCCTTTCGGTTGCCCTCATATAGCTGGTCAAGCCACGCATAAAATTCCGCGCTGTGGTTCATATGCCGAATATGCGCCACTTCGTGCGCTATGACCGACCGGCGGACACCAGCCGGGGCCATGATCAGGCGCCAGCTTAAGGATATGGTGCCGCGGCTGGAACAGCTGCCCCAGCGGCTTCTTGGGTCGCCAAGCGACAGGCGGGGCACAGGCGCATTTGCCTGTGCGCAATAATAAGCAATTTCCTCGGAATAGATGCGCCGGGCTTCGCTTTTGAGCCAGCGCAGGACTCGCGCTTCGACCGAGGAAAGGGGGCCCCCGACACGCAAAATCCCCTCGGAGCAGCGAATGGTCCGTGGCCAATTTTCCTGCCACGCGATGAGATGTGCTTCACCCGCCACCGCAATTTCGCCGCCGGGGGCGATGGGTGCTGCGTCCGCGACGCTGTTCAGCCGGGCCGCAATCCATTCGCGTTTCTTGTGGACGAAATCGAGCGCGATATTGGTCGGGGTGTAATGCGGCATCGTAATGCGGATTTCGCGTTTGACTGCATCGGCGCGCATGGAGATTCGTTTGGACCGCTGATTACGGTGGATGCGCACAGGTACGCGCTCTCCTTCAATATCCACTTCCGGATCAGAGAGGCTGTTCGACAATATGGTTTTCAAGTGGGCCAGCATGTATTTCCGATATTGCCCGACCTTTGACCGACATACCAGCGTCGTGAATAGTCTGCCGGTCCCCACTGACCAAATAATGCCAGTCGGGTAACGGCTTGCCCGCCGCGCGCAGCACATACGCGCACGTTGACGGCAGCCACACATAATCGTCAATCTTGTCAGGCGTCAGCCGCAGGCATTCCGGAACAATGGACCTACGATTGCGGTAATCCGCACATTGACAGGTCTGCAAATCGAGCAATTTACAGGCAACATTGGTGGGATAGATCCGTCCGGTGTCCTCGTCCTCGACCTTGTTCAGACAGCATTTGCCGCACCCATCGCATAATGCCTCCCATTGCGCGCGATCAAGGCTTTCAATCGGTGCCTGCCAAAATGGGATGTCATTCAAATCAGCGGACCCATTTGGTAAGCTCAGCCTCCACCAGGTTAGGTGCACCTTCATTGGCATCGGTATTGGGGACGTCGGCTGGCATGATGACCAGTGGCTCACCCTCTGGCCCCATGAGATACGGCGTTTGGCTGTGGCTCATCAGGTAATTTTCCGGATTGCTGCCTTCGACACGGCTTGAATAAATGGCAAACTTCTTGGTTGCGTCCGCTATTTCCGCGGCGCTGCCGGTAAGCCCTAAGGCGCGCGGGTGAAAGGCGCTGACAAATTGTTTCAGCACGGCGCTGGTGTCGCGCGCTGGATCGACGGTGATGAAAATCGGTTGAATTTTGGCGCCTAGCTCGGGGTTCTTCTTTTCAAACGCCTTAAGCCCGGCCATCAGGTTCTGCATGTCCGGCGTGCAGATGTCGGGGCAATTGGTATAGCCAAAATACACCAACCGATATTTGCCATCGAATTCCTTGAAGCTTCGTTTTTTCCCGTCCTGATCGGTCAGGGCAAAATCACCGCCGATACTTGCGCCAGCCAGCGGAGCATCGCTCAGGGGCGGCTGTGTTGGTCCGGAATTGCACGCGGCGATAAAAAGCAGCGCAGACAGGGCGAAAAGCGGTGTTTTGTTCATAGCGGGGCCAGACATGGTCTGCTAACGGGAAGTTATCAAGCACATTGGATAGGAAAATGGGGCAGATTCTGTTGAAAAAGACAATTTACCTTACTGTGGCGGCTGCGCTGATCCTGCCGGCAGCGGCTGGCATCGTCGCGCCTGCGGCTATGGCGCAATTTTCGGACAGCTATAATTTCCTCAAGGCAGTTAGAGATCGCAAAGGCGAAGAGGCGGAAAAATTTCTGTCGGAGCCGGGTACCGTGATCGTCAATACGCGCGATGGCACGACGGGTGAAACGGCGCTGCATATTGTCATTCAGCGCCGCGATTCCACCTGGCTTGGCTATTTGCTGCAAAAAGGAGCCAATCCCAATCTGGCAGACAAAAAAGGTACCACCCCGCTGATGCTTGCAACGCAATTGGGCTATATCGATGGTATCGACTGGCTCATGCGCAAAAAAGCGCAGGTCGACCAGACGAACCGTGCGGGTGAAACCGCGCTTATCCTTGCCGTCCAACTGCGCAATCCGGAAGCTGTGCGTGCCTTGTTGAAGGCAGGCGCAAACCCGGATAAAAAGGACAGCAGAGCGGGATATTCGGCGCGCGATTATGCGAAGCAGGATGGCAGGGCTTCTGCCATTGCAGCGATCATCGAGAACCATGTCACAGTCGACCCGGCCAAAAAACCGGCGGCGCTGGATTTTTCAGGGATCGGCACGCCGAAGTAACGGATATCTGAAGCTTGCCGGGTTATATCAGCCGGGCAAGAAGCGCATTGCGACACCATTCATGCAATAACGCTTGCCTGTCGGCTTGGGGCCATCATCGAAAACATGGCCAAGATGACCGCCGCAGCGGGCGCAATGCACCTCGGTGCGCGGAATACCCAGTTTATAGTCGGTACTGGTGCCAACGCCGCGCGCCAATGGCGCATAGAAGCTGGGCCAACCAGTTCCGCTGTCAAACTTTGTCGTGGAAGAAAACAATCGCAAATTACAACCGGCACACACAAAAATGCCCTTGCGCTTTTCGTTGTTGAGCGGACTGGTATATGGCCGCTCCGTGTCTTCCTGCCGCAGCACGCGATAGGCGGCGGGCGAGAGCCGTTTTTTCCACTCGGCGTCGCTGTAGGTGACGGCAAAGCGGGTCTTCGCCGCCGCATCCTTGCCACAGCCGAATATGAACACGGCAGCGCCAGCGCTGGCGAAAGACAGAAATTTGCGTTTGCTTAGTTGCATGACATGATCCTTTGTTGGCCCTGCTGGTAGATACGCCGCAGTGCCCTAAAAAGTTTCATGTCAATAACGCGACAACTCCACGTCCATCTTGCGATAGCCATGAACAAAGCAACCGGCGACGCGCTCTGGCTCAGCCAGCACATTGGCCCGAAGCCGCCGCGTGGCCATTTCTTCAAGCAGGATGCGGATTTGCAATTCGGCAAGACGCGCACCAACACAGCGGTGGATGCCATATCCAAATGCCAGATGCCGGCGTGCATTTTCGCGGTCGACGATCAATTTATCCGGGTTGTCGAACACCGTTTCGTCGCGATTGGCAGAAAGATACCACATGCCAATCTTGTCGCCTGCCTTGATGGGGGCGCCATACAGGTCATAATCCTGCGTCGCGGTGCGGCGCATATGCGCAAGCGGGGTTTGCCAGCGGATGATTTCGCTGACGGCATTGGGTATAAACGCCGGGTTGTTTTCCAGCTTCGCACGCTCGTCCTGAAAACTGTGGAGGCCATAGGCGTAGCCCGACATCGAATTGCGGGTCGTGTCGTTTCCGCCAACAATGAGCAAGATCAGGTTACCCATATACTCAAACTGGCTCATGTCCTTCATCGGCGAATGGATCATGCGGCTGATGAGGTCGGGGCCTTCGCCGCGATTTTTGCGCTCGTCCCAAAGGTGCTGAAAATAGGCGCCCATTTCGAACATCTTCGCGAGGCGTGCCTTGCGGGTTTCTTCGGTACGGAACAGTTCAACGTCGCCCGCCCAGTCCGACCATTCGGTCAGCTTGCGGCGGTCTTCCCAAGGAAAGTCGAACAGAAGCGCAAGCATTTGCGTGGTGAGCTCAATTGAAACGAGATCAACCCAGTCAAAGCTTTTGCCGACAGGCAATGAGTCGAGCAACTCGCCTGTGCGCCGGCGGATATCACCCGACATGCGGTCCATTTCGCCGGGCGTAAATGCCGGGGCGATGACTCGGCGCTCCTCGGTATGCTTGGGCCGGTCCATCGCGATGAACATCGGCATGACCACTTTCTGGTCCTCAGGGATTGGCTCTTCCAAGGCATTGTCATCAATCAGCGTGATGCCGCCATGTTCAAAGGATGACGAGAAAATATCCGGCAAAGCCTCGACATGCTGGATCGCCTTAAGCGTTGTTACATTCCAGTAACTGCCAAAGTCGGAGCCTTCGATTTTGTTGATAGGCGCCTTTTCACGCATTTCCTGGAAAATAGGGTGCCAGCGATCCTCAAGGTAGATATCGGCTTTGGTCACATCCCAGCGGTGCGGGGCCTTGTTAATTTCCCAGGGCAGTGAATCGCTTTCGAACAGGGGGGCAGTTGCCATTTTTCTCGACTCCTCTCGTCGGCGAAACTGCCATTACTGACAAAAATGTCAATCCAGTTTCGAACCGCAACTTATTTCTCAAATTGCGGCTTAGCCGCGGACCTTGATCAACCCGAACAATTTGCGGCTCTTCTCGTCCGTCACCCTGCCGGCGCTTCCCGACTTCATCACATTCTTCTTGAACATATAAACGCCCAGACGCAGCAACAATATCGCGAACAAGGCCTGGCCGACGATCGCCACGGCATGGTGCCACAAAGTCGGTTCAAGTGCTGCCCGGCCGATCATCGCAAATGGCGAACTGAACGGAAATATGGCAGCAAATTTCTCTAAGGGCTGGCCTGTTTTGGTAAGTGCGTAGGATGCAAAGAAGAAATTGATCAATTGTGCCATCGTCACGGGCATGGATATCGTCTGCACTTCGCGCACGGTTGCGGCCATTGCGCCAATCCCTAGGAACAATGCACCCAGCATCAGATAGGCCATGATGAAATAGGTAAAGCACAGCCCGATGAACATCGTCCAGCCGACTGCTGGCGTGGGGTAGCTGGGCAAATTCGGGCCGATTGCAGCAAAACCAATCATCCCAAGCGTTGTCCACACCAATATGCCAAGCAATGCCATTGCGAGCATGGCGAAGAGCTTGCCCAGAAATACGGACTCCATGGGAATCGACGCCGCCAGAATCTCGATGATTTTGTTCGATTTTTCCTCGACCAGATTGGACAACACCATGCCAGCGAGCAGCATGGTGAGGAAGAATACTAAAACCTGTCCGCCTTGCGCAGTAATGGTGCGCAGTTGTTTGTCATTATTTGCTGTCTCGACAACCACGTCCGGCGTGGCTCTGGGCAATGCGATACCCTCTTTATTTTGCGCATAGCCTGCCAAAAGCTCAATGTCTGCGCGTTCGCGTTCAATCGTGCTTGCTGTTCCGGTGACCACTGGCTTGGCCAATGTTCCAGTCACTACGACGCTCAGATTATCTGTCTTTTTGCTCAGATATTCCTTGGGACTTTTTTGGTCAGCCACAGCATCGCCAACCACAATCATTTTGGCAAAATAATCGTCGCCCAACGTCTGCGAAAGCGTCTGGCGTGCAGCAAGTATTTTGTCGGAATCGGCTTTAGCGAGCGCGATGCCGACAACGGGCTGCGACGCTTCTTTCGCAATTTGGCCCCCCAAATTGCCAGCAGCAAAGCCGACGAGGACCGGGAAAAATGGTCCAAGCAGGAAAAAGATAAATGCCTTGGAGTAAATGATCGCCGTAAAATCACGGCGGGCGATGACGAAAGCTGCGCGGAAAATCTCTTTCATGATGCCAACTCCGCCGCTTGAGATATACCCTCCATCAAAATCGATGGTTCCCTTTCATCTGAGTCATTCATTTGCGCAGCAACAGCTTCGCCTGCGATCGCGACGAAGGCATCATGCAGGCCAGGCCGCTCAATCGACAGCGACTTAATGCCGGCCTTGCCCTCGACCAGCGCCGTCAGCAATGGTTCGACCCCCGTTTCGGGCAAAGTGAAATGCCAATAATGCCCTTCGGCTTTGGTCTCTGCGGGAAGCGCCTTGCGCCACGGGCCGTCGAGCGTTTCGGTTTCCAAGTGGACCTGAGGACGGAGGCGGTCACGTGCTTCCGATACCAACCCGTCAAAGCTGATCTTGCCGCGTGCGATAATCGCAATGCGTTCGCAAAGCCGTTCGGCGTGGGCGATGACATGAGTCGAGAAGATCACGGTGACGCCCTTTGCGGATTGCGCGCGGATCATTTTCTCCAGCTTGGCCTGATTAAGCGCATCCAGGCCGGAAAATGGCTCATCGAGAACGATCAGCTTGGGATCGTGGACGATGGTGCCCATCAATTGCACGGTTTGTGCCATGCCTTTTGAAAGCTGCCGGATCTGCCGGTCAGCAGCGTATGCGAGGCCAGCTTCCTCAAGCAAGGCGCGCCCTTTTTCCGCTGCCTCCTTCAGCGAAAGACCACGCAGCGCGCCCATGAAGGCAATGGTGTCCACAGCGCGCATGGATTGGTACAGACCGCGTTCTTCGGGCAAATAGCCAACGTTGCGCGACTGTGAGATCGGACGGTCTGAACCCAGCAGCGTCCGTGTGCCCGCGTCCGGGTCAATGATACCAAGCAAAGTGCGCAACATGGTCGTCTTACCGGCACCATTCGGGCCCAAAATGCCGAAAATGCTGCCTTCTGGAATTTTGAGATCGACGCCATCGACAGCGCGAAAGCCGTCGAATTGCTTTACCAGTCCCTTTGCCTCTATTGCATACATTCTGATGTGCCCCGGCGTGATTGTCGGTGCTGAATAAGGTGGCCTGGTGAAGAGACACAACATAAATTTGGTTAATTCTTTGCGCGATCGGGCAAAATGCGAAGGTTTTGTTGCCTTTGGCATTGCACCCGGCCGGCTTGCGCCGCTTGCTGGTGTGCGTTTGCAACAGTGGTTGGACGAAGGTCACCATGGCGACATGCTCTGGATGGAAGGCCGCACGGACGAACGGGCCAATCCCAATATTTTATGGCCTGACGTGAAATCGGTTATCATGCTTGGCATGAGCTACGCCCCGGCACAGGACCCGATGGCACTTGCAGAGGACAGCACGCGCGCGCGGATATCGGTCTATGCACAAGGGCGCGATTATCACGATGTCGTCAAAGGGGCGCTCAAGCGGCTTGCCGGCTGGCTGGCGCATGAAGCGGGTGCCGGCGTAAAAGTATTTGTCGATACCGCGCCAGTCATGGAAAAGGCGCTTGCCCAGTCGGCTGGCCTCGGCTGGCAGGGCAAGCACAGCAATGTCGTGAGCAGGGAACATGGCAGCTGGTTATTTCTCGGCGCGATTTACACAACTGCCGAGCTTGAACCCAGCGCGGAAGAAAGTGACCATTGCGGGTCATGCCGTGCCTGTCAGGATATTTGCCCAACGGACGCCTTTCCAGCGCCCTATCAGGTCGATGCCCGGCGCTGCATCTCATATCTAACGATTGAGCATAAGGGGCCTATCGACCCAGCCTTACGGCCGCTGATCGGCAACCATATTTATGGCTGCGATGATTGCCTTGCCGTGTGTCCCTGGAACAAATTTGCCGCAACAGCCGCTGCGCATAAGGCATTTTTGCCGCGTGCCGAACTTGTCGCACCCCGGATTGCTGATCTGCTGACCCTAGATGATCAGGCCTTCCGGACGCTCTTTTCAGGATCGCCGATCAAACGTATTGGCCGCGACCGTTTTGTCCGCAATGTCCTGATCGCCGCTGGCAACGGAAGGGATGAAAGCCTTGTCGCGCGTATTGAAATACTATTGGCTGACCCGGCTCCCATTGTGCGCGGCGCAGCGATCTGGGCGCTCTCACGCCTGGCTCCGACAGCGCTTGAGCGCCAAAGCTCGGAGCACATAGGCAATGAGCTAGACCCATCGGTGCGCGCAGAATGGGACCTTGCCGCCCAGGCTTTGGACACCCCTGCCACTTAGCCACACGCATTAGCGGCGTTGCAATGCCTCCACGCAAGAGGCGCGGTCAACTGCTGCACCATCGCTGCGCCGCGCATCCACATATGTAACGACTTCGTGGCCACTTTTGCGCTCGGGATACAGAAACACATCCAGAATGCATGGCTTGCCGACAAATTGCAGCTTGCGGCCGTACACTTCGACCACATCAAGGCGCGGGTCGCCGAACATGCGCTTTAACGCAGGCAGGTCTTTGCCGATCACAGCTTCCAATCCGCGTGTTTCGACCGGCGGGCGCACCGGAAAAGAAGCGGCCGTCCGCTCCGCTGGCGCTGCTGGCCGTGCTTTAGGTGCCGAAACGCAGCCCGCCAGGAGCAAACTGGCTGAAGCCAGGCAAATGACATGCTTCATAAAGAACTGTTCCCCGCGTGCACCATATGCACCGCCATGGCCGTTGCCAGAACTGGCACCAGTAAGTTGAAAAAAGGAACCAGCATTCCCGCTGTGCCAAGCAAGCCAAGCAATAACCTGGGCATTTTTCTGATGGTGCCGCGTGCCCTCCCGTGCCGCGCAACGAGCATATCTTCCAAATCGCGGCCCAGAAGCAAAGCATTGACCAGTAAAAACGCAATGGCGGTGCCGACCCCGGTAAACAGGAGGAGTAGATATATCGGCAGCGCGAGGAGATTATAGCCAATGACTCGCGTGATTGACCGGAAGGCCATGCTTACACCCGCGCCAAGTCCCGGCTTCTTTCCAAAAGCGGCCTGAAGCGGATAATATCGATCCTCGACCGCATCGATAATGTCGTCGGCAAACACCCATGTGATCGCAACCGCAACGACCCTGAACAGCAATATGGCTGACAATGCGATAATCGCCACGGCCAATAAGCCTGACCAGATTCCCTCGCCACCGATATTCGCCCAGGCAAAAAGCGCTTCCAGTGCAAACCACAAGCCTGCACCGAGAATGAGAAATGTTATGAAGGTGAGGATGACCACTTTGGCCAGCAAAGCCGCAACGCGTCTATCGGTCAGGCTCTGGAACGAAAGCATCATCGCTTGGATCATGCAGCTATTCTAAAGCGCTTGCCCGAAATGTCCAACCCCACTAGTGCGCGCTTGGCTTAAATAGGAACATTCATGACTGATACCCGCTTCGACGTCCTCGCAATTGGCAACGCCATTGTTGATATCATTGCCAACACCGATGATGGCTTTATCGACAGCGAAGGCCTGACCAAAGGCAGCATGCAGCTAATCGATGAACAACGGGCGCAGGATTTGTACGCGCATATGGGTCCTGCGCGCGAAATCAGCGGCGGATCAGCGGCGAACACTTTGGCGGGTCTAGCGCGACTTGGGCTCAAAACCGCGTTTATCGGGCAAGTCGCCAGTGATCAGCTGGGTGAGGTTTTTGCGCATGACATCCGCGCAGGCGGCATTCATTTCGACATCACTGCGCGTGACGGTGCACCATCGACTGCGCGGTGCTATATTCTGGTGACCCCGGATGCGCAGCGCACGATGAACACCTTTTTGGGCGCGTCACAATATTTGCCCGCCGCCGTGATCGACAAGTCGCTTATCGAAAGTGCAGCGATCCTGTATCTCGAAGGCTATTTGTGGGATCCTGAAGAACCGCGCGCTGCCATGCGCACCGCCATCGATGTCGCCCGTGCCGCGGGCCGCAAGGTGGCTTTGACCTTATCCGACGCGTTTGTGATTTCGCGCCACGGTCCGGATTTCCTTGCCGAAATGGACGCTGGCCGCATCGACATTCTTTTTGCCAATGAAGTGGAAATCTGCGCACTGAACAACAGTGACGATTTCGAAGCATCGGTTGCCGCCATTGCGGCAAAGGTTCCGCTGCTCGTGTGCACGCGCGGCGAGCATGGCGCGATTGCCATAGAAAATGGTATTCGTACTGAGGTCGGCGCAGAACCGGTCGCACATCTGGTCGACACCACAGGCGCCGGTGATCTGTTTGCGTCAGGCGTGTTTGCTGGCATTGCCCAGGGCCGGCCGATGGCAGAATGTCTGACGATGGGCGCAGTATGTGCGGCGGAAATCATTTCGCATTATGGCGCCCGGCCAGAAGCAGACATCGCCGATCTGGTCGCGCAGCGGCTGGCTTAATCGCTTTTCTTGCGGAACAGGATCCGGTCTTCGGGTCCAAAGCCCCAGCGCCATATAATCCAGCCATAAAGCCCCAATATCGCGGGGATACCGATGGTAAGTTCTACCCACTCGAAACGTGCGGGGACGCTTACTATGGCTATCCCCAAAAGCGCAGCGGCAGCAACAGCGGTCAGCAGCGGCCACCGCCAGACGTGAATGCGCTGTCCCAGCAACCGGGACAGGAAGCGTGACTTGACCAATGAACCGATGCCAAGCGAGATCATGAGCGCACAGGCAACGGCTGCGGCCTGATACAAGCCGACATATCCTGGTTTGACGGGCAAATCGCGCACCAAAATGATAAGGCCAACGCTGAGCAGTGCCTGCACTGCAAGCATGCCGACGGAAATCATAAGATTGCGGTGGCGCGCCATATAGACCAGCGCAGATTCGCTGACGACGGCGGGCGCTGCGGCAACTTCAGCGGCAAGCAGAAATGCGAGTGCGCCTGTACCACCGACAAATTGTGGGCCAACAAGCCCCATGACCGCTTCGCCCGGTATGCCGAGCGCCAGGGCAATTCCAGCCTGGGCCGCAATGATCCAAAACCCGACTTGTCCCACCTGTTTGGCGATCTCGCCATAATTGCGTGTCTGCAGGTTTCGCGTGATGACCGGGCCCAATATCGGGTCAAAACTGGTTTTCAGCTTTTGTGGCAAGCTCGCGACCTGCTGCGCTACGTAATAGATGCCGACAATGGCTGGTGATGCGAACAAACCCAATATCGCCAGATCAAGCCGCCGGCTGCCCCATTCTGCCGCGTCCGCCGCCGCCAATGGCAAATTGCGTTGTGCAATTCTCAGCGATCGCGTGGCACTTGGCCGCCAGCCGCGCGGAATGCCATAGCTGCGCCACAATGGCCAAAGCGCGACGACCAACGCTGCTACCAACGACGCGACATATGACAGGATCAAGCCGTCCCGGGCCGAATAAAAGTAAAATGCACCCGCCGCAATGCTAATTGTCCAGGGTTCAACAATTGCCCGCGCGCGGACAGTGGACAGGATGTCGAACTTATAGGCGAGCGCCGAAAGAGCAATGTCGGTCGCAACAATCGCAAAAATCGCCAGCGGCAAAAACCGGTCGAGTCCGGTGATCCCGCTGTTGGGAAAAATCAGCTGTGGCAGCGCAATCAGAAATGCCGCGCCAAGCGCCGCCGCCGCCAGCGCGGCGAGCATGGCATCTGCTATGATGTGCGCATGCGGGCGGTCATCCTTTGACAAAAGCTCGGCCAAGCCGCGACGCAACCCAAGCGATGCCAGCTGCGCTGCAAATTCGATGATAAGCAAGGCATAGGCAAAGCGGCCTAGCGCGTCTGGACCATAAAGGCGGCCAGCGATGAACAGAAAAGGGATACGCGCTGCCAGACGCAGAAGAAATCCGAAGACATTCGTCCTGCCGCCCTTGGCGAGCGCTTGAATATCCTCTTCATCGGTTCTGGTTGTGGTCAAGTGGTGCCCTCTGATGGCGGTTAGCGGATTCGGCGGGCCGTTACCAGCTTTCGGGCTTTAAGGGACGTGCCAACAGGTCGGCCACGACGGCATGGACCGTCGCAGTTCCTGTGAGCAATGCGCAAACAGCAGTGACTATCGGCATCTCGACGCCAAGCGCGGTCGCTGACTGTAGCAATACGGGCGCCGTGAAGGCACCTTCGGCAACGGTCTTGCGGTCAGCGAGCAGATTGTTGGCACTTCGCCCTTGCCCAAGACCACGGCCAAGAGAAAAATTGCGCGAATTTTCCGAACTGCAGGTCAGCACAAGGTCGCCAAGACCCGATAGGCCCGCCAGCGTTTCTGCACGTGCACCGCGTGCAAGCCCATATCGCTGCATTTCGGCAAAACCGCGCGCGATCAACGCGGCGCGGGCATTCAGGCCAAGGCCAGCGCCATCGACGACACCACAGGCAATGGCGAGCACATTTTTGACCGCACCGCCAATTTCAGCGCCCACGACGTCATCGGACCAATAAGGCCGAAAGCTGGGCGTCGCGATTGCGCGCATCAGAGCTGCGCCAAGCGCCTGATCGGCGGTGGCGAGGGTTATGGCTGTCGGCTTTCCCGCAGCAACCTCATGCGCGAATGTCGGTCCGGACAGGACCGCCAGCGCATTGTTGGGCCGTACTTGTGCCGCGACGTCCGACACCAGCATCTGCGTGCCGGCCTCGATACCTTTTGCACACAGGATGAGCGGCGCTTGCGTATCCGGTAGCGCCCCCAATGTTGCCCGCACATGCTGCGCCGGGGTTACGATCAACAACGCTGTGCAATCGCCCATGCGCGCCAGATCGCTCGTCGCTGTAATCTTGGACGACAGTTTTGTGCCCGGCAGGAAGAGGCTGTTCTCCTGTTGCGTGTTCACGCTTTGCACGACGTCATCTTCGCGTGCCCAGATGATCACGCGGTCGTGGATTTGCGCCATGACCGCAGCCAGCGCGGTGCCCCACGCACCGCCACCGATGATCCCAACAGGATATTGCACGCCGCTCATGCCTTCACACCGGCGCCGCGCGCGGGTGCTGCATTGGCGTCCAGCGGCCAGCGGGGCCGCGCAATAAAATCCAATCCATCGGTCAAACCCATCCCAAACCGTTCTGCGCCCGCCCACGCGATCATTACGCCATTGTCGGTACACAACCATAAGGGCGGCGCAACAAAGCGCATGCCGCGGCTTGTCGCGAGCGTCTGAAGCATATCGCGGATCGGAACATTGGCCGCAACCCCGCCCGCCACTACCAATGCGGCGAGTGGATCGATGCGATCGAGGGTATAGTTTATCCGGTCGAACAGGCAGTCAATAACGGCTTGCTGGAATGAAGCGGCGATGTCCTCGACCTTATACTGGCCAGATTCATGCGCCCGCAGGACGGCGCTTTTCAGACCGGCAAAGGAGAAATGCGGCTCATCCGCACCCTTTAGCGGTCTTGGCAAGGGCACATTACGGGCGTTTCCAATGGCCGCTGCGCGCTCTACGGCCGGGCCGCCGGGGAAACCCAGCCCCAGTATCTTCGCGGTTTTGTCAAATGCTTCACCCACGGCGTCGTCAATGGTTGTGGCGAGCCGGTTATAGTCGCCAACGCCGTTGACGCGCAGCAACTGGCAGTGGCCACCCGATACCAGCAAAAGCAAATACGGAAATGCCAGATCAGGGTCGATGAGCCGCGGCGACAGCGCGTGTCCTTCAAGATGGTTGACCGCAATCAACGGTTTTCCCGAAGCCATCGCCAGCGCTTTTGCCGTGACAAGCCCGACCATGACTCCGCCAATAAGGCCGGGGCCAGCGGTGGCGGCAATCGCATCGACATCTTTAAGCTGAAGGCCCGCATCGGCCAGCGCAGTTTGTACCAAAGGCGTCATCAGCTCCACATGCGCACGCGCCGCGATTTCGGGAACAACGCCGCCATAAGCGCGATGATGGTCTTCCTGTCCCGCCAAGGCATGACTCAATATGGTCCGGTCGGAACGCACAATTGCAGCAGCGGTTTCGTCGCAGCTTGATTCAAGACCGAGGATGATTGCCATTCCCCTTTCCCATAGGTGGACGTGTCGCTATGAACAAGCCGCATGACACCGACTATATTCACAGCCGATCGCCCTTTACGCATCGGAACCCGCCGCTCCCCGCTCGCTTTGGCGCAGGCGGAGATGACCATGGCCGCGCTGAAAGCGGCGCACAATCTGCCCGATGAGGCGGTTGTCCTCGTCCCGATGCTGGCGACGGGCGATAAAATTCAGGACAGGCCGCTTGCCGATATCGGGGGCAAGGCGCTTTGGACCAAGGAACTTGAACGCGCGCTGATCGACGACCAGATTGATATCGCCGTCCATTCCATGAAAGATGTCGAAACATGGCGCGCCGACATTTTCGTGATTTCAGCCATGCTGCCGCGCGCTGATGTGCATGACCGTTTGATTGGTGCAAATGCGCTTGAGGAACTGAAGCAGGGTGCGCGTGTCGGGACGTCAAGCCCAAGACGTGCGGCACAACTCCAGCGCGTGCGTCCGGATTTGCAGATTGTGCCGCTGCGCGGGAATGTCGCAACGCGGCTCGCGCACATCAGCGCGGGAGATGCCGATGCAACCCTCCTGGCGGCGGCGGGACTGGATCGCCTTGGTATGGCAGGAGTAGGCGCAGCTTTGTCTTTGACGCAATTCCTGCCAGCGGCATCGCAAGGTGCCGTAGGCATTGACCGTTTGGCCACCCGCGAAGATCTTTTGCCCATCGTTCAAGCGATTAACGATGCTGATACGTTTGCTGCTGTCAATGCCGAGCGCGATTTTCTGGCGGCTGTAGGCGGAAACTGTCATTCCCCCGTTGCGGCCTTTGCGCAAATTGAGGGTGCCCAAGTGCGGTTGCGTGCGGAGATATTCACCGCAGATGGCAGCGAGATGCAGAGCGGCGAAAAGCTCTACGATTTGGGCCAGGACGGGCATGCGCAGCTTGCGCGGGAGTTGCTTGATCAAGCAAGCACAGAGCTGCGAGGAATTTTCGCGCCGTGAAATTGTTGATCATCCGGCCGCAGCCCGGGGCGGATGCGACGGCACATCGCCTGCGCGCGGCTGGACATGACCCCTTGATCATGCCGTTATTCGCCATACAGCATTTGCCGCTGCCGCAAATTTCGGCTGCCGGATTTGATGCCCTCCTATTGACGAGCGGAAACGCGGCGCGCGCAGCCGTCGATTTTTTGACCAGCGACCATCATTTGCCAGTCTATGCCGTTGGCAGCGCCACCGCCGCCGCGCTGCAAAGATTGGCAGTGCCAGTTGCGCAAACCGGCGCTGAAGGCGTCGAGGCGCTCGTGAGGGGAGCTGCGGCAAATGGCCATAAGCGGCTTTTGTGGCTGGCCGGCGAAGATCACAGCAGCATCCCTTCGGTCGCTGGCGCGCACATTGACCTCATCATCGTGTACCGAAGCGCGGCGGTTCCGCCGCCAGCTGAATTTGCCGCCAATGTTACCACGAGCGACGTGGTTATCCTGCATTCATCGCGTGCGGGAGTCCATTTTGCACGCCTGTGCGAAACGACGGATCTGCAACGCAATCGCATTACGCTTGCGACATTTTCCGAGGCCATAGCCCACTCCGCTGGGTCCGGCTGGGCATCAACCATTGTTGCCGCGGCGCCCAATGACGCTGCACTGTTGGACGCGCTCCAATCACAATGTACAGCGGCGTATAGCGCATCTTCAGCGCAACCAGCTATCGAAGGACCGATATGAACGATTTTCCAACGGCAAACAGCGGTTCGCGCGGAGGGCTGAAATTCAAGCATATCATGTTGCTGCTGTTGCTCGCATTTG
This sequence comes from Sphingomonadales bacterium, assembly GCA_031371575.1. Classification (GTDB taxonomy): domain Bacteria; phylum Pseudomonadota; class Alphaproteobacteria; order Sphingomonadales; family Sphingomonadaceae; genus Sphingorhabdus_B. The sequence continues at coordinate 33,948 of JANMJX010000140.1, forward strand.
CCGGTGGCGGTGTGGCTACGTGGTGGCTTGCGAACAAATATGGTGCGCCCACACCGCCTGTTGCTGCTGACGCAGTGGAAACGGGCAGCAACAGTGGAGCGCCGTCTGCCGGCAATGTTGCCCCGGTTCAACCCTCGTCAGTTGCCACCCCTCAACAAGGCGACGGCCAGGTCATGCCGGTATATGTAACCGATTCTACCATATCGGGTGATGCCGTGCGCGGTGAGGGACTATTGTTGACCTATGCCGTGCGCCGCACCCTCGATAACGGCGCGCCGCTTGGATATCTGGCTGAACAATTACAGCTTCGTTTTGGTGCGACCCAGCCACAGGCCGTTGCAAGCGTTGTGTCTGCGGCGCAGGCTCCGGTGACGCTTGAGATGTTGCAGAATGAATTGAACGGCCTTTCACCGGTGTTGCTGAACGGTACGCCCGATGCAAGTATGTGGGCTACGGTCAAAAGAGAACTTTCCCAATTGTTTGTTCTGCGCAAGGACGACGTGGCGTCGCTTGCGCCATCACAGCGTCTGATGCGTGCGCAGGTGTTGGTTGAAGCGGGGAAATTGCCTGCTGCCATGCAGGAAGTTGCTTCATTACCGGGCGCATCGGCCGCGCAGTCATGGTTATTGCGGGCAAAGCGCTACAATGACACGCGCAAGGCGCTCGACCGGTTGGAACAGATGGCCTTAATCCGGCCAGTTGTTGTGCCAGTCCCAGCACCGCCGCCCATTGAGGTGCCGCCTCCCGAGACAGAAGCGCCGACGCCCTGACTTTGCATCTCCGCCGACTGTGACCGAACAACCGCAAGACCGGCCTCCGCCATTTGCGCTGCTGGTACGTGAAACTTTGTTGTTTCCGGTGAACCGGACCCGCGCAGCATTTGCCCCGGTGGTGAAATTGAATGTGGCAGGTAACGGAAGAACAGTCGTGGTCATTCCTGGGTTCATGGCATCCGACCGCACAACAGCCAGGCTGCGCAAATCGCTGCAATGCGCTGGCTTTCTGTGCCATGGATGGGGCTTGGGTCGAAATTTGGGCGTTGCGTCCGATATCTTTGCACGCATGGATGACAGGCTGTCGGAAATACCCGTCGACGCCCCGGTGACACTTGTTGGCTGGAGCCTTGGCGGTGTCATCGCGCGGGAATATGCCAAATATGCGCCACATCGGATTGCGAAGGTGATCACATTGGGCAGTCCATTTTCAGGCAGCCCGCGCGCCAATAACGGCTGGCGTGTATATGAGAGGGTTGCCGGACATAAAGTTGACTCGCCATTGTTGGACGTCACTTTATGTAACAAACCCCCCATGCCGACGTTTTCCATCTGGTCCACCCGTGATGGCATGGTGGCGCCGCGTGCCGCGCGTGGCTTGCCACATGAAAGTGACGTGCAGATTGAGGCAGACTGCACGCATATGGGACTAATAGCCGACCCCGGCCTGATCCGCCGCATTGCACAGATAATCACCGAATAGACAAATTGGCACGATGATTGCTGCTTGCCGAGATATCATGTTCGGAAAGGTATCATATGCTCAGTTTGTTTTTCCTGTTGGTAGCCGCGCCAGCGCAATTCCAGGATTTGGAAGCGCTCGACAAGGATATTCAACAATATGCCGACGCTGAACCGATCGACAAACGGCTAAAGCTCGCACAATGCCCCAGTGAACCAATCATAGCGCCAGCCGTAGGAGATACTGTTGTGGTGCGTTGTCCGCCGATAGGCTGGCGCTTGCGTGTGGCGGTTCGCGTGTCTCGTGCAGAGGCGCAAGCAGCCCAGATCGTCATCCGCAAAGGTGAAATGATCGAATGCATTACAAGCGGGCCTGGTTTTGCCGTATCGACGCAAATGATCGCATTAGAAGATGCTGGCGTGGGCGAAACCCTGCGTGTCAAATCGCTGACATCCCCCACTCCGATGACCGCAATGGCGAAAGCGCGCGGCTTGGCGACATTTTAACACTAAAGAAACTTATTGGACTGCCGTTTTCAGTTCCGTTGATGCTGTCAGCTTTCCGACAGCATCGCGGAAAGGGAAAATCATGGTTCATTCGGTCACAAATAAACCTGCCCATTTGGCAGGCGTTCCGCAGAAAATGGTTTCGGACGCCCTGACGCCACGCGTGGATAAAAAGCAAGTCGTCGAGCCGGTGGCTCATCATATCAGCCTTGCAAGCGCGCTTGCCCAGAAGGGGCCCCCATTTGATGCCGAACGTATCGCATCGTTGAAGGAAGCTATGGCAAACGGAAATTATCGCATTGATCTTGGCGCTATCGCCGATGGAATCATACGTTTCGGGTCGGGCGAGCCGGGCTGAGCTGATGATGGACCGCGTCATCGCCTGCCAGACCGATCTGATTGCCGCGCTGGACGCATGCGACGCCGAAGCGGTGTTTGCTGCATCCCAAGCGCTAGCTCAGGTTCTGGAAGCGTTGCCGGCCGATCAAGCTCCGGTCGACCCCGACCAGCTCGCTTATGGTATGAAACAAGCCGAGGCCGCGCGGATCCGGGTCAAATATCTGACGGCATGGAACCGCCAGAAAATTGACCGCTTGGCCGAAATTCGCGGACAATCGTCCTCGATCACTTATGCGCAAAGGTCACGATAACGCAGAAAAGCAGCGTTTTTCTGAATTGGCATGAGCATTGCTGTATTGAGGGCATGAACAAGACGGTCCTCTCATGACTCGCCCGGTTACGGCGCCACAACTCCAACAACGCGTGACCTCCGCGATAGCCGATGCGTCGGCACGCACCGGCGTTGCGTTTGATTATCTGATGGATCAGGCAAAGCTGGAAAGCGGTATGCGGCCCGATGCACGGGCACAAACCTCAAGCGCGACCGGTCTTTACCAATTCACGAACCAGACCTGGCTGTCCACTGTCAAGCGGCATGGCCCCTCGCATGGGCTCGATTGGGCATCTGGAGCGATAGCGCAAAAACGCGACGGCAGTTTTGCTGTTTCCGATCCAACGATGCGCAGCCAAATATTGGAACTGCGTACCCATCCCGAAACAGCTGCGGTAATGGCCGCAGAACTCGCATCGGACAATGGCGACTATCTGCAATCGCGTATCAGCGGCAGCCCGCAAGCTGTCGATCTGTACCTGGCCCATTTTCTGGGTGCAAAGGGCGCGGGCGACTTTCTGAATGCGATGCAGACGGATCCTGACCAAGCAGCGGCGCCGCTATTTCCTGCCGCCGCAGCCGCCAACCGCAATATTTTTTACCGTTCGGATGGACGGGCCAAAAGCCTGAATGACATTCGCAACGGCTTTGCTGCCAAGATGGCAGCAGTGCCCTCAAGCGGCCGACAGGTTGCTTACACCACCCAGCAACGCTTTGCGACGACGACGGCGCGGCGTGAGCCACTGGCGATGGCAAATATCGAAGAGATGCCCAAGGGTCTTGATCTTCAATTTGCGCAAAAAGCCTATCGGCGCTTATCCGGACAGACCGCATGACCCGGAACTCGATGTTTTCAGGATCGCTGGCGGCTGTGAAGGGCAATGCCTTGCCTGTGGCCATTTTGCTTTTGGTCATGTTGATGATCGTGCCGGTGCCAGCTGTTTTGCTGGATGTAGGCTTCATCGTGAACATCATGATCAGTCTAGCAGTGCTGATGGTGGCCATGAATGTCGCCAAGCCGCTCGATTTTTCGTCCTTCCCCACCGTCTTGCTGCTGGCAACGATCTTCCGCCTTGCGCTGAACGTCGCATCCACGCGGGTTGTGCTTGTCGAGGGCCATAAGGGCCCCGCTGCCGCTGGTCATGTGATTGAAGCTTTTGGCGCGTTCCTGATTGGCGGCGATTATATCGTCGGGCTTTTCGTGTTCGCAGTCTTGATGATCATCAACCTGGTTGTGATCACAAAAGGCGCGGGCCGCGTTTCGGAAGTGTCCGCACGATTCACGCTCGATGCGTTGCCGGGCAAGCAAATGGCGATCGACGCCGATTTGAATGCAGGCCTCCTGACCCCCGATGAAGCAAAGGCGCGGCGTCAGGAAGTTGCGACCGAGGCCGATTTCTACGGATCAATGGATGGTGCGTCGAAATTTGTAAAAGGCGACGCGGTCGCTGGATTGCTTATCCTCTTCGTCAACATTTTTGGCGGCCTTATCCTTGGGATGGTCAGCCACGGCCTCAGCTTCGGTGATGCGGCGCAGACATATATCATGCTCGCCATCGGCGACGCATTGGTCGCTCAGGTCCCGGCGCTGCTGCTGTCCATTGCCGCAGCCGCCATCGTTACCCGCGTATCATCACCGCTTGACCTTGCTGGGCAGATCTCAAGCCAGTTCGGTTTTTCACGGGCATGGGGTCCAGTCGCAGGCATATTGACATTACTGGGCCTCGTCCCTGCGATGCCGCAACTGGTGGTATTGCCCGCGGCGGCCTTCGCAGGATCTATTTTTTGGATGTTGCGCAGATCTGAAAAGGCACCGGTTCGCATAATTGAACCCATCACTGACGCTCCGCCGAGCCACGTTATCGAATGGCACGAGGTTGCCGATATCGCACCAATCACGCTTGAACTTGGCTACAGCCTTGTCAGCCTTGTCGACGAACGCAAAGGCGCTGCGCTAATGGGCCGCGTCACGGCGATCCGCCGCCAATTGTCGCGCGAATTCGGTTTCGTGATGCCAATGGTCAAGGTGTCCGACGATCTCTCCTTGCCCGGCAATGCATATCAGATCCGCATTTCGGGCGTGCTGGTGGGTGAGGATCAGGCCTGGGCCAATGAACTGCTCGCGCTGGATTCAGGGGACAGCCTTGAAGGCATTAGTGGCCGCGCGGTGAAGGATCCGAGCTTTGGTCTCGATGCGCTCTGGATTCCGGAGCGCGACCGAACCAATGCAGTTGCCGCAGGGTACACCGTTGTCGATCCCGCTACGGTCATTGCCACCCATTTGAACCAGCTGGTCAGTGGTTCGGCCGCTGAACTGTTCGGCATGGATGATGCGCAGGCACTCATCAATAATCTCAAAGACAGCTATCCCCAGCTTGCCGCTGGACTTACGCCAGCGCCTTATACGCTTGCTGCGGTGACGACATTGTGCCGGGCGCTGCTTGCCGAGCGCGTTCCGTTGCGCGATTTCCGTCGCATTGCCGAGGCAATGGTTGATCTTGCGCCACGCAATATGGACATGCCGGACCTAGTGGAGGCTGTGCGTCAGCGGTTGGGCGGGCTGATTGTCCAGACCATCGTTCCTGTCAAAATGCCGCTGCCTGCGATCACCTTTGACAGCGCACTGGAATCGCTTCTGGTGCAGTCGGTGCAATCGGCGCCGCAAGCAAGCTGGCCATTCGAGCCGGAGCTGGCGCGGCGTATCATTTCGGTTATTGACGACGCGGTGCAGCCCATGCTGGTCGCAGCGCGCAGCTTTGCGATCATTACCTCACCCTTGTGCCGCGCAGCTGTCGGACGCCTTTTGCGTGCTCAGTTCAGCGACGTTGCCGTCCTGTCATTCCTCGAAATTCCCGAAAACAAAAAAGTCGATGTCATCGCTGTGGTCGGCGGCGCCGGGCGCTTGCCTGAACTAACCGATTCCACTGCATCTCACGAAGCTGGAGAACCTTATGCTGAATGAAGCCCGTAATGCTTATGCGGCGCCGCAAACCTTACGTCCGTCGCAGCTGATCGAAGCCCATAGCGGGTTGGTGCGGCGAATTGCTTGGCATGTGCATAGCCGCATGTCATCGGCCATTGAAGTTGAAGATCTGATCCAGATCGGCCTCATCGCGCTGGTGGAAGCCGCGCAAAATTTCGAAGACCGCGGCATTGCTTTTGCACCTTATGCAGCAACGCGGATTCGCGGCAATATGGTGGACGCACTGCGCCGCGATGCGCGGATGGGACGGGCGGGCATGGCCAACCGCCGCTATCTCGCAGGCATTCGCGCGCGGCTTGAACAGGAATATATGCGCAGCCCAAGCGACGCCGAAATGGCAGGGGCAACTGGCCTTGAACCATCCGCTTATTATGCGATGCAGGCATCGACGCAGCCTGTGGGGCAAGAGTCCATCGAGGACAGCTATTCAGACCATGACATGTGGTTTGCCGATGTTTCCGACAGCGCTGACACCATGATGGAAAAGGCGCAGCTGCGCGATGCGTTGGTCGAAAATCTGTCCAAGCTGTCCGAGCGCGAGGCGCTGATCCTGCAGCTTTATTTTGTCGAGGAATTGAACCTTGATGAAATTGGCGAAACCTTGGGCGTAGGCGCGGCCCGCGTATGCCAGATCAAGAAAGCTGCGCTGGACAAGATGAAGATGATGATGGCGGAATGAACGCCGGTTTCATTTTGCCTTTCGGCGGATCGGTACCGGAATGTTGCAAATATCCGCGCCGCCCGCAGGCACGTTGAAAAACGGATCTCTTCTATTGGCACGTGCGTCGGCATAAGCCGCAAAGCTCTCGCTTTCTGTCGAAAGATATTCAAACGCTGGCACGTCTTTCGCCTCATTACCCAACCGGACCGACATGATCGGTACGCGTTCTTCCTCTTTCTCGTAAAAGCCAAGCGCGCCACTGCCGCGCGGCAGACTCGACATATGTTCAATGCCTTCAATCACGCGGCCGACCAGCGCAATGTTGCGGTCCAGATGCCGCGGTGCATGGCCGATGACGGTGTAGAGTTCAGCGCCAGTCCCAGTGTCCGGTGAGAGGTTCCGGCCCACGCCGACCATGGCGTAGCAGTGGGTTGGCCAGTTGCTTTCACTATCAGGCGTCCCTTCACCTGCAACCGGAAATCCGGCATGGTAACTTGTCCAACGGTTAATGTCATTCCGGGGTACAAATAACGGGTCAAGTGCGCGAACCCGCTTCAAGCTTTTGGGGAAGGCATATTCGGACTCCGGAACCACCGCCAAACCTGCCGGCAAAGCCTTCTTTTCAGTCGCATCGCCCCATTGGACAACATAATTGTCCTGTACGCGGTTGATGCTTGTCTCGTCCCACCAATGCGCCGCAGCGAGCTTGCGGATATTCCCTACCCAACCTTGGCTGAAGGGCGCAGGTATCAATTGGATAATCACGCGCCGCGGCTTGCCTTTCGAATCGGGTGCCAGATCCATGACCAGCAGATCTGCTGGTGCAATATCTGTCCACTCGCCTGCCTTGGCGGCCGCGACGATTTCCGACGGTGCCGGGTATGTCTTGGCGTTTTGAGCGAAACCGGGGACCGCAGCGCATAAAGCGATGCCAGCAACAAGGGGCAGATATCTTTTCATATGAAAGGTTATGGCAAATCACTGTCCCTTGCGAAAGCAGAAAGGAGCGGCTAGGGGCGTGCCTCCCCAAGGGGAATGCGGAGACGTGGCCGAGTGGTCGAAGGCGCACGCCTGGAAAGTGTGTATAGGGGTGACTCTATCGTGGGTTCGAATCCCACCGTCTCCGCCAGTCATTGTTATATATTCGAAATAGAACTAATCCGCTGACAATATACAACAGCGTCAGGCGGTTACCGCTAATAGTGCTTGGCACATCAAGCCGTGGTCAGGTACGTCCACAGTAGAGCTACGGCTGCACCGTCAATGACTGCTCCATGGTTGATTTTATATATTAATATCAAATAATTAACGCACCGATCTCAGGCAACTCCAAATAGCTGCATGGATTTGCGCGATCCGAAGCGTTTCCTCGTATATCGGCTGAGAACGGAATTGGTGCGTGCGCCGCTCGGGGTCGACCAATCCCAAACACGCGCGAACGCAAAGCTTTGTTAGTTAATCACGAATTAACATGTCGGAATATTTTGCAACTTTCGATGAACAATTAAGGATTTGGTAGGAAGTTGGCGCATAGTTTAGAGCAGACGAGTATTAAACAATTTGTTGATTACACGGCGACCAACATCCGAAATTACAGACACAAGAGAGCAATCATGAAATTAGTTCGCAAACTTTTTAAAGACGAAGAAGGCGCGACCGCGATTGAATACGGTTTGATTGCCGCTTTGATTGCTGTGGCTGCTATTACGGCAATGACCGGCTTGGGCAAAAATTTGGGCAACACCTTTAACAAGGTTTCAAATAGCGTGAAGACCAGCTAACCGACACGTTTGGCGGCTGGCTTTAGAGGGCTGGTCGCCTCGTTTTTGCTAAATAACCGACATGCTTCGGCTGGCGCGGTTGGGCTTAGCCCGTGCTATCCATTAAGCCTGATTCAGGCATTTTCATCGCTTGCTGGCAGAAATTCAATCTGCTTTGCCGCGGCGCCGGACATGATGAATCCAATAGGTCGATCCGTTTCTTCTTGCAGATGCGCGATGATACTCGCGGTGCGGGCAAGCAATGAAATGCCCTTGAGCGCAGCCAGCGGAAAGCCCACGTCGAGCATGATGGCCGGGATGGCGCCGTTGACGTTGATCGGGAGCGCTCTCCCAATTGCATCGGGCAAAGTGTCGCGAATGGCGTACAGCATGCCAATATGCTTGCCGACAATCTTATGCTCCTCGGCAAGTTGCAACAGCAGGTTGGCGCGCGGGTCACCCTCGGAATGCTGCGGATGGCCAAAGCCTGGAATTGGTTTTTTCTCGGCCCGCAGAGCCAATATTTTCTCTTTCGCCACTACAGATGTCGTTGCGCCTGAAACGTCAGTTGCGTCAACACATTCGGCATAGAATCGGCCTGCAACTTCGGCGCTGCCGAGGACGACACTCCCACAGCCCAATAGGCCAACTGCTACGGCGCCATGAAATGCCTCCGGCGCGGCTGCATAGGTCATGCGCGAGGCGACGACGCTTGGCACCAACCCATGTTCCGCAATGGCAGCAAGAACGGCGTTGCAGAAGAACAATTGCGTTGGCGAAGGAAGCGATCCGGTCACCAGCATCCAGAAATAACTGGTGAAATCAACCTTGCCGATAACGTC
>JANMJX010000158.1:0-10876 GCA_031371575.1 Sphingomonadales bacterium
GGATGGAAGGGGCCGCTCCACCGTTGCTCATTTTATGGCAACAAGGACGTTGGGACGCGGCTGAATGCCATGCTGGAAATGGGTGCGTCGAAGCCATGGCCTGATGCGTTGCAGGCGTTTACCGGAACGCGCGAAATGTCAGGCAAGCCAATGCTGGAATATTTTGCGCCGCTGATGAAATGGCTCAAGGTCCAAAACAAGGGCGCGAAAAAAGGTTGGTAACAAAATGGCCCCGCCGTTCATGCGGCGGGGCCAACTAATCTAGTCTGTCTGACTGCTTATTTTGGCGTCGTCTTTGCAGCTGCTGGCTTTTTGGCAGCCGGCTTTGCCTTAGTAGCTGGCTTTGCAGCCGCTCTTGCTACCGGTTTAGCTGCGGTTGGTTTGGCAGCCGCCGGTTTAGCTGTGGTCTTTGCCGCTGCTGGCTTTTTCGCAGTAGGCTTCTTCGCTGGCGATTTGGTTCCGCCGGCGGTTTTGTGATCATAGACCTTTTTGCCGGCAACGGCTGCTGCGGCGGTTGCAATGACAGCTCCCGCAACGGCAGCAGTCTTGCCAGGATTTTCCTTGATGGCGGAGCCTGCGGTGGCTGCGGCACTCGAAGCGGCGTCCACGGCTGCCTTCGCAGTATTGGACGCAGATTCAGTGACTGAACGCGCGCTTCCGGTGAGGTCGTCAGCCAAGCTGCGCAGCTTGTTCATAACTTTATTGAGCGCTCCGGTTTCTTCGGGCTTATTCGGCATGATCCGTTCCTCCTGGGGTTTACACTGTAACAATAATCGTTTGGCGTCGATTTCGTTCCTATCCGCTTAACGGAACGGCGGTTCGTTGAACGCGCGCAGCTTCCGACTGTGTAGGCTGTTGCCTGCCTCGCGCAGCAGTTCGCACGTCTGAATACCGATCTGCAAATGGGCGGCAATGGCCTCTTCATAGAAGCGGTTCGCCTGGCCCGGCAGCTTGATTTCGCCGTGCAGCGGCTTATCCGACACACATAACAAGGTCCCATATGGCACGCGGAAACGATAGCCTTGGGCCGCTATCGTCGCCGATTCCATATCAATAGCAATCGCGCGGCTTTGTGAAAAGCGCAGGGCGGACGCCGAATAACGCAATTCCCAGTTACGGTCGTCTGTTGTTACAACGGTTCCGGTGCGCATGCGACGCTTGAGATCAGCGCCGCTGGTCCCCGAAACATGTTCGGCCGCGCTGGCCAGTGCCTGCTGCACTTCGGCGATGGGTGGTATCGGAATTTCCGGCGGCAGTACTTCATCGAGAATATGGTCATCACGCAGATAGGCATGCGCAAGGACGTAGTCGCCGATGCGTTGAGTCTCGCGGAGGCCGCCGCAATGGCCAATCATCAGCCACGCTTCGGGCCGCAATACGGCCAAATGGTCGCAGATTGTCTTGGCGTTGGACGGGCCAACGCCGATGTTCACCAAGGTTATGCCAGTCCTGTCTGGGGCGATCAGGTGATAAGCGGGCATCTGGTGGCGGCGCCACGTGCTGTCAGCGACAAGCTGCGCCGCGTTGTCCGTAGGCTTGTCTACATAAAGCCCGCCCGCGCCTGACAGGGCGGTGTAGCGGCCATTGCCCACCTGCGTGCATGCCCAGCTTACAAATTCGTCTACATAGCGGTGATAATTCGTGAAAAGGATATAATGCTGCACATGTTCGGCGGGTGCGCCCGTGTAATGGCGCAAGCGCGCGAGCGAAAAGTCGGTGCGCAAGCCATCGAACAGCGCCAGCGGGGCGTTGCTGTTGCCCTTCATCCGCAACAGGCCATCCGCGATCTCGTCGCCAATATCGGCAAGCTCGGTCGTCGGAAAATAGCGCGCCAGTTCATTCGGGCTTACGGTTCCCAGCTCCAGATCCGCTGACCCGTCGAGGACATAAGGGAAGGGAATTTCCTGTTTGCTACGACCGACCGAGATTTCCAGCTCATATTGCTCATCGAGCAAATCCAGTTGCTCGCCAATATATTCGGCAAACAAATCTGGCTTCGTGAAGGTTGTCCGGAAGATCCCGACTTTCTCCAGCTTTCCAAAAGCAAGGTTGGATACCGCATCGCGAGTCTTTCCCGCATAGGTAACGACGAGTTCCGGATAGCAGAAATCATTGCTGGCCCGTTGGTCGGCGGACGGCGCAATATTGTCCTTCAAATAGGCCGCGAGTGCAATTTGAAGTCGCTTTACCGAAGCTTCATATTCGGTAACCAGTTGATTAATGATGTCTTGGGTTTTTGGGCTAGGCATAATCACGCTTCACCGAATTTTGCGATTCTGGCAACAAAAAAGGGAGAGTTACCCCTCCCTTTCAGATAGCTAGATGATCGTTTGTAAGTACTTAGGACAGCTGACCAAGCATATATTCGGCAGAGCTCACGTTGAAATCGCCCGGGGCTTCGACGTTCACTTGCTCTACGATGCCGTCGTTGACGACAAGCGAGAAACGCTGGCCACGCTTGCCCATGCCAAAGGCCGTTCCGTCCATTTCGAGACCAAGTGCCGCTGCAAAGTCGCCATTGCCGTCGGCCAGCATGGTGATCGCGTCCGAGCCGCCCGACTTGTTCCACGCACCCAGTACGAATGCGTCGTTCACGGCCGTGCAGGCGATCTCGTCGATGCCCTTGGCAGCCAATTCTTCGGACTTTTCTACAAAGCCGGGAAGATGGCGTGCCGAGCAGGTGGGCGTAAACGCGCCTGGTACGGAAAACAGAGCAACGCGGCGTCCGGAAAAATAATCGGCAGACTGCACAGGCTGCGGACCTTCGGCGGTCGCTTTGACCAATTTAACGTCAGGGATTTTGTCGCCAACAGAGATAGTCATATGTCATTCCTTTGTGTGACTGAGGGGATGCCCCACTTCATCCGGGACGGGCTGTGCCAAGTCAAGTGGGCGTAGGAAACAAGGCCATTTTTTGAAGGGCGTGAAACCAAGAAAAGTTCCGCGTATCATGGTTAATTTCGCTTTACCGGCTTTGTTGAAAATTCCGTAAACAGGATAGTCAATCTTAACCCCGTTCAACACGTAAACGGGGTCGGGGAAAATGAAGAAATTATTGGGGAAAGCCGCGCTTTGCGCAATGCTGGTTTCGATATCGGTTCAGCCAGCGCAAGCATGCTGGACAAATGCAGCGCAGGATGCGGCGAAGATAAAGCACCTCAACACGATGTTGATGGTAACTGCGTTGCGCTGCCGAAATACGCCGGACAATTTTCTGCCTGAATATAACCGGTTTGTTACCCGCCATAACAGTCTGATTGGTGCGCAGAACAATGAACTTCGAAACTATTTGTCGGCGACATATGGCGCGCGCGGTGCCGAGGGCGCCCTCGATCGCATGTCCATCGGTTATGCAAACAGCTATGGCACCGGGCACAAGTCGATGGATTGCAGCCAGTTGCGACAACTTGCGGCCAAGCTTGCGTCTGAGCCGCAAGGCGCCACGACGATGGCTGCTGTTGCCGATTCGGTCGTTACCGGGCAATCCTGGAGCGGGGCCGCGTGCCCGGCGCGCATGGCGACACGTCCATAAGGCTCGGCTCAAACATATAAAGCAATCTTTATATTTGATTTCGGCGCAATCCACGGCTAAGGGCGAGGCATCACGAACCTCCCGGAGAATGAGCCTGTGGCTTTTAACGACTATGTCATTGCCGATATCGGCGAGGCCGATTTTGGCCGTAAAGAAATCAATATTGCTGAAACCGAAATGCCGGGCCTTATGGCCTTGCGTGAAGAATTTGGCGCTTCTCAGCCGCTGAAGGGCGCGCGGATCGTCGGGTCATTGCACATGACCATTCAGACCGCGGTGCTTATTGAAACACTGACTGCGCTTGGCGCCGATGTGCGCTGGGCGACATGCAACATCTTCTCGACACAGGACCATGCTGCTGCCGCAATCGCGGCGCGCGAAATTCCTGTATTTGCGATTAAGGGCGAAAGCCTCGCCGATTATTGGGATTATGTTGGCCGCATCTTTGATTGGGGCGACGAAACCACTGCCAATATCATCCTTGACGATGGTGGCGACGCCACGATGTTCGCTTTGTGGGGCGCCAAGCTTGAGCGCGGCGAAACCTTCGGCGAGCCAGAGAATGAAGAAGAAGTCGAATTCCAGCGCGCGTTGAAAGCATTCGTTGCCAAAAAGCCCGGCTATCTTACGCAAACGGTTAAGAACCTGAAGGGCGTTTCGGAAGAAACCACCACTGGCGTTCACCGCTTGTACGAAATTGCAAAGAAGGGCGAACTGCCTTTCCCTGCAATCAACGTCAATGACAGCGTGACCAAGTCGAAATTCGACAATCTTTACGGGTGCAAGGAATCGCTCGTCGACGCCATTCGCCGCGCCACCGATGTTATGCTTGCTGGTAAAGTCGCATGTGTTGCGGGCTTTGGCGACGTGGGCAAGGGTTCCGCCCAGTCGCTGCGCAATGGTGGTGCACGGGTGATGGTGACCGAGGTCGACCCGATTTGTGCATTGCAAGCCGCAATGGAAGGTTTTGAAGTTGTGACGATGGAAGAAGCGGTCCAGCGCGCGGATATTTTCTGCACCGCGACTGGCAATGCCGACGTCATCACCGCCGAGCATATGATGAACATGAAGCCAATGAGCATCGTGTGCAATATTGGTCACTTCGACAGCGAAATCCAGATCGCCGCACTGTCGAATTACAATTGGACAGAAGTGAAGCCGGGCACTGACTTGGTTCAATTCCCTGATGGTAAGCAGATCATCGTTCTTGCCAAGGGCCGGCTGGTCAATCTGGGTTGCGCCACTGGCCACCCAAGCTTCGTTATGTCGGCAAGCTTTACCAATCAGGTTCTCGCGCAAATCGAGCTTTGGACCAACGGGGAAAACTATAAGAACCAGGTCTATGTTTTGCCGAAGCATCTCGATGAGAAAGTTGCGACTCTGCACCTTGAAAAGCTTGGCGTTAAGCTCACCAAGCTGACCGACAAGCAGGCTGGATATATTGGCGTATCGACCGAAGGTCCGTTCAAGCCAGATCATTATCGCTATTAATCACGCTTCGGTTTCTGACGCGGAGCGCGTTGTTCTCTTAAAGAAAGCCTGCGGCCGAGAGGTCGCGGGCTTTTTTCGTTGCGCACGGCAAGCATTTAGGCATTACAATGCCGTTGGTAATGTAAAGGGCGCAGCACAATGACGGGCACTGGCCTGCCACTTGCACTGGTAGGGATTTTGATGGGGCTTTGGCTTGTCGGAGCCATTGTCGCCATTTGGATCGGATTGTCGATGCGCAGTCAGGCCAACAAGACACTTCGGCAGACCGCGCGCCTTGCCCGGTTGCTCGAAACTGCCCCGGCATTTCCGGTGGTCGTCAAAGGTGATGGCCGCATTGAAGCACCCGAACGGTTTGCGCGGCTGCTTGGTCTGGCAGAGCCCGCTGCATCGCTGTCGGATCTGAGCGGACGCGACGATTCAGGGCTGGCTATCGAAGATCTCACCGAACTTGAATCGAAGGTGCGCGAAACGCAGCGCACGGGAAAAGGTTTTACACTTCCACTCGCCATTGAAGGCTCAAACCGCCGGATGACGGTTGTTGGCAATGTTGCTGACTCCCTGATCTACCCGAATGGCGCGGCCTTATTGTGGTTTTTCGATTCAACCGAAAATCTGCGCGAATTGGAACGCCGGGCGCAGGAATCCGATGAAGCAAGATCGGCATTTGCGGCCTTGGCCGGCCTTATCGAAGCAGCACCCATTCCGATGTGGCATCGCCGCCCGGACATGAGCCTGCATTTCGTCAACCACGCTTATGTCGAGGCGGTTGGCGCAATCAACGGTCTTCAGGTGGTAGAGGAGGGTATCGAACTGCTTGAACCGGAAAATGGCAGAAGTGCCTCCGATTATGCAGCAGAGGCCGTTGCCGCCGACACCCAAAACGAGCGGATTGTCTCCGCGACGTTAAACGGGGAACGGCGTCAGTTGCGTGTGTTCGATATACCTTTGGGTGGATCGGGCGTTGCTGGCCTTGCTATTGATGTACAGGACTTGATCGACACAAAGTCTGAAGTGCGCGAACTGTCCGAGGCCCAACGCGATCTGTTGAATCTGATGTCTTCAGGCGTGGCACAGTTTGATTCCAAGCACGTGCTCAGTTTTGCAAATCTGCCATTTCAAAGCCTGTTCGCATTTCGTGACCAGTGGCTTTCGGAAAAGCCCGAATTTGCGCGTGTTCTCGACCGCATGCGCGAAAACGGCAAACTGCCTGAAGTTCGTGATTTCCCGGCATGGCGCAAGGATAGGGAAGAGTGGTTCCGTGCTTCGGACCCTACCGAAGAAAACTGGCTCTTGCCCGATGGCACCCATTTGCGCGTATTGGCCCAGCCGATCCCCGATGGCGGCCTGCTGATGATTTTCGAAGACCGCACCGAACAGGCGCAGCTTGCCAGCGCACGCGATATCTTGCTGCGCGTGCGGACGGCAACATTCGACAATCTGTTTGAAGCCATCGCGGTCTTTTCCGCCGATGGCCGCCTGAGCATATGGAATCGCCTATTCGCGGAAACATGGAAGCTGACGGACGATCAGCTCATCAAACATCCTCGGCTCGACGAGTTGCTGCCTATGTTGGCAGAGCATCTGAAAAAGCCGGCCCAGATTTCCATATTGGGCGAACTTATCCGGATGACATCGTCCAACCGTGCGCAGCGCAAGAGCAAGGCGATCTTCGCCGACGGGCGCATGTTCCAGATTGCCACGATACCGCTGCCCGATGGCAACACGCTTTTCACTATGCTCGATATGTCCGACACGCTGAAGATTGAGCAGGCGTTGCGAGACCGCAATAGCGCGCTTCAGGATGCGGACGCGATCAAGGGCAAATTTCTTGCCAATATGAGCTATGAATTCCGTACGCCGTTGACGTCCATAAGCGGTTTTGCGGATCTACTGAAAGCTGGCATTGCTGGCGAAATTGGCCCGCAGGCCATGGAATATGTCGACGCTATTTTGCAGTCGGCCGAACGGCTGTCCGAACAGATTAATACGGTGCTCGATTATAGCCAGATCGAAGCTGGTGCCCTGCCACTCGCGCTTGAGAATGTCGATATCCCCTTGCTTGTCGCACAGATTGCCGCGGGCAAGGCGCAGATGGCAGAGGATGCTGGCGTCAAGATGCAGATAGAATCCGGCGATGCACCCGGCGCAATGTCGCTCGATCCAAAGCGCATCAGTCAAGCGGTTGGGCAAGTCCTCGACAACGCTATCCGTTACCACCGTCTTGGCGGTGAAGTATTGTTGCTGGCGCGGTGGCAAAGCGACGTTCTTGAGCTTGTCGTTTCCGATGACGGTCCGGGCATAAAGGATTCAGATATCAGGCGACTCTCTCCCAACAATGTCCATACCCGTGGTGGCGACGACGCTGGCACCATGACTCACGGTCTGGGCTTGCCATTGGCGCGGCAGATCGTGGAATCGCATGGCGGTACGTTTCATCTGCATTCCGAAGCGGGGCAGGGAACCACCGTCATCATGGCGCTGCCAAAAAAATGATCATCGCCACTGAGGACGATATGCGCGCCTTTGGCCGGTGGTTTGCGCAAGGATTGAAGACATCCGACTGGATCGCGATTAACGGTCCGCTTGGGGCAGGCAAGACCGTTCTATGCGCAGGGATTTTGGCTGGGCTCGGATATACAGGCGAAGTCGCCAGCCCCTCCTTTGCTATCGTGCACAGCTATGAACCGCCGGAGGTTTTGGTTGCCGTTGCCCATGCCGATTTGTATCGCCTGAATGATGTCGACGAACTGGACGAATTGGGACTGGCCGAGGAACGGAGTGAACGCATTACTTTGCTGGAGTGGGCGGATCGCTTTGGTCCGGGGCAAATGACGCCAAGCCATATCATCGACATTGCGCCACAGGCTGACGGCAGCCGCATATTGACTTTAACAATGGATAAAGATGACATCGCAAACTGACATGGTCCCGCCTGCTGGACTAGACCTATTTCTGCAGACGCATGGCTGGAGCGGCGCAGTTGTTTCACCGGTCGCGGGCGATGCATCATTCCGGCGTTATTTCCGCGTCGAATCCGATTCCCGCGGCAATGCGATCTTGATGGATGCCCCGCCGCCGCATGAAGATCCGCGACCTTTCATTCATATTGCGCAATATCTAAACCAGCACCAGTTCAGGGCGCCCGAGATATTCGCAACCGATCTTGCGCAGGGACTGGTGTTGCTGGAGGATTTTGGCGACCGCAGAATGCGTGAACATCTGGATGCGCATCCGCAGGATGAAGCTACGATATACCGCGCGGCGATCGACGCTATTGTTCGGCTTTCGGCGACGCCGCCTGTCGAGTCCCAGCCATACGACATGGCGACCTATTTGCGCGAAGTGCAGCTTTTGTCCGAATGGTTTATGCCCGCCATGGGCCTGACATTCGACGCAACGGAATATGATGCGATATGGACACAGGCGCTGTCCCCTCTCGCTGACTATCAGAAAGTTACCGTTTTGCGGGATTATCACGCGGAAAATATCATGCTCCTTGGCGATGGGCAGCAGGGGATTATTGATTTTCAGGATGCGCTGGTTGGCCACCCTGCCTATGACCTCGTGTCGCTGCTTCAGGATGCGCGGCGCGATGTCTCACCAGCACTTGAGGCCGAAATGATGGCGTATTACCGCGCTGCTGCAAGGCCGGACGCCGATTTTGACGCCCATTACGCATTGCTCGGTGCGCAGCGAAACACGAAGATTATTGGGATATTCACACGGCTTTGGAAGCGTGACGGGAAGGAGCGTTATCTATCGTTCCTGCCGCGCATGTGGGGCTTGCTGGAGCGCGATCTTGCCCATCCGGCACTTGCACCCGTCAAGCAATGGTTTGATAGCCATATTCCCCCAGAGAGCCGCAACGAGATGCCCGCTGAATTGCATATTGATGGGTAAACATATCGACACAGCCATGATCATGGCGGCAGGAAAGGGGACGCGGATGATGCCGCTCACGGCGGATCGGCCCAAGCCATTGGTCGAGGTTGGCGGCGTCGCGTTGCTTGACCATGTGCTTGACCATTTGCGCGATGCAGGGGTCGGCAAGATCGTCGTGAATGTCCATTATCTGCCGGATCAGATCGAGCAGCATCTGGCTGCTTCCGCCAGCGACTTCGAGGTGCGGATTTCGGACGAACGCGCGCTTCTGCGCGACACGGGTGGCGGATTGGTGCAGGCGCTGCCCATCATCTCCGATGACCCGTTCATTTGCGTCAATGCCGATAACTGGTGGACCAATGAGGGCGACAACGCGATCTCGCGACTTATGGCGCATTGGGACGACAGCCGCATGGATGTGCTGATGTTGCTCGTCCCGCTCGCTGGGGCTTTCAACAGCCAGGGTGTTGGCGATTTTAACATGGATGACGAAGGCCGCCTGTCTCGGCGCGATGGCAACCAGCCCGGTGCCTATGTCTGGACCGGTATTCAGATGCTTTCAAAACGCCTGATCGTTGACGCGCCTTCAGAAGTGTTCTCGACCAATATATTCTGGGATAGGGCCATAGCCGACGGGCGATGCATCGGCATCGTGCACGAGGGGCTGTGGTTCGACGTGGGCTACCCTGCGGCCATCAACGCGACCGAACAGAAGCTCGCGGAACATCATGGGTGATAATCCCACCGCCCGGCGTGCGCGCGTCTACAATGTGCCGCTTGGCAACGACCTGTGCGATGTAACGGCCCAATGGATTTTGCAAACCGCAGGGTCTGATCCGCTCGCCATCAGTACCAATATCCTCCTGCTGCCCAACAACCGCGCCATCAAGGCCATGACCGAGGCCTTTGTCCGGCAGGCAGCGCCGGGCATGCTTTTGCCACGCATGGTCGCGGTGGGGGACATGCAGCTTGATGAAGCCTTGGGGCCGCTGCTTGACCCAATCGACACGGAAACGAAGATATTGCCCGCCATCGGCACGTTCGACCGTCTAATGCTGTTGGCCAATCTAGTGAACAGCCACAGGCCGCGCGATGCCTTTCTTTCGCCCGCCGAGGCGCTACGCCTGGCGCGCAAGCTGGCAGACCTGATTGACGAGCTTGAGGTCGACCTCGTCGATTTCGCGCAAATATCGGACATAGCCATCGAGTCAGATCTGGCGGGGCACTGGCAAAGCGCATATGGCCAGCTACTGCAGATATTGCCTGCCTATCGGACAGAATTGCAGAGCCGAAAATTGATGGGGCCCGCCGAACGCCGGAATCATCTGCTGGCGTCGCTCGAGCGACGTCTGGAGCAGAATGAAGGCGATCTTCCCATCATCGCCGTCGGTATCACGACATCAGCAAAGGCCGTGGCGCGCGTGCTGCGCCGCCTGGCTTTTTCGCCATACGGGCAAGTCATCCTGCCAGGGGTCGATCTTGAACTGTCAAACGAGAGCTGGGGCGCGCTTTCGACGTCGGATGACGATGAAAAGCCGGGATATGGCCGCCGTCGCAATGTCGAGGTGCATCCGCAGTTTCACTTGAAGCATTTGCTTGAACTTATGGGCGTCGACCGCAGCGAACTCGATGTGTTGCCCACGGCACAGGCTGCGCCAAAGAGTGCGGCCATCTCGGAGATTTTCTGCCTGCCCGAACATAGCGTCCATTGGCAGGGCCTGCCAGATGCGCGCAAAAGCCTGCCGCACGCAAAATGGCTGGTGGCGGACGACAGCGCGCTGGAGGCCAAAGCGATCGCAGTACGAATCCGCGGCGCGCTGGAGCAACCGCAAAAGCGTATTGCCCTCATCACGCCGGATCGCGAACTGGCGGTGCGGGTCGCTGCGCAGTTGCGCCGGTGGGGCATAAGCGTCGACGACAGCGCGGGTATCCCATTGCTTCAGACGCCGCCCGGTACGCTGGCGCTCGCGC
>JANMJX010000177.1:0-15553 GCA_031371575.1 Sphingomonadales bacterium
CTGCGTGGATTCGAAGCGTTCTGCGGCGCAGGGGCTGCTTTCCGATAAAGCCACCAATGCCGCCGTGTCTGGAAGGACATTGTCGGGAACGATTTTGCGCGCGGTGATGACTGGCAACAGCGGCTTTTTGCCTATTTTCGGTTTTCCGGAGGTGACAACAATTGCATATTTTGGTCCAACTGTGCCCTGTTTGGCATCGATGTAGCGAAATGCTGCTGACGCGCCAGACAATGACGCCTTTCCAATTTCCGTGCCGCTTTGGGTCTGAAGGCGAATTTGACTGCCCTGCGCCATGGCGCGCAAAAGTTTCAGCGCATTTGCGCCCGACATCTTGATGGGTTGGTCGCCGCTTTCGACCACTGCATCCATGACCAGCTTGCCGTCGGTCCGAATCTGGTATCCCCCAGGTTTCAAGGCGGACGAAGGCAGGTCAATCGTCAGCATTGCGGAACCACCTGCTGGACGTGTCAAAACGACGGACAAATCACCAGCGTCATCTTGCTCATCCATTAATGCTACGGCTTGGCAATCGAGACCATTGTCGCATCCGACGGTCCAGTCCTTGAAGGTTTTTACATCGCCTGGCGTCACAGATGCAGCAGCGGGGAACGCCGCTAATGTTGTAGCAGCCAAAGCAGCAAACCAAATACACGTCTTTTGCATATCCTCGACGCTAGCGCTTTTGCGTGACGTTCGCTAGGGCCAAAACATTGTCGATATTTGGAGCAACGATATGTATGCTATTGGGGTCATTGGAGCTGGTCAAATGGGCGCAGGCATTGCGCAAGTGAGCGCTGGCGCTGGCTACCATGTCTATCTGTCGGACCTTGATCTCGCCAAGGCCGAGGAAGGCAAGGCCAGCATATCCAAGGCGCTTGGCCGGTTAGTGGCCAAAGAAAAAATGGGCCAGGATGCAGCCGACAACATATTGTCGCGCATTGAGCCAGTCAGCGACTACGCACCGATGGCCGATGCGGGTCTGATTATCGAGGCTGCAACCGAGCGCGAAGAAATCAAACGGAAGATTTTCGAAGCAGTAGGTAAGGTTCTTGGGCATCAGGCAGTTTTGGCATCGAACACCTCGTCAATTCCGATCACACGTCTGGCGCAATCATCACCTGACCCGAAACGGTTCATTGGCGTGCATTTTTTCAATCCCGTTCCCGTCATGGGGTTGATTGAAATCATTCGTGGACTGGCGACGACCGATGCCACGGTCAACATTGTGCGCCAATATGGCGAGGCACTTGGCAAGCAGCTTGTCTTTGCCAATGACGCACCCGGGTTCATCGTCAACCGCGTGCTCATGCCCATGATAAACGAAGCATGTTTTGCCTTGGGGGAGGGCGTCGCCAGCATCCGGGATATCGATACTGCCTGCCAACTGGGGCTTAATCACCCGATGGGGCCGTTAACCCTTGCAGACTTTATCGGACTCGACACCTGCCTTGAAATCACCAACGTTCTGTTTGCATCGACGGGTGATCCGAAATTCCGTCCGGCCCCTTTGCTCCAGAAATATGTTGAAGCCGGATGGTATGGCCGAAAGGTAAAGCGCGGATTTTACGATTACTCGGGTGATGTGCCGCAGCCTACCCGATGAGGGTTAGGTGGCTGCGCGTGCCGCAACAAAGGCCTGCTCTATATCCGCTATGAGATCGTCCGTATCTTCCAGACCGATCTGAAGCCTGATGAGTGTGCCGGGCCTGTCCCAGTTCGCGACTGAGCGGTATTTTTCGGGATGTACGGGCAACGCAAGGCTCTCAAATCCGCCCCAGCTGTAGCCAATACCAAAAAGCTCCAGCGCATCGACAAACGCCCCGGCGTTTGTGGCATCGCCTGCATAGATGAAAGAAAACAGGCCGGAAGATCCGGTAAAATCGCGTTTCCAGATTTCATGACCGGGACTGTCGGACAATGCCGGATGATATACTGCGGTGACGTCACGGTGCGATCGAAGCCATCGGGCAATGCGCAGCGCAGATGCCTCATGCGCCTTTAGTCGCACCGACAGGGTACGCAGTCCGCGGCTGGCCAGATATGCGTCGTCAGGCGAAACGACTTGTCCGAGCTGCTGCGCAGTCCGCCGCAATTGCGCCCAGAATTTTTCATGGGTGGTAACGCTGCCCATCATCACATCGCTATGGCCCACAATATATTTGGTGGCCGACAAGATGGCCAGGTCGACGCCCTTTTCGAGCGCGGTATGAAAATAAGATGTCGCCCATGTGTTATCTAACAGCGTCACTATGTTGCGCTTTTTCGCCGCAGCGCAGATCGCAGGGATATCCTGCACCTCGAAGGTCAGGCTACCAGGTGATTCAAGCAATATAGCCTTTGTCCGGTCACAGAACAGCGCGTCATAATCAGTGGTGACAGGATCAAAGTAGCGTGTCTCGACCCCGAAACGCTTTAAAAAACCATCAGCTAGCGCGCGGCTGGGATCATAGGCGTTGTCGGTCATCAGCAAGACGTCGCCTGCCTTCAATACCGACAACAGGGCACAAGCAATCGCAGCCACGCCCGAGGGGAATAACAATGTGCCATGCGCGCCCGGTTCCATTTCGGTGAGCGCTTCTGCCAATGACCATTGCGTTGGCGAGCCGCGCCTGCCGTAGAAAAAGCGGCCATCCTCATTGCTGGATTTGCCTGCTTCGAGTGCAGCGACACTTTCATAAAGATGCGTACTTGCCCGCCACACGGGAACGTTGACGACCGGGCCGGTCAATGCGCTCCGCCGTCCGGCGGTGACTGTCTGGGTTGCTGGCTTTTGAGGCTTTTTAGAACTCAAGCCGCACCCTGCGCCTTGGGTGTGTCCTTGTCCAAACCCCATTCGGACCAGCTGCCGTCGTAAAGCGCAACATCGGTCTTGCCTGTCATGCGCGCACCGAAAAGCACGACGGCTGCCGTCATGCCTGAACCACAAGTGGTGATCATTGGCTTGCTGAGGTCAACGCCTGCATCGGCAAATGCCTGAACAAGGGAATCGCCGCGCTTCCATGTTCCATCTGCGTTGAAAAGCTGACCAAATGGAAGATTACGGCTACCCGGGATATGACCAGACGCCATCTCGGGTCGTGGCTCCGCTTCTTCCCCCGTGAAGCGTCCAGCGCCACGTGCATCGACGACGGTAGCGTCCTTGCTGTGCAGATTAGCCAATAGATCGGCTTTGCTGCGCACGGCCTTGTCGTCTTTCCAGACGGTGAAATGGCGGTGACGCAATGCTGGCTTGCCGGTTTCCAGCGGACGGCCCTCGGCCTTCCATTTGGCAATGCCGCCATCCAAGATGGCGACATCATGCGCGCCGAACAAAGTCAGCATCCACCACGCACGGGTGGATGATTTGAACGGGCTATCATCATAGACGACGATTCGGCTGCCGTCGCCCAGGCCAAGCGATTGCATGCGGCTCGCGAATTTTTCAGGCGGTGGCAAAGTGTTGGGCAGGCTGCTGTTGGAATCGGCCAATTCTTCAAGGTCCATGAACACCGCTGATGGAATATGTCCGCCTTCATATTCGGCCTGCGCATTGCGCCCGGCATCGGGCATAAACCAAGTCGCGTCTACCACGCGTAAATCGGACGCGCCGATTTCCTTAGCCAGCCATTCGGTGCTTACCAACAATTCCATGATTTTTCGTCCTTGCCCGCTTTTTTGTGATTCTTGTGCGCCGCAAGATAAGCAGCTTTTCGAAACTATCCAAGTGTTTCGAGAAATTGCTTTGCTTGCGACCTTAGAGCAATTTTGTCGCTCTCGCTCATCCGTTCCCAATTTTTATATGGCATGGCCATACGTGGGTTTTTGCGCAGCTTATCGGCGTTGCGCGCAATGAAATCCCAATATAGCGCGTTAAACGGACACGCTTTGGGGCCAGTGCGCTGCTTGACATCATACATGCAATTTCCGCAATAATCCGACATCCGATTGATATAGGCACCGCTCGCGGCGTAGGGTTTCGACGCCAGCATGCCCCCATCCGCGAATTGGCTCATGCCCAGGCTGTTTGGCAATTCGACCCATTCATACGCATCGGCATAGACCGCCAGATACCATTCATGCACCGCGGCAGGGTCGATCCCTGCCAGCAAGGCAAAATTCCCCGTGATCATCAACCGCTGGATATGATGAGCATAAGCGTGGTCCATCGTCTGGCCGATAGCCTGCGACAGACAATGCATGTCGGTATCGCCCGTCCAGTAAAATGCGGGCAAAGGACGTCTGGCGTCTAACGCGTTGCTGTGCACATAATCAGGCCCGGCGTGCCAATAGATCCCGCGCACATATTCGCGCCAGCCGATGACCTGGCGGATAAAACCTTCGGCAGCATTTATGGGTACATTGCCTGCGTGATATTCAGTTTCAACAGCGCGGCACAATTCCATTGGGTCAAGCAGGCCGGAATTGATATAGGGCGACAATATCGAGTGCCACAGAAATGGCTCACCCGTCAGCATGGCATCCTGATAGTCACCAAAAGAGGGCAGCGCATGTTGCAGGAAATGCCGTTGCTGTTTTAAAGCGTCTGTGCGTGTCACGGCAAATCCAAATGCCTTCGTTTTTCCCATATTTCCGGGAAAACGTTGCTCCACCATGTCGATGACGTCCGACGTGATATCATTAGGTTCGAAATATAGCGGTCGCGGTATGGTCAAATCGCGCTTCGCGGGCTTGCGGTTCTCGGCATCGAAATTCCACTGGCCACCTTCAGGCGCATCGCCGTTCATGAGCAAGCCCGATTTGCGGCGCATATCGCGATAGAAATACTCCATGCGCAATTGTTTGCGGTCCTTGGCCCAGGTTTCGAACTCGGAATGTGTGCACAAAAAGCGGTCATCCGGCAGGATTGCCACAGGAATCTCGAAGCGGTCGGGCCAGCTATCGAGCATCGATTTCACGCGCCATTCGCCGGCTTCGGTCACGCGCACGGCAGTGACGGCGTGGCGTTCAATTGCACGTGCCACTTCGCCGGTAAAGCTGCCGCTGTTATCGGCATCGGTCAGTTTTACATAATCGACGGTCCATCCTGCGCTGCGCAAATCCTCGGCAAAATGGCGCATCGCCGACAGAATATATGCCATTTTGGCCTTGTGATGCGGCACATATTCGGTTTCTTCGTCAACTTCAGTCATCAGGACGATTGACGCATTCTTGTCCTGCCCCGCCAGCGATGAAAGGCTGTGGCTCAGTTGATCGCCAAGGACAGGTATCAGGGTCGTCATGAAGGCGGCACTAACCAGCAAGATTGCGCGGCACGATACAGGTTTTCAGGCAACAAGCGCGCGTTGCCCCAGCCGGTCAAATTTGCGCGGACCTTGGTCAAGCCGAAGCGGCCCCATTCTGGTTTGCGGCGGATTTGCCTCGCGCCCAATCATGCATACAAGGCGTGCCCATTCTTGAGTCGTTCCGTCATGGGAAAGGCGTGCCAGTCTTGCGACGATTATGGGCGCGAGCAAAGTTTTATCCTGCAGCGAAAATGTATGCATCGCGGTTAACGCGGCGGCCAGCTTAAGCGGTGCACTGATGTGTTCACCTGGTCCTATGGCTGCGATAGGCACAACCGGGGCAAATTGCCCGGGATCTGCAAAAAAACTATCGATGGACTGTTTTTGGTCATGGCTGGCGGAGATCAATATTGTGTGGAGCACAAGATGGTCTGCCGCCCCCGTATCGGTGTTCGAGATTTGAAGGTGGCCCTCGATGGTCAGGCTGCTGAAACTGACAACGGCATGAGTCGGCACGAAATTCATAATCACATTGCGGCGCGTCAATAATGGCATCGCGGGCGGCAGCGGTCGTGGCGTGGGGCTTTGCGGAGGCAACACCGCGACTGGTCTTGTTGGCAAGGTGCGTCGGTAACGCTGCAGCCCAGGGACAGACGTTGCGCGCTGACGTCTGCGCCACGTGAGCCAGGCTGCAAATACCATAGCAAGCATTAAGGCTGCACCTGCAGCAATATAAGTTGGGCTTGTTTCGCCAGATAGCGGATTTTGGCCGGCATCATTCTGCTGTTGAGCCGCGGCCGGGGTGGCGGACGCTGCGCTGTCTGGCGGGGGCGTGACCGACGGCGGTTGTACAATTTCCTGGGGTGGTTCAGCACTGCGGGGCGCTTGCACGTCGCGCTCTGGTGGCTGCGCAGTTGGAGCGGGCGCAGTGGCTTTAGCGGCGGGTGAAGATGTTGTTGACTGCGCAGTGGACGGGCGCTGCAGGTCTGGCGCACCTTGCTGCGGTTCTGGTAGAGGCGCGGGCTTCTGGGATTCTGTCGCGGGTGCGGGCGGTGGCGCGTCCAATCGGAAATCTCGCAACTCGGGCGGGGTCGTTACAACTTCTTGCGCATAGGCGACTGGAACCGCACTCAAGGGCGCGAATGATGCAGCCAGAAACGACCAAGCGCCTGCGCGTTTTAAGATTTTTGGGATCGCCATATTCACTTTAGTCCAATGCTACATTGCGTGAACCTGAAATGAATATTTCGCGCATGCGGTATGACCCGTTTGCTTCCCGTGTCGAAACGGCTAAATGCGCGTGCATGACTGACACGCTTAAGCCAATATTTCTCGGCGCTCAAAGTGCGCTTCCGCAAACGCCTGAAGAGGCGCAACTGGATTATGTCCCCAATCCAAGACAGGGCACGCTGTATCTCGCGCGATTTGCAGTGCCGGAATTCACGTCATTGTGCCCAGTGACGGCGCAACCCGATTTTGCGCATCTCGTGATCGATTATGCGCCAAAAGCGACCATCGTCGAATCGAAGTCGCTCAAGCTTTTTCTGGGCTCTTTCCGAAACCACGCGGCTTTTCACGAAGATTGCACGGTCGGCATCGGGCAGCGGCTTTTTTCCGAAATGAAGCCGCATTGGCTGCGTATCGGCGGCTATTGGTATCCACGTGGCGGCATACCGATTGACGTGTTCTGGCAATCAGGCGCGCCGCCCGAGGGATTGTGGATTCCCGAGCAGGGCGTCGCCCCCTATCGCGGGCGCGGCTAGATCACTTAAACAATCCACCCAATATTCCGCGGACAAGCGACTTGCCAAATGACCCTGCAACCTGACGACCGATCGACGTTGCCGCCGAACGCGCGGCGGATTGGAGCATCTTGTCCGCCATACTTGGCTTTGCGGCTTCGCGCGCGGCAACGGCCTGTTGGCGCGCAGCTTCCTTTGCTGCAACAGCCTGAGCACGGGCCGCTTCCTTGGCGGCCGCTGCCGCTTCCTTGTCCGCAATAGCCTGAGCCTTGGCCTCGTCGGCTGCCGCCGCCGCCTGAGCACCCTTTGCGACCAAAATTTCCTCGGCAGATTCGCGGTCGATGCGCAGGTCATACTTGTCGCCAATCGCATCGGTTGTGATCATCACACCGCGTTCCTGCGGGGTAAGCGGCCCGACACGGCTTGAGGGCGCCTTGATCAGCGTCCGCTGCACCATGGATGGTGACCCATCCGGTTGAAGCAGCGAAACGAGCGCCTCGCCGATTTTGAGTTCGGTGATGACTTGTGCGACATCAAGCGTCGGATTCGGCCGAAAAGTCTCCGCCGCCGATTTGACGGCCTGCTGGTCACGCGGGGTAAAAGCGTTCAGCTTGTGCTGGATGCGATTGTTCAGCTGTGCGGCGACGGTGTCGGGAATATCGATCGGGTTCTGCGTTATGAAATAAACGCCGACGCCCTTTGACCGGATGAGGCGCACAACCTGCTCGATTTTCTCGAGCAGCGCCTTTGGCGCATTGTCGAACAGCAAATGGGCCTCATCGAAGAAAAAGACCAATGTCGGCTTTTCCGGGTCACCAATTTCTGGAAGCGTTTCGAACAACTCGGAAAGCATCCACAACAAGAAGGTGGAATAGAGTTTCGGGCTGGACATCAGACGGTCAGCCGCCAGGATGTTTACGACGCCGCGCCCGCTGTCGTCGCAACGGATAAGATCATGCAGGTCCAACGCAGGCTCGCCGAAGAAATGCTCTCCGCCTTGTGAACGCAATTGCAGGAGGGCGCGTTGGATGCTGCCGACGGATTGTTTCGAGACGTTGCCATATTCCAGAGTCAGCATATCTGCGCGTTCACCGCAGTTCACCAGCATGGCCTGAAGATCATCCAGGTCCAGCATCAGCAGGCCGTCCTTGTCAGCCACATGGAATGCAATGTTCAACACGCCTTCCTGAACATCATTAAGGTCCATCAGGCGTGCCAGCAGCACCGGTCCCATTTCGGACACGGTGGTGCGGACAGGATGGCCCTGTTCGCCAAACAGGTCCCAGAATTGCGCCGGATTGTCCCTATAGGCCCAATCCTGCTGGCTGATCTCAGCGGCGCGTGCGGCAAAAATTTCGTGCGTTTTGGACATTGGCGAACCGGCCATGGCAAGACCTGCCAAATCGCCTTTAACATCGGCGACGAACGTGGGCACGCCTGCGGCACAAAGTCCTTCAATGATGCCTTGCAAGGTAACGGTTTTGCCAGTGCCGGTTGCACCAGCGATTAATCCATGGCGGTTTGTCCGTTTGAGGTTGAGGACTTCAGGGCCGCTCGCATTTGCGCCGATGAAGATGCTGTCCATATGATGCCCCCTTTAAATGTCGTGTTACATAGACATCTATGGAACGTCCACGCGGTCAAGTAAATCGCGCATTGGAACGCAGCCTCTACTTGTCGCATGACTACTCATCTTGACGATACCAAAGAGTCATTCATCGCAAAAATTGCGAATGTTGATGTCATAAACAGAGCTCTGCTCTATCAGAACAAAATGGTTCGAGCAGCAAAATCAGATAATCCGCGCTTTCAACGCGCGCTTCGTCAAGGCGGTGCGTCAGTCGTTTTACTGTCTCTGTTGGCAGGATGTGTCAGTGCCGACAGCGCGCCACCGACTAAAAGACCGGCACCGGCGGCGCCAGTGTTCACGCCATCCCGCGCGCCGCATGTTGCCAAGCCGACGACGATACCTGCTCCGGCGCGACCCGCTGCCAACCGTGCGCCTGTGGGTCTCGAAAATCTGTTGGAGGACCAATGGCGGCTTTTCCCTGGCCGCACGGGCGTCGCCATTATGCGCATTGACGGTGGCGAGTGGCTGACGGGTAAGCGGCAAGGAGAGCTGTTCCCCCAGCAAAGTGTTTCCAAAACCTGGGTCGCACTCACCATATTGGATCTGGTCGATCAAGGCAAAGTCCGGCTCGACCAGAAAGTCCGCATCACACGCGATGATCTGGCGGTCTTCCATCAACCAGTCCGTGACCGGGTCGTCGCCAATGGCGGGATAGAAATGTCCGTCCTGGCTTTGCTCGAGCAAGCCATTATCAGCAGCGACAACACCGCCAATGACTCGCTCCTGCGGACGGCAGGCGGGCCGCAAGCGATCAAGGAGTTTCTGACCCGCAAAAAACTGGGCGCTATCCGTTTTGGTCCAGGTGAACGGCTTTTGCAAAGTGGTATTGCTGGAATGGATTGGCGCCAGGAATATTCGCTGGGGCGCAATTTCTATACCGCACGTGATGCGGTGCCGCTTGCGCAACGCAAGGCGGCGCTGGACCGCTATCTTGCCGACCCGGTTGATGGCGCAAGTCCCGAAGCGATTGTGCGGGCGCTGGCCCGACTGGCAAAGGGTGAGCTGTTGTCGCCTGCATCGACGCAGCTAATTTTGGGTATCATGTCCCGAACATCGAGCGGACCTAACCGGCTGAAAGCTGGCGTACCGCCGAATTGGCGCTTCATGCATAAGACAGGAACCGGACAAATTCTGCCGCCGGTCTCGACGGGTTATAATGACATTGGCATCATGACCGCGCCCGACGGAACCCGCTATGCGGTTGCCGTCATGATGGGCAGCACGACCTCTTCGATTCCGCAACGTATGTCGTTCATGCAATTTGTGTCACGTACCGTCGCTACATATCACGACCAATAAGCAGGTACGCACAACTGGATGTTGGTGCTGTAGAAAACGACACCCAATTCAGGCAAAAAAAGGGCCGTCCTGTAAACAGGACAGCCCTCTTCAAATGCTTTCGCTAAAAAGCGCGAATATTACTTCGCAGCTTCTTTCGCAGCGTCTGCAGATTCACCAGCCTTAGCAGCGGCGTCAGTTGCAGTTGCAGCAGCGTCGGTTGCAGTTGCAGCCGCGTCGGTTGCTTCGGTCTTAGCAGCGTCAGTTGCCATTGCGTCTGCAGCAGGTGCAGCAGCGTCAGCGCCTTCTACAGTTGCGTCAGCAGCTTCTGTGGTTGCTTCTGTGGTTGCGTCTGCTTCCTTGGTTGCTTCTTCAGCACCCGAGCAAGCGGCCAAACCGAGCGAAGCGGCAAGAACGAAAGATACAGCAATTTTCTTCATATGGGAAACCCCCTAGCAAAACTTATGAAACCTGACAGGCATGCAACAACGATTGCAGCTTGCCTGCGAACAGCCCTCTAGCCCGTTCAATTATCAGTGGCAATGCGGTTTTTTATCGTTGAATATCGTTCGATGATGATTTTGGCCTAATCTCTACTAGAACAGTAGAAAATGTGGCGGATTTACGCCGATTGACTTGATATAAAGAATTCTTTATATCATATTTCGATGATAAATTTACTCAACATCATGCGCGCTCTGGCCGACCCGACCCGTTTGCGAATCGTATTTCTGGTGCTTCGCCTTGAATTGTCAGTAGGCGAACTGGTTCAGATACTCGACCAGAGCCAGCCGCGGGTGTCCCGACATATCCGGATATTGGACGAAGCCGGGCTTCTCGAACGCCGCAAGGAAGGCAGCTGGGTGTTCCTCCGGCCAGCCGCGATATTGACGGACCACGGCCTGGCGTCATTACTGGCGGCGGCGGATATTTCCCAAGCAAAGGCATTCCAGCGTGACCTGTTGCGGCTCGACGAGGTGCGCAGCGCGCGCACAGCGATGGCTGCGACCTATTTCGCGGCGCATGCGGAAGAATGGGATTCACTGCGTTCCTTGCATATCGCCGACTCAGAAGTTGAAGACCGACTGGCGCAAATCCTGCACAGCGCGCCTTTGGGTCGGGTACTGGACGTTGGCACAGGAACGGGACGAATTGTTGAGCTGTTCGCAGCAGATTCGGAGCGCTTCGTTGCAGTGGACAACAGCCCGGAAATGTTACGATTGGCGCGCGCAAAGATTGCAAACTTGCGCCCGGATATTGCCAGCAAGGTGGACATCAAACTTGGTGACTTTAACATGCTGCCTGTTGCCGACGGCGCCTTTGACACGGTCATATTTCATCAGGTCCTCCATTACGCCCAGCATCCCGAAGCCGTCATCGCCGAAGCGATCCGAACGCTGGCGCCAGGCGGCAGATTGGTGATTGTCGACTTCGCTGCGCATAATGTGGAGGATTTGCGCACCGTCCACGCCCATGCGCGTCTTGGCTTCGCGGATGATTTCATGAAAAAAGCCTTTGCTGGTCATGGCCTCCAGCTCATTCATCACACCGCGCTCGATGCCGGAACATTGGTTGTCAAAGTCTGGATGGGACAAAAGCTGTCAAGCGCCGCGCCGCGCACCAAATCCAGCGCAAAGCCAAAGAACAACTTAAGCCCCTCGAACAATTTAAGGATTGTTGCATGATTCTCCCCCTTGCGCAGATGCAGGAAGCGAGCCGCGCACTGGCGTCGCCTCTATTTGCGGGTCTGTCCGGCGACTGCGAAATCAGTTTTGAATTCTTCCCGCCCAAGACGGAGAAGATGGAAGAACAATTGTGGGAGTCGGTTGTAACGCTCGCACCGCTTGGGCCACGCTTTGTGTCGGTGACATACGGTGCCGGCGGCACAACCCGTGAGCGCACGCACAATACGGTTTCGCGCATCGCGCGTGAGACGGAGATCCCGGCGGCCGCGCACTTGACCTGCGTTGACGCGTCAAAGGGAGAAATCGCCGACGTCGCCCATGCTTATTGGGAAGCAGGCGTGCGCCACATCGTTGCACTGCGCGGTGACGCTCCGAATGCGGATGGCCGGTTTGTGCCGCATCCCGACGGCTATGCGAGCGCGGCTGAATTGGTGGAGGGCTTGCGCAAGCTGCATCCGTTTGAAATTTCGGTGAGCGCTTACCCCGAAACACATCCCGAAGCCTTGTCCGCATCGACAGACATCGACTTCCTCAAGCGAAAGCTCGACTCAGGCGCCAGCCGCGCGATCACGCAATTCTTCTTTGAACCCGAGACATTTTTTCGGTTCCGCGATGCCGTTGCCGCCGCTGGCGTCGATGCCGAAATCGTGCCCGGGATTATGCCCGTGTCCAACTTTGCGGCCATTACCCGCATGTCGCAGATGACGGGCACGGCCATTCCGGTTTGGATGGCGCATCTGTTCGATGGGCTCGACGACCACCCGTCAGCACGGCAGTTGGTTGCAGCGACCGTTGCGGCCGAGATGTGCCGCCGGTTATATGCCGGCGGTGTGCGGGACTTCCACTTTTACACGCTGAACCGTGCGGAGCTGTCATACGCGATCTGCCATTTGCTTGGAAAGCGGCCATTGGCTGTAGCTCAGGAAGCGGCAGCATGAGCGCGCGCGAAGCATTTGTGTCGCGCGCGGCCAGGCAGATCCTCGTTTTCGATGGCGGCTATGGCACTGCCATTCAAGCATACAAGCTGTCCGAAGCCGACTACCGCGGCACGCTTGACCTGACGCACGACCAGAAAGGCAATAACGACCTTTTGTCGATCACCCGCCCTGATATCGTCAGTGCTATCCATAGCGCCTATCTGGATGCAGGCGCGGACATGATTGAGACGAACACCTTCAGCGCCACCAAGATCAGCATGGCCGATTATGGCTGCGAGCATCTGGTCAAAGAGTTGAACATGACATCGGCAATGCTGGCGCGCGCCTGTTGTGATGCGGCCGAGGCCAGGGATGGCATTAGGCGTTTTGTCGCTGGTTCGATTGGTCCAACCAACAAGACATTGTCGCTCTCACCCGACGTCAATGACCCGGGCTATCGCGAGATCGATTTTGACTATTTGAAAGATGTCTATCGCGCGCAGTGCGATGCCTTGATCGAAGGCGGCGTCGACTTTCTTTTGATTGAGACGATCTTCGACACGCTCAACGCCAAATGCGCTGCCATGGCGGCGCAGGAGGCGGCTGCCGCAAGCGGGCGCGATGTGCCCTTGATGATCTCCATGACCATTACCGACATGGCAGGACGCAATCTGTCCGGCCATACCGTAGAAGCATTTTGGGCCGCCATTCGCCACGTCAAGCCACTGACCATTGGGCTGAACTGCTCATTTGGCGCGGATCTGCTGCGCCCGCATTTGGCCGCATTGTCCAAGCAAGCCGATGCCCTGGTCATGGCTTACCCAAATGCCGGCCTGCCCAATGACCTTGCCGAATATGACGAGCTGCCGGAGACCACGGCGCAATTGATCGGGCAGTGGCTTGATGACGGGCTCGTCAACATTGTCGGCGGTTGTTGCGGCACAACACCAGCGCATATCGCCGCCATTGCCAAGGCCGTCGAAGATCGCGCGCCGCGTGCCATTCCAAAGGCAGACGTCGTGACTCGGCTAGCCGGCCTCGAACCCTTCGTCATGGCCGCCTGACCCTCATTAAAAGCAGAACAAAAATGACATCCTCCTCCTCCCGTTTTGTGAACATTGGCGAGCGCACCAATGTCACTGGCAGCGCCAAATTCAAGAAGCTGATATTATCCGGCGATTATGAAGCTGCGGTCGAAGTTGCGCGCGACCAGGTCGAAAATGGCGCCCAGATTATCGACATCAATATGGACGAAGGCCTGCTTGATGCCCATGAGGCGATGACCACCTTCATCAAGCGTATTGCCGCAGAACCCGACATCGCGCGCGTGCCGCTGATGATCGACAGCTCCAAATGGAGCGTGATTGAGGCCGGACTGAAATGCGTCTCGGGCAAGCCCATCGTGAATTCCATATCGATGAAGGAGGGCGAAGAAGCCTTCCTGCATCATGCGCGGCTGTGCATGGCTTATGGCGCGGCGGTCGTTGTCATGGCGTTCGACGAGACCGGACAAGCTGACACGCAGCAGCGCAAGGTGGAGATATGCAAGCGTGCCTATGACTTGCTGCTTGGCATCGGTTTTCCGCCTGAGGATATCATCTTCGATCCCAATATCTTCGCGGTGGCGACGGGGATTGAGGAACATAACAACTACGGCGTAGACTTTATCGAGGCGGTGAAGGAGCTGCGCGTACTGTGCCCGCATGCGCATTATTCGGGCGGGCTGTCGAACCTGTCCTTCAGCTTCCGCGGCAATGAGCCGGTGCGCCGTGCGATGCATTCGATCTTCCTCTACCACGCAATCCCGGCTGGTCTCGACATGGCCATCGTCAATGCCGGGCAGCTCGACATCTATGACGATATCGACCCGGCGTTGCGCGTGGCGTGCGAAGACGTCATCCTCAACCGCGACCCCGACGCCACCGAGCGGCTGATTGCGCTCGCCGACACCTTTCGCGGAACCGACGTCGCGCAGGAAAAGGCCGAAGCCGAATGGCGCGGCTGGCCAGTCACCAAGCGGCTCGAGCATGCTCTGGTCAAGGGCATTGACGCGCATATTGTCGATGACACCGAAGAAGCGCGGCTGGCCATCAAGGCCGCAGGCGGCCGTCCTATCGAGGTCATCGAAGGCCCGTTGATGGACGGCATGAACGTCGTTGGCGACCTGTTCGGTTCGGGCCGCATGTTCCTGCCGCAAGTGGTGAAATCGGCGCGCGTCATGAAGAAGGCGGTAGCGCATCTGTTCCCTTATATCGAGGCCGAAAAAGAAGCCGGCGCCAAGGGCAAAGGCAAGATCATCATGGCGACCGTCAAGGGCGATGTGCATGATATCGGCAAGAACATCGTCGGCGTTGTGCTTCAGTGCAATGGCTTTGAAATTGTCGATCTGGGCGTCATGGTCCCCTGGTCCAATATCCTGAAAGCCGCGGTCGAGCATGATGCCGACATGATCGGGCTTTCGGGACTGATCACGCCGTCGCTCGACGAAATGGTGACCGTTGCCGAAGAAATGCAAAAGGCGGGCATGCATATGCCGCTGATGATCGGCGGGGCGACAACCTCGAAAACCCATACGGCCTTGCGGATTGAGCCGGTCTATTCGGGCCCCGTCATTCACGTCCTGGATGCCTCGCGCGCCGTGGGTGTCGCAGGCACGCTTGTCAGCGATACGATGGCGGACAAGTTCGTCGCCGACACACGCGCGGAATATAGCAACATCCGTGATGCCCGTGCGGGCAAGACCGCGAAGCCCTTGGCTACGCTTGAGGAAGCCCGCGCCAATGCGTTCGAAATTGACGAAGGCATGAAACCACCGCCGCCGCGCAAACCTGGGGTTCATGTCTATGACGAATGGGACCTGGCGGAGCTGCGCAATTATATCGACTGGACGCCCTTTTTCCGCGCGTGGGAATTGCATGGCAATTATCCGGCTATTCTCACCGATGACGTCGTGGGCGAAAGCGCAACTGGCCTGTTTGCCGATGCCAATGCGATGCTTGACCGGATCATCAATGAAAAATGGCTTCGCGCAAAGGGCGTGGCCGGGCTTTGGCCTTGCTGGCGCGATGGCGACGACGTT
>JANMJX010000182.1:0-1735 GCA_031371575.1 Sphingomonadales bacterium
GAAAATCTACCTTCACGTGCCGGGCGAAGGCAAGGCGATCCGCGCCGCTGCGCAAGACGCGCCCGACGGCCATAATCTGGCGCGTGGCACGATCAAGGGCATGAGCTATCTGGGCGACATCACGCTGTATGACATTCAGCTGGAGGGTGGCCAGCTCATCCGCGTCAGCCGCCCCAATCTGTCGCGCCGTGACCAGGAAGACTTTACCTGGGACGACAAGGTCAGCATGCACTGGCGCGCGGACAGCCCTGTGGTGCTGTTAAGCTAGGGCCTATGCCCGCACGATCAATTCGGAGCGGGTTCGGCCGGGCGAAGATCAAGCAACGTGATGATGATATTGCTTTCCGGTGCCGCTGGGTCGGTCCTCGGCATGCAGAAGCGATAGGTTGAGCCAATCGACATCATTTTCAGGCTTTCGCTAAAAATCGGCGACGTCTGGCTCAACGGAATTTTTTCCCAGACGGATTTGTTCTCCACGATGCCCGTTTTGCCATCAAACACCATGAAGTCGACAAGCGCCAGATCGCCAGCCTCGGGCTTCCTGCCTGCGCTTGCCTTCACCAAATCAAAGCCAAGCCCTGATGCCGTGGTCTGGCTGCATTTGCGGTCAGCAACCGGAATAACAGGCTTGGGCGGCGGGCTGGTGAAGGACAATAGGTCAACTTCGAACACCAGATCGGCATTGGCCGGAATGGGGCCAGTGCCTGCTTCGCCATAGCCAAGCTTTGACGGGATGCAGAGGCGATAGCTTCCGCCGACCTGCATCAGTTGAAGCCCTTGCGCAAAGCCGGGGATGACTCCGCCCACGGGAAATTGCGAATCCTTGCCGGAGTCAAACGCGCTGCCATCGGCGGTCAGCATGCCTTTATAGTTCACGATGACCTTGGAGTCCGCGTTGGGCCGTTCGCCCTTGCCCGGCTTGATGACGGTGTAGGAAAGACCCTCCGGCGTCGTGATATTGCAGGTCAGTACCGGCGGCTTCGGCTTTGCCGCAACAGGGGTGGCGGCTTGCGCCGGCGCCATCTGGAATATCAGGGCAGGGGTGAGAGCAGCAAAGATGGCTGCGCGCTTATTGGAAGAGATCATGGATGTCTTCGATAAAGACTGGCTGCCATTTGTCCAGTTGGGTTTTGGTCGTCTTGGCCGGACGGCGGATTTTACAAAGTCACACTAAGGTCTCACCTAAAACGATCCGCCGCGCGCTACCTCCTCGGCAAGAGAACATTCATTCAACGCTGAGAAAGAGCACCACCGACATCTGGCCGACGCGGCGATTCTCTCAAATGAAATCCTACATTGCAAGGGGGAAGCAGACATCAAGGGGGAACGCTTTCCGCATGACAAAAAGAGCCCGTTCGCCACCCGCACCAAACGCGTCACCTTCGTCACCGTCGTCACCCCCAACTTGTTTCAGGGTCCATTTTTCAACGAAACCCTTCGCTCAAGAGGCAGGATGGACTCTGAAACAAGTTCAGGGTGACGGTTGGAGTATATAAATCAGTTTGGGCAGCGTTTAGGAGCACATGCCCATACAAGGTGACGGTTTTCTACTCGCCCTTACACAATCGCGCGCAGCTTTGGCTCAGCCTCATCAAGCGACTTGTGGATAATCCCCACCAGCTCGTCGATCTGCGCGGTCGTGATGATCAAAGGCGGGCACATGACGATGCTGTCGCGGATACCGCGCACCATCAGGCCGTTGCGGATGCAGATGTCGCGGACAATCGGGCCAGCG
>JANMJX010000183.1:0-5790 GCA_031371575.1 Sphingomonadales bacterium
CAGGCGGATATCGGTATGCCCGGAAAAGGCTATGGGTATCAATGGTGGACCTACGACGATGGCAGCTACGCCGCGCAGGGCATTTTTGGTCAAGGCATTTTCATCGATCCAAAGCGCAACCTGGTTATCGCTTCGAACAGCAACTGGCCCAAGGCGACGGACCCGGATACGGTTGGGGTACAGCGCGAGGCGTTTTACAAGGCCGTTCAGGCTGCTGTTGATGCAGAGGCAAAAACCAGTGGGAAATAGCAATGTTGCGGTGCACAATAATTGCGGAAAATCGCAATTAAATTGCGCCGCAACACGTGGAAAAAAGGGGCTTTTATAAGTTCCTATATTAGTCCAGCATTAGCGTTTCAGGCAATTGGCTTCACCGGGAGATTTGCGATGGATTTCAAGACGTTTTTGGACGCAGGTAGCAATCGGCGCGCGATGCTGAAGGGCATGGGCGTTGCTGCCGTTGGATTCTCGTTGACCGGTGCGCTTACTGGCTGCGGAGAGAAAGAGGCAGCAAAGCTTGCTAACGGCGAAGAGGCCAAGCTGAACTTCTACAACTGGGATACCTATATTGGTGAGACCACGTTGGAAGATTACAAAGACAGCTCTAGCGTTGACGTGAACATGACTTTGTTCGCCAGCAACGATGAATTGTTTGCGAAGCTTCGCGCTGGAAACCAAGGTTATGACGTCATTGTGCCGTCCAACGACTTTGTCGAGCGCATGGCTGCCGCCGACATGCTGGTCGAACTCGACAAGACGCAGATCCCCAATTTCAAGAATATCGCCCCGGAATATCAGGATGTCCCTTATGATCCGGCGCGGAAATATTCGATGCCATATACATGGCTGGTGCTTGGTATAGGCTATCGCAAGTCGAAGGTGAAGGCCGTTCCGGACAGCTGGAAAGTGCTGTTCGACAGCGCTGAATATAAAGAACGGATCGCTGTTCTGTCCGAAGCTGGCGATATGTTCAGGCTGTATGGCAAATATCTCGGGAAGTCGGTTAACGGGCTCACCGATGCTGACCTCAAAACCATCGAGGCGATGATGATCAAGCAGAAGCCGAATATTAAGGCTTTCCACGAGGACAATGGACAGGACCTGTTGCTGAAGGGCGAGGTGGACCTTGTCCTTGAGTATAATGGCGACATTGCCCAGATCATGACTGAGGACGAGGATATCGGTTTCGTCATTCCCAAGGAAGGCAGCCAGTTGAACTCCGACAATCTGTGCATTCCAAAAGGCGCGCCGCACCCGAAAAACGCCCATGCTTTCATCAACTATCTGCTGGATGCCGAGGTCGGCAAGAAGATTACGGAGACCATCAAATATCCAACGCCAAATGCCGCGGTCAAGGCGCTCATGCCCGACAGTTACCGTAACAATCCGGTCATTTTCCCGCCAGCCGATATTCTGGCGAAGTGCGAATATGCCAAGTTCGATCCAGAGCTTCAGCCAAAATATGAGGAGGCGTTTACCCGCGTGCGGGCGGCCTGATTAATGGCTGGGGGGCTGCAGGACTGGAAAAGCCAGAAGGGGCCGTTTGCCGCAGTGGTAACGGCACCGGTGTTCTGGCTTGCCCTGTTCTTTGTCGCGCCAATGGCCATTGTCTGGCTGTATAGCTTCGGCCAAAATGCCGGACCAGCAGATATTGTGATCTCGGGAACGCTGGACAATTACAAGCGGGCGAGTGAGTGGCTCTATCTCTCCATCTTCCTCAAAAGCCTGGCTGTTGCCGCGCTTACCACGTTGATTTGCCTGATCGTCGGATTTCCGGTCGCGATCGCCATCACCTTTGCCGCGCCAAAATGGCGGCCCTGGCTGCTGCTGGGAATCATGCTGCCATTCTGGACCAACCTGTTGATCCGGACCTACGCGCTGATGGCGCTGATGGGGACGAATGGATATATGAACAAGGGCCTTGGCGGCCTGTGGGAGGGCGCAAGCTGGCTGCGCACGCTTGTCGGGATGCAGCCGCTTGAGGCGTGGACGCCTGTGCAATTGCTCTACAATAACTTCGCCGTGGTGCTTGGGCTGGTCTATGTCCATTTGCCCTTCATGGTCCTCCCATTATATTCGGCGCTCGACCGGCTGGACAAAAGCCTGATCGAGGCAAGTCTTGACCTTGGCGCAGGGCATTTCAAGACCTTCATGAAAATCGTCGTGCCCTTGGCCGCACCGGGCATCGTTGCTGGCGTGATGATTACGCTGGTCCCTGCTTTGGGTGCCTATCTCACGCCCGATCTCATGGGCGGCACCGACAGCCAGATGATCGCAAATGTCATTGAGCGCCAGTTCAAGCGCGCCAATGACTGGCCCTTTGGCGCGGCTTTGTCGTTCCTGCTGATCTACGCCATGTTCATATTGATCGCCCTGCAATCGATGCGATCAAACAAAGTGAAGGAAGCGTGATGTTCAACAGAACGCCCGTCGCTCCGCTGGAATATACCCGCAAATTGTGGATGCGCAGCTGGGTCGCAGTCACCATGCTGTTTCTCTATGCGCCATTGGTCGTGCTGATGGTCTTCAGTTTCAATGACAGCAAGCGCAACGTCATATGGCGGGGCTTTACCCTGAAATATTACGAGAAGGCATTGAACAACGACAGCCTGGTCGAGGCGATGGGCAACTCGCTTACCATTGCCTTTCTGGCCACCATCATAAGCCTGGTCATCGGCGCGCTGGCCGCAGTCCTGCTGTGGCGGTTCCGCTTCCCCTTCAAGGGACTGGTGGAAGGCACGATGTCGCTGCCGATCATCGTTCCGGAAATCTGCCTTGGCGTCGCCTTTCTGATCTTCTTTGCGAAGGTCGACTGGCCAACCGATTTGCCCTGGCCGCTCAATCTTTCTGCGATCACCATCGCGCATATCACCTTCTGTTTTCCCTTTGTCGCCATGGTCGTTCGCGCGCGGCTGGCGAGTTTTAACAAGGAAGAAGAGGAAGCCGCCAAGGACCTTGGCGCGACCGAGTGGCAGGCGTTTCGCGACGTCCTGCTGCCGCATATCAAACCGTCGCTTGTGGCCGGTGCACTGCTGGCCTTCACCTTGAGTCTCGACGATTTCGTCATCACCTTTTTCACCAGCGGTCCCGACACGATCACCTTCCCGGTCAAGGTCTATTCGATGGTGCGCTTCTCGGTCACGCCAGAGGTCAACGCCGCCTCGACCATACTTATCGTCCTCACCGTCCTCCTGACCTTCATTGCGCTGAAATATCAGGGCGTGAAGGGCATTGCCGAAGCCCATTAAGAGCAGCATCTTCTTATGACCGACCCAAAACAACCCATCATCCAGATCCGCAACGTCTCAAAGCGCTTTGGCAAAGTGACCGCAGTCGACAATATCAGCCTGGATATTCTCGAAGGCGAGTTCTTCGTGCTGCTTGGGCCGTCCGGTTGCGGAAAGACCACCTTGCTGCGCATGATCGCCGGCTTTGAAATGCCCACCGAAGGGCAGATCATCATTGACGGACAGGATGTGAGCCTCGTTCCGCCGAACAAGCGGCCAGTGAACATGGTGTTTCAAAGCTACGCCGTGTTCCCGCATATGAATGTGACGGATAATGTCGGTTACGGCCTGCGGATATCCGGCATAGCAAAGGACGAGATACGCGACCGCGTGGCCGAGGCGCTTGAGCTTGTGAAGCTGGGCGGCTTTGAGGACCGGATGCCTGACCAGATGTCGGGCGGGCAACGCCAGCGCGTCGCACTTGCCCGAAGCCTTGTCATGCGGCCCAAGGTCCTGCTGCTCGATGAGCCTTTGTCCGCACTTGATGCCAAATTGCGTGCGCAGATGCAGTTTGAACTTTCTGACCTGCAGGACAAGGTGGGTATCACATTCGTAACGGTGACTCACGATCAGGACGAGGCCTTGTCGATGGCCAGCCGCGTTGCTGTCATCAACAAGGGCGAAGTTGCCCAACTTGCTCCGCCGGCCGACCTGTATGAATTTCCGGCCAACCGGTTTGTCGCCGATTTTGTGGGCTCGGTGAACATATTCGAGGGCAAGCTGACGCTGGATGAGCCAGACAGGGCGGCCGTTGACTGCCCGGGGCTTGGTAAGATTTACCTGAACCACGGCGTCACTGGCCCGCATGGCGCCAATGTCTGGGTCGCGCTTCGGCCGGAGAAAATCTACCTTCACGTGCCGGGCGAAGGCAAGGCGATCCGCGCGGCTGCGCAAGACGCGCCCGACGGCCATAATCTGGCGCGTGGCACGATCAAGGGCATGAGCTATCTGGGCGACATCACGCTGTATGACATTCAGCTTGAGGGTGGCCAGCTCATCCGCGTCAGCCGCCCCAATCTGTCGCGCCGTGACCAGGAGGACTTCACCTGGGACGACAAGGTCAGCATGCACTGGCGCGCAGACAGCCCCGTTGTCCTGTTAAGCTAGGGCTAGGCCCGCAACATCAATTTGGTGCGGGTTCGGCCGGGCGAAGGTCAAGCAAAGTGATGATGATATTGCTTTCTGGTGCCGCTGGATCGGTCCTCGGCATGCAAAAGCGATAGGTTGAGCCAATCGACATCATTTTCAGGCTTTCGCTAAAAATCGGCGAAGTCTGGCTCAACGGAATTTTTTCCCAGACGGATTTGTTTTCCACAATGCCCGTTTTGCCATCAAACACCATGAAGTCGAC
This sequence comes from Sphingomonadales bacterium, assembly GCA_031371575.1. Lineage (GTDB taxonomy): Bacteria > Pseudomonadota > Alphaproteobacteria > Sphingomonadales > Sphingomonadaceae > Sphingorhabdus_B. The sequence goes on from JANMJX010000183.1 coordinate 4,639, forward strand.
AAGCGCCAGATCGCCAGCATCGGGCTTCCTGCCTGCGCTTGCCTTCACCAAATCAAAGCCAAGCCCTGATGCCGTGCTTTGAGTGCATTTGCGGTCAGCAACCGGAATAACAGGCTTGGGCGGTGGGCTGGTGAAGGACAGGAGGTCAACTTCGAACACCAGATCGGCATTGGCCGGAATGGGGCCAGTGCCTGCTTCGCCATAGCCAAGCTTTGACGGGATGCAGAGGCGATAGCTTCCGCCCGCTTGCATCAGCTGCAGACCCTGAGCGAAACCCGGAATGACACCGCCTACCGGAAACTCGGCGTCCTTGCCTGAATCAAATTCACTGCCATCGGCGGTCAGCATGCCTTTGTAATTCACCTTGACCTTGGAGTCCGCGTTTGGCCGTTCGCCCTTGCCGGCCTTGATCACGGTGTAGGAAAGACCTTCCGGCGTCGTGACATTGCAGGTCAGCACTGACGGCTTCGGCTTGGCTGCTGTAGGGGTGGCGGCATGGGTAGGCGCCATCTGGAGAAGCAGGGCAGGGGTGAGAGCAGCAAATATGGCTGCGCGCTTATATGAAGAGATCATGGATGCCATCGATAAAGACTGGCCATCATTTGTCCAGTTGGGTTTTGGTCGTCTTCGCCGGACGGCGGATTTTACAAAGTCACATTAAGGTCTCACCTAAACCGATCCGCCGCGCGCTACCTCCTCGGCAAGAGAACATTCTTTCAACGCTGAGAAAGAGCAACGCCGACATCTGGCCGACGCGGCGATTCTCTCAAATGAAATCCTACATTGCAAGGGGGAAGCAGACAGAAACTGAAATGCGTTCGGCGTGACAAAAGGAGCCCGTTCGCCACCCGCACCCACCCGCATCAACTCCGTCACCCTGAACTCGTTTCAGGGTCCATCCTGCCTCTTGAGCGACGGGTTGCGTTGAAAAATAGACCCCTAAACAAGTTCAGGGTGACGGCTTTGTGTCGCCCCTATCCAATCGCCCGCAGCTTCGGCTCCGCCTCGTCGAGCGACTTGTGGATAATCCCCACCAGCTCGTCGATCTGCGCGGTCGTGATGATCAAAGGCGGGCACATGACGATGCTGTCGCGGATACCGCGCACCATCAGGCCGTTGCGGATGCAGATGTCGCGGACAATCGGGCCAGCG
>JANMJX010000254.1:0-1759 GCA_031371575.1 Sphingomonadales bacterium
CATGTTCCCATTCATGCTCTTCAAAGAATTTGTCGTAGAGATAGCGCCCGCCGAAGCCGTAAGTGCCGGTTTCACGGCGATCGCCATCTTGCGCCACGATGGACACATTCAGCCGCACCAGAGGCCGCACGTCGGTCGCGACAAAGCCATCGGCGCGGACGATCTCGACCACCGTCCAACTGGCTGAAAGCCCAACGCTCACCTGCGCAACGCGCGGGTCGCGTGCGCGGGCGGCTGCGTCGATCTGCTGGCACAAGGCGACCTTCTGCGCAAACGGCACCAATTCCAGCGGATTGCCATCGGTGTAGAGATGCCGGTTGTTCTGGCGGGGCGGCGGCGCTGGCTGTTCCTTGGCCGGATCAAGCAGCTTCAGCGTTTCGCCTGCACGGCGGATGGCAGCCTCGCTCATGACATTGGCGTGGCTGAATCCCGTCATTTCGCCCGATACACCGCGCAGGCCAAAGCCCGACCCGGTCGAATAATCCGCCATTTTCAGACGACCATCGTCAAAGCCGAAGCTCTCGGTCGCGCTATATTGCAAATACAGCTCCCCATCATCGCACGCCTGAAGCGCCTCGCGCGTGATGCGCTGCGCTGCGTCGGGGTCAAGCAGGCCAGGTTGGTAGAGATATGAGCGCGGGTCAGTGTAGGTCATCTGTTCTATATGGGGCGATGCTGCGGCGGTTGAAAGAGTAATTTGCGATTATGATGCGGATGGTTTGTGACAGTGCCGGTCCTCCCCATCGACTTGCGATGGGGAGGAACTTAGCGTTCCTTGTCCCCCTCCGTCACCCTGAACTCGTTTCAGGGTCTTAATATGGAACATTGGAAGTAAGATGCTGAAACAAGTTCAGCATGACCATAAGTTAGGTCAAGGCGGGAATGACAAACGGGTTGCCAGCCTCTAAAGCCCCCCCATGACCTCAAGATTCCAGTTTTCGATTTCCGCCACCGACGGCAAGGCACGCACCGGCACCATACAGATGCACCGCGGCGAGATCCGCACGCCCGCGTTCATGCCCGTGGGCACTGCCGCAACGGTCAAGGCGATGCGCCCTGCCGAAGTGCGTGCGACCGGCGCGGATATCATCCTTGGCAATACCTACCATCTCATGCTTCGCCCCGGCGCAGAGCGCGTCGCGCGGCTTGGCGGACTGCATCAATTTTCGGGATGGGACCGGCCGATACTGACCGACAGCGGCGGCTATCAGGTGATGAGCCTTTCGGCGTTGCGTAAAATCACTGAAGAGGGCGTGTCCTTTCAAAGCCATCTCGACGGGTCAAAGCATATGCTGTCCCCTGAACGCTCGATGGAGATCCAGCGCCTGCTCGGATCCGACATCGTCATGGCGTTTGACGAATGTCCGGCAAATGGCGTGTCGCGCGACGACGCGATCAAATCGATGGAACTGTCGATGCGCTGGGCCAAACGATCGCGCGACGGGTTTGATGCTGGCGGCGAACATGCCACGCGCGCCGCTTTGTTCGGCATTCAACAGGGTTCGCTGGACGAGGAACTGCGCAAGCGATCGGCAGACGCGCTGATCGACATCGGCTTCGACGGCTATGCGGTTGGCGGCCTTGCCGTGGGTGAAGGGCAGGAGGCGATGTTTGGCTGCCTCGATTATGCGCCAGACCAATTGCCCGCCGACCGGCCACGCTACCTCATGGGCGTTGGCAAGCCCGACGATCTGGTTGGCGCAGTGGAGCGCGGGATCGACATGTTCGATTGCGTGCTGCCCACGCGGTCGGGACGCAA
>JANMJX010000144.1:0-19850 GCA_031371575.1 Sphingomonadales bacterium
AAAGATGATGGCCAGCCGATGATGGAAATGAACACGACGCCGTTGATCGACGTCATGCTCGTTCTCCTCATCATGCTGATGATCACCATCCCCCCGGTTTCGCACGCCGTAAATATCGACCTTCCGGTCAATGACCCCAACGCGCCTCCACCGGACGTGCCTATTGATCCTGTCATCAACAAGATCATCATCCTGCCGGACAGCACAATCCAGTGGAACGGGACGCCCGTGACGTTGCAACAGATGGAGCAGTTTCTGGTCCAGACGACGTCGATGAGCCCGGAACCGGAGCTTCAGTTCCAGCCTGCTCCAACGGCGCCATATGACACCGTTGATAAGGCGCTGGTGTCTGTAAAGCGCAGCGGAATCTCGCGTTTCGGTTTTGTCGGCAACGAACAATATCGCGTCTTCGGCAAGGCAGCGCGTGAGGGACGGTAGTCTGCGGACTTCGACCTAATTGAGATTCAAAGGGCGGCGCAGAGATGCGCCGCCCTTTATCTATGTGCGTAGCAGATGTCGGACGGCGGCCTGCATTTGGGGATCTGCCCCTGACGCTATGGCTGCCGCTGTCATCGCCACCTTTATATCCGGTGTGATTCCTGCATCAGGCTTCTTCGTCTCGGGGAAAAAACCGACCAACGGAACGTCAAATTCGATACCCGATTCCGGTAAGCGTGCGAAGAAGAATGAGCCACCATTTATGCCACGCTGGTTGCCGCCTGTGGTTTCGCCAACGAGTGTCCCAAGCCCAAGTTGCTGAGTCAACGCTGCAAACTGAAACGTTGCACTGCTGTTTTGCGCGCTGGTCAGAACAGCCATCGGCACGTCCAATTTGCTTGAGGACGCCGCGACGGTGCCTGCCTCGCTATCCGGTTTCAGCCGATAGAAACGGCCTTCCTTGGAAGATATCTGGCTGCTCCAGTCACGGAAGCTGTCATCCCATGTATCCAGATACGGATTAAGGGCCTCAGGGGTTTTCACATAGCGCACCAGCCGATTGTATTTGGGCTTGGCAATGTCGCGTCCGGCAAGCCGCGCGAGTATGAGGTCACCACAATCGAGGCCGCCTTCATTCTGACGAATATCCAAGATCAGACCCTTCGCGCCGTTGAGGCTGTCCAACCTGTCATTGAGCCATGCCGCCCAATCCCATTTGCTGTCGTACAGTCCCCAATTGTCCATGCGCAGAACGGCGATATTGTCAGGCCGCATCGCCCACTGCCAGACCGGTTTGTCGCTGCGATAATCCGGCGTCTGCATGAACGACTGGCGCTGAGAAAGGGTCAGGGCAGGTAGGTCGAAGACGCGGTCATCGGAAGCCCCTGGGAGGCGCGTACGAAGACGATAGGGCAAGGGGGTATCAACGGCACCTGACACAGCACTTATGCCCTCCAGCAGCCCTTGAAACACGTCGAAGCTCTCAATTTTATCGGCGCCCGTCACAGACAGCAATGCCCGGCGCTTGCCATCATTGTTTCCGTCTGCGCGCGCATATGGCATCAATCGGGAAAGAATGTCCTTGGCGGGAATGTCGTTTATCGCGAGGATGATAGTACCAGACGGCAGCAAAGCTGTCCCGCTCTGATCCTGCAATACGACCATCTGGCCCGCGATCCACTTGAACGTAAAAGGCACACGGGTTTGCCGGTCAAAAAGCTGCGTGCGCACCATCTTGGTCTGGTTGAAAAAATTGGCATAGCTATGGCCGCATTTGATCGTCGCCAGAAAGCGCGACAGGCTCAGATAGCGCGCCGCAAGGTCCGGATTTGCGGCCCATGCCAGCGATAGCCTTGCAAGCGATCGTTCGACCGCCTGCGGGCTTTGATATCGGTACAGGCCCGGATGCAATGTCCGCAATATTTCCCCAAGCAATGCCATATCGTCGCGGACGCCCGGGGTAATGGCTGCGGATACACCAGCGGGCAACAATGATGTGGTTGCAGTTGCAGCGCCGCTCAGGACGAATTCGCGACGCGTATGCATGTCTTTCTTACTGGCCTTTTTCGCGCGCGAGGCGGGACATGAGAATGGCCGCGCGTTTGGCCTGCCGTTTGATGCTGTTGATGTCAACGGTCTCCCCGGGGGCATGGTCACCGCGGCTGAAGGCACCGAGGCCAACAAGGCCATCCACATCATTGGCGACGAAGCTGATGTCGCCTGCGCCGCGCTTCAGCGGGTCAAGTGGCACTTGCTCGGCAAGACCCAAGTCGCGGTTCACAACATTCAGGCGCGCCAGCAACGTCTTGTTGCCGTCGGTGGGTGCCATCGCGGGATATCCGCCCGGGTCAAAGGAAATTTTTGCGCTCGTCTTTGGCGCCGAGGCAGCAACGATTGCTGTCATCTTTTCACGAACGCGCGCGCTCTGCTCTTCGGACAATGTGCGGAAGTCGCCGCGCGCCAGCGCGATGCCGGGGATGATATTTGTTTTGCCCTTCGCGCTAATACGGACGCCGTCGGCATCAAGACTTGCCTCCTGTCCAGCCGCAACGATTCCGACGTTGAACGTGAGGTTGGGTTCGGGCAACTCGGTGCGGAAACGGAAGAGTATGCGCGCGAGCTCAAACGCTGCTCCGTCGCCATAGGTTGAATCAAATATCACCGAGCTGTGCCCCGTCACGCCAGAAACTTCCAACTTCCAACTGTTCGAGGACCGTCGCGAAATCACGCCCATGTCCATGCCATCCTCGATGGACAGCCCTTCAAAATCGAGCGCCACGTCGGCAGCCTTGCCAGCGGCAATCAACGGCGCACGCGTGACGGCGATTGGGTCGCCCGAGTCTTCCTCATCACCCGTCATGTGAATTTCGATATGCGCGTCTTTCAACGTGCCTGCCGCTTTCATAGCGCGCAGGGCAGACACGATCACCACCATGCCGCCCTTGTCGTCGCCAGCACCGGGGCCAGTGGCCTCTTCGCCCTTGCGTTCAAATTTCTGGAACGGACTGTCGGCCTCGAACACCGTATCAAGATGGGCGATCAGCAACATTTTCTTGCTGCCTTTTTTTCCCGATTTTGTCGCCACAAGATGCCCAGCGCGTCCCGCCTCGGCCATGTCGATCCATTCGACCTTGAAACCAAGCGGTTCCAGTTCAGCGCGCATCATGTCGCCCACGGCCTTTACACCTGAGAAGTTCATTGTGCCCGAGTTCTGATTCACCAACCGTTCCAGCAGGACAATCGAGCGAGGATATTCCGCGTCCACGGTAGCGACCATCTTGGTCTCGGGTGCTGACAGTTGGGCATAAGCCGTTGAACCGGTAGCCAGGAGCGCGATGCTGCTGCAGTATTTCAGGGCAAGATATTTCATGGCGTTCTCCCGACGGACCTCATCATGATGTGCCGCGCTTTGCGCCCCGGAGCAAGTCTGTTTGGCAAGCGGCTTACGCGTCCTTCTTAGCCGACATGAGATATTCGAGTATGAAATGCGGGACTGTGAGTGTGGAGATCAACATGAATGCAGCCCGAATCACACCCATGTCGGTCGGAACTTCACCCTGATATGAAAACATCGCTACCCCTAATCCCAGTGACAATGTAGTGACAGCCGCGATGATGGTGCCCTTTTTGGCCGCAGACATGGCGCCCGTCTCGCGCAACGCATCGCGCATATGGCGCGGCGAGTGCAGCCCGCAGAAGAACACTGCAAATGCAACCAGTGGCGGAAGCAGCATAGCCGCAAAAATGCACGCCACTACCTCAAATGCGCTTTTGATATCGTCATTGCGGTACGCCCAATAGGCAAAAACCAGACTGCCCAAAACCGCCGGCACTGACGCCGCGCCAAGCAGCCTGGCAATCATCGTGCCATTCTGGTTGCCCGTCAGCACGGCAAATATCGCGGCGACGTCATCCGGGCTGGCAAGTGCAGGCAAGGCAACAAGCGCCCATCCCACCATCATCGCCAGAAATGGATCCGCGCCGCCACGCCAGTCATGGCTGAAATGCACAATCGAAATCACGAGAAATGACACCAGCGCCAGTTCGGGCAATAGAAGCCACAATAAGATCATGGCCGCAGCGCACCCTGCGTAAACGGCAAAGATCGCCACCTTGCCAGCAAGATCCCGCTGGCCAAAGTGGGCAGCGGCGATTTCAACATCTAATGTGCCATGCGGTATGCCCGCAAGAACGATGGCAATCGCCGCTAGCATATTGGCATCCACCCCGGCGGATCCAGCCCAAAGGCGGTGAGCAACGACCAGCAGCAACGTGGCCACTGGCAATGCCCACAGACGCAACGGTTTCGGGGGCGTTGCGCCTGTGAGCTTCAAATATGAAAAAGTCGTCATCATAAGTTGCAGGCTGCCGAAGCAGCCCGCATCCTTAGTTTAGCCAAAGGCCTTGTCGCCATATTCGGCGCGCGATTTGCGGACCGCAATCATGTAGACCAAGACGCCAACGCCTGCCTTGGCGATCAAGTCAGCAATGGTGTAGCCGACTTGCACGCCGACGGTTACATTTGAACCGCTCAGGCTTGTATATGGGATCATGTATACGATTGGGTAAAAACCCCATGATGCGAAGGTGAGCAACCGTGCCTTCTTCACGAGGTCACGGACATTTTCTGGCTGACTGTTGATCGATGCACCGAGGCCGGCGAACAACTGCCACACGATGTAGACAAAAGGAATTGACGACAAAGTGCCCCAAAGAATTCGTGTCGAATTATCTGCTGCGATTTCGCCTGGATAGCCCAGAATGATCATCAGCGCCGCTGCGCCGCCAAGCTTGAAGGCCTTGGAGACGGTTTCTTCTTCGCTCAAGCGCATCACGAGAATGAGTTCGACGAGAAGCAGTGGCACGGTCAGCAACCAATCGACATAACGATAGGCATCATTAAATGCATATCCGCTTGCGGCGACTACGCCGCCCTCAACCGAATATGCGCCTTCCCAGCTTTCGAAAATACGGAAATAATGATAGGCAGCGATGGCGCAAACGAGGCCGGAAATGGTGAGCGCCGTTTTGTAGGCGGGGCCAACTTGCGACCGGCCAAGCCACAAGAATAATGTGGTTGCTGCCATCGTGGCAAATGTGAACGAAAATGCGTTGTAGACCAATGAATATTGGCCAAATGAGAGATCTTCCATGTCTTTCCCCTTTTAGCGACCCCGTTGCGTAAGACGGGTAGCGCCCAGATAGAGGATGGGCTAAAGGCAGCAACCTACCCTTTATACCATGTTTTCCCGATATTGCCGGAATCGGCACAAGAATGGAAAAACGCAAAGGCTGGCGCGAGGATGCGCCGATAGTCCGATTCAGGAGGCACTGTAATTTGGTCATTGTTGACCATATCGATGCGCGGTTGGACGCGCTGATCGCGAACAGTCCGATAGCGTCGGTGATTAGCGACCCGCGTCAACGCGATAATCCAATCATTGCCTGCAATGCCGCTTTCATGGAACTGACGGGATATGCCGAACATGAAATTCTTGGTCGAAACTGCAAGTTTCTGGCAGGGCCTGCAACCGAGCCTTGGCTGACCGACACGATAAGAAGGGGCGTTGAACGACATACGCCCGTGCTCGTGGAAATCCTGAACTATAAGCGCGACGGCACGCCTTTTCGCAATGCCGTGCTGGTCGCACCTATTTTCGATGAAGAAGGGGCGCTTGAATTCTTTCTGGGCTCACAAGTCGAACTTGATCCCGGCGCGCCGATTTCGCACGAGAATCGCCGAATGGCGGCGGCCACCGCAGTAAAGACATTGTCGCGGCGCCAGCGCGAAGTATTGGCCGAAATGGCGCTTGGGCATTTGAACAAGCAAATCGCGTTCCGGCTTGGCCTGAGCGAACAGACCGTCAAAATGCACCGTGCATTGTTGATGGACAGGTTAGGTGCAGCTACCACCGCAGACGCCATCCGAATTGCCGTCGAAGCTGGCCTCTAACGGCATAACCGACTTCTGCCGCAATCTGGGCAAAGCGGAACATTAAGACCCCCAAACGATTAGGCTTTTCACGAAACTATTATGTGAAAAGAGAATCTTATGAAAAGTCGCATATATTTGGCTGGCGTTGCGCTCGCCATTCTTACCCCTTCGATCGCGATGGCCCAAGACGATGGTTGCCGCCGCGATGGCAGCGGCCGCATCATTGGGACCGTTGTAGGTGCCGGCGCTGGCGGCGTATTGGGCAATGTCATCGCTGGACGTGGCGACAAGACCGAAGGTTCCATCATTGGCGCGATCGTTGGCGCCGTGGTAGGCAACCAGGTATCGAAGTCCGACCGTGGCGACTGCCGACGTGCTTATGGTTATTACGATCAGCAGGGACGTTGGCATGCAACGGGCGTCAGCTCTTCCGACGCACGCGGCTATTATGACCGTGACGGCCGCTGGGTAGAAGGCCAGCCAAATGGCTATTATGACAATGGCCGCTGGGTAAGTGGCGGCAACGACAGCAGCGCTGCTGGTTACATCGACCGCGATGGACAATGGGTTCCTGCATCTGCAGTAGGCTATTATGACCGTAACAATCGCTGGGTCGGTGGAACCGCCACAGGATATTATGACAATAACGGACGTTGGGTCGCTGGTCCGACACGTGGACGTTATGATGCACGTGGCCGCTGGATCGCGGGCGATACTGGCTATGCCGATGAGAATAACGGCAATTGGGATGCAGTCGAGCAGCCGGGCTATTATGATTCGAACGGCCGTTGGAACGCAGGTCGGGCTTATGGCTATTATGACTCACGTGGCCGCTGGGTCTCGACGCGCAATGACGGCTATCAGTCGTCAAATGACAATCGCGATAATGACCAATATCGCCCAGGCACAGGTCAATATGACCTGAACCAGATGCCAACGGATATTTCGACCCGTATCGTCTGGATGCGCGAATATGTCCGTTCTGGGGTGCAGGCACGACGCATTGACCGAGTCAGTGCCCAATATGCCCGCCGTGAATTGACTGCCATCGAGGCGCAGAACCGTCAGTTCAACCGAGATGGCCGTTTCACACAACGTGAAGAGCAAATGATCGAAAACCGCTTGGACCGTTTGACTCGGCGTCTTGATCGCAATTGGGATCAAGGCCGTAACGGTCGCAACAACTGATTAAGAATATAAGGCCCGGCAGTCCCCCAACTGCCGGGCCTTTAGCTACTGATCCGATGCGTTAGGATCAATAGCTATAGTACATGTCGAACTCGACTGGGCTTGGCGTCATTTCCCAGCGGGCGACGTCTTCCATTTTCAGTTCGATATAGCTTTCAATCTGGTCTTTCGAGAACACGTCACCCTTCAACAGGAAGTCGTAATCCGCAGCAAGACAGTCCAGCGCCTCGCGTAACGAACCAGCCACGGTCGGTACCTGCGCCAATTCCGCTGGGGGCAGATCATAGAGATTCTTGTCCATAGCTTCGCCTGGATGAATCTTGTTCTGGATGCCGTCCAGGCCAGCCATGAACAGTGCGGCATAGCACAGATACGGGTTTGCCATCGCGTCGGGGAAGCGAACTTCCACACGCTTTGCCTTGGCGCCGGCACCATATGGGATCCGGCATGAGGCGGAACGGTTGCGCGCCGAATATGCGAGCAATACCGGCGCTTCATAGCCTGGTACTAGACGCTTGTAGCTGTTGGTCGTCGGATTGGTGAAAGCATTGATCGCCTTGGCATGTTTGATGATGCCACCGATGAAGAACAAGCACATTTCCGACAGGCCGGCATAGCCGTCACCAGCGAAAAGCGGAGTCTTGCCTTCCCATATCGACAAATGGGTATGCATGCCCGAACCATTGTCTTCCTTGATGGGCTTGGGCATGAATGTCGCTGTCTTGCCATATGCATGCGCCACCTGATGCACGACATATTTGTAAATCTGCATCCGGTCAGCGGTCTCAGTCAACGTGCCAAAAGTCAGGCCAAGCTCATGCTGGGCGGCGGCGACTTCATGGTGGTGCTTGTCGCAAGGCAGGCCCATTTCAAGCATGGTTGAAACCATTTCTCCACGAATATCCATCGCACTGTCAACGGGTGCCACGGGGAAGTAACCACCCTTGGCGCGTGGGCGGTGGCCCATATTGCCGCTTTCATATTTGGTTCCGCTGTTGGTTGGCAGTTCAATATCGTCGATCTTGTAATAAGATGTGTTGTAGCTGTTTTCGAAACGCACATCGTCGAACATGAAAAATTCGGCCTCTGGACCGACATAGACCGTATCGCCAATGCCAGTGGTCTTCAGATAGGCTTCGGCGCGCTTCGCTGTGGAGCGAGGATCACGGCTATACAGCTCACCTGTCGACGGCTCGACGATGTCGCAGAAGATGATCATCATCGGCGTGGCAGAGAAAGGGTCAATATACACAGCATCAAGGTCAGGCTTCAGGATCATGTCGGACTCGTTGATCGCCTTCCAGCCCTCGATGGACGAGCCGTCAAACATCAGGCCATCTTCCAATTCGTCCTCACCGATGACGCCCGAGCACATCGTCAGATGCTGCCATTTGCCCTTGGGGTCGGTGAACCGGACATCAACCCACTCGATCTCCTCTTCCTTGATGCGTTTGATAATGTCCTTGGCTGACGTGCCCATATTACTTTCCTTCTTTTGCTTCGCTTTTTTGGCTGGTTTGGATTTTTTAGACGGCATCGTTGTCGCGTTCGCCGGTGCGGATACGCAGCGCGGTTTCCACCGGAATGACGAAAATCTTGCCGTCACCGATACGGCCGGTTTGTGCAGCCGCGGCAATAGCTTCGACGACCCGGTCGGCAAGACCATCTTCCACAACAACCTCAAGCTTTACCTTAGGCAGAAAGTCGACAACATATTCGGCACCGCGATACAGTTCGGTATGGCCCTTTTGTCTTCCAAAGCCCTTGGCCTCAGTGACCGTAATGCCCGACACGCCGACTTCGTGTAGCGCCTCTTTGACTTCATCCAGTTTGAACGGCTTGATGATCGCTTCGATCTTTTTCATGACTTTCCTCTCAGTGGCGCGTGAGGCGGTGGCTCCGCGCGCGCGGATGATGCAAACGATATATCAAGTATCGTGCCAGAATGCAGTCGGCGCAAACTGGCTATTCCGGGCTCGCGACCCAAAGGCATCTGCCTAAATTTTAAGCAGTTGCCAGAATCATGGGCAGCAAATTTCTATTTCGCTGCCTTCTTTTGTCCACCCGAAAGTGCGGCATCGTTTACCTTTGCATAATGTGCGCGGCTGAGAACATATGCGCGCATTTGCTCGGCTTCCTTCGGGGTAAGGACGCTGCTGAAGCTAACCATGCCATTGCCCTTGAGGATGCCGTCGATGACGACAGATTTCCATGTCGCGGCATCGGCAATGACTCCTGACTTGCGCAGGTCGGGAAGCACGCCATTTCCAACCGCACCAGGACCGTGGCAAACGAGGCAATAGCGTTGGAAGTTTGATCCACCCGCCGCAATGTCTGCTGGTGTGCCAAACTGCTTTGGCGGCGACCAGACATAAGCCGGTGTTTCCGGCAGAGCGGGCAGGGCGATTTTGCCGCCAAGCTTCAGCACAATCAAGCGCGGCAGATTAGGTACAGAGGCACTCGTCGCGCCCGCATAGCCGGACACCAGAGGGAATGCGCCGCCCTTGCTCGTCAGGAACGCAACATATTGTTCGCCGTCAACGGTGTAGGTCGATGCGCCCGAGAGGACGCCGGACTGGACATCGAGATTCAACAATTGCTTGCCGGTGTCGGCGGCATATGCACGGAACTCGCCCATCGCAGTGCCCTGGAACACCAGATTGCCTGCAGTCGTCATCGTGCCGCCATTCCATGATGCGGGATAATCTACGGTCCATTTGGCCTTGCCCGTTTTCGGGTCAAAGGCGACAAGCTTGCCCTTTGTTGCCGCTTTCACAGCCTTCACAAAATTGGTGTCGTCGGGCAGGTCCGCGGTCGCCATGGCGCCGCCGGTGTTGAAGCCAATTGATTTGCGCTCCTGCTCGTTCGGGGCAACCGGCGGGAGATACGCGCCGCCGATGTACAAGGCGGGAATATAGACAAGGCCAGTCGCCGGGTTGAAGCTCATCGGGTGCCAGTTATGTGCGCCAAGGGCAGACGGATTGGCCATGTAAAGCTTGCCTGTTTTTTCGTATCGCGCCTCCGGGTTTTCAATCGGGCGTCCGGTCTTCATGTCGTAGCCGGTCGCCCAAGTGAGGCCTTCGATGAAGGGGTTGGCGGACAGCAGCTTGCCATTCAGACGGTCGATGGTGAAGAAGAAGCCGTTCTTTGGCGCATGGTAAAGAACCTTCCGTTCCTTACCGTCGCGCTTCTCGGTCGCCAATATGATGGGCTGCGTCGCGGTATAATCCCAGCTTTCGGCTGGCGTTTCCTGATAATGCCATACATATTCGCCGGTGTCTGGCTTCAGCGCGACAATGGACGACAAGAAGAGATTGTCGCCCTCGCCATTGGAACGAATGCCGTGGTTCCAAGGGTTTCCGTTGCCGACGCCTAGATAGAGCTGATCGAGTTCGGCGTCATAAACGATGGCGTCCCAGACGGTGCCGCCGCCACCACTTTCACGCCAATCTCCCTTTTTAGCCTTGGCGCTCCATGTCCTGGTCGCCGCGGTTTTCAGAATCTCGTCGCTTGCGGCGTTGTCGGGCTCTCCTTTGGGATTTGGTGTAGTGTAAAACCGCCATGCCTGTTCGCCCGTGGCTGCGTCATAAGCCGTGACATATCCGCGTGCGCCAAATTCAGCGCCGCCGAAGCCAATCACCACCTTGTCTTTGACAACGCGCGGAACGCCCGTAATTGTCCCGTTGGATTTGATATCCAACGTCTGGACGCTCCAGTTTTGTTTACCGGTTGCCGCGTCGAGCGAAATCAGCCGCCCGTCGATCGTGCCAACAAAAACGCTGCCCTTCCAAAAGGCTATTCCACGATTGACGACATCGCAGCAGGCTTTAACGCCGCGCGCCTTGTCGACTTCGGGATCAAAATTCCACAATGGCTTGCCGGTTTTTGCGTCGTAGGCGAACACCTTCGACCATGCCGTGGATACAAACATTTTGCCATCGACCACGACTGGCGTTGCCTCCTGGCCGCGCGCATCCGGCAAATCGGCAAACCAGGCGATGCCAAGATCCTGCACATTTTTGTCGTTTATCTTCGTCAACGGGCTGTGGCGTTGCTCATCATAATTGAAGCCAGTCATGGCCCAGTTCGACCCGTCACCGCCTGATGTGAGATAATCACCGTCAATCGCAGCAAAAGCGGAAACACCAGGTTCGACCGCGGCCTTTTGGCAAGAACCTACCATTAATGCCGCACCCGCGCATAATGCCGAAAGCCATAGCTTATGTGTCATAATTCACTCTCCCAGAGGGGAGGCTATGCCGATGACGCCGCCACGTCCAGTGCCAATTTAATCGAGGGATTAAATTATCTTGCGGATGGCACTTTCCATCTGTCCGGCAGCTTCATGATAGACACGCGCGCGTAAGTTGGTGACGATTTCTTCCGGCGCAGTTGCCAGGGATCCGCTGTGAAATGGTGGCGCTGGGTCATATTCTAGCGCAAGCTGAATGCTGCGTGCGACGTTCTCGCCGGCAATAGCGGTAATCAGTTCAAGGGCAAAGTCGATACCCGAAGTCACGCCGCCAGCTGTGATCAGATTGCCATCACGAACGACCCGCGCCGCTTGGTGCGTTGCACCAAACAAAGGCAATAATTGCGTATATGCCCAGTGGCAGGTTGCCTGCTTGCCGTGAAGCAAGCCTGCTGCGCCGAGAATAAACGCGCCAGTGCAAACGCTTGTGACATATTGCGCGCCTTTGGCTTGCTGCCTGACAAAGTCGACAATGTCATTGTCGGCGATTGCTTCGCGCACGCCAAAGCCCCCGGGGACACACAAAATGTCTGCCGGAGGACATTGTGCAAAGCTGCAACTGGGCAGAATCGAAAAGGCACAGTCCGTAGTAGCCGCTTCGCCGTCCTTAGTGACCACATGGACTTGAGCGCCGGGAAGCCGCGATAAGACTTGAACTGGCCCGGTAAAGTCGAGCTGCGTGACATTGTCGAAAAGGACGAAGACGATATGCATGTCTCCAACTTAGCGTGAGGCGCGCAAAAAACAAAGGGCCGCCGGATTTCTCCGACGGCCCAAAGCGTTCAGGGAGGATTGAACGCTTTAGAGGTAAAAGCCGCGATAGGCTCTAATCACGCGCCCGGTGCGGGTGTTCACCAACAGAACATCATTATAGTGACGCACATAAGTTTGGTAACGACCGGGATTTGGAAGGCGATTGTTCTGATAATTGCTTACCCGATAGCGTGGCGCATAATAGCTCGCGCCAATGCTTACGCCGTTGTTAAATGTCCGATAACGAAACGGCGCGTTAAACCGTGTGGCTTGGAAAGCGCGTCGGTTTTTCTGGCGATATTCGCGCCAGTCTTCGCGATACTCCTGACGTGCTTCACGCACGTCGCGGCGTTCTTCGCGGACATCCTGACGGTCGCCCGTACGGCGGGCCTCGCGGACGTCACGCTGCTGCTCACGAACTTCCTGGCGGTCACGCTGCAATTCCCGGGTCTGCGCCTGGGCAGCCATTGGAGTGAATGTCGTTGCGATGACCGCTGCGATCAAAAATTTGGTCTTCATGGTCTTTGTTCCTTCTTGTCGACGTAAACGCATCAGTTGCGCTGACGTTCCCAAAATGGACTTTTGACCGTGAACCTAATGCGAATAGGGCGTTCAGAAACCAGACATTAGTGTCGCAAATTGTATCGGTTATACGAGCTCGATAGCCAATGCAGTCGCCTCGCCGCCGCCAATACAAAGCGACGCGATGCCCCGCTTTTTGCCGTGGCGTTGAAGTGCAGCCACCAAAGTCGTGATAATCCGTGCACCTGACGCCCCGATGGGATGGCCAAGTGCGGTGGCGCCGCCGTGAACGTTAATCTTGTCATGCGGGATGCCCAGATCGTGCATGGCAAACATCGCAACGCAGGCAAATGCCTCGTTTACTTCAAACAGGTCGACATCGCCAATCGTCCAGCCTGCCTTTGCCAGACACTTGTTGATGGCGCCAACGGGTGCGGTGGTAAAAGCTGATGGCTCTTGTGCATGTGCGGCGTGGGCTACGATCCGTGCGACGGGCGACTGTCCGTTGGCATCTGCGACCGACTGGCGCGTCAGCACAAGCGCTGCGGCACCGTCAGATATCGACGAGCTGGTCGCTGCTGTTATTGTGCCGTCTTTGGCGAAGGCAGGCTTCAAAGTCGGGATCTTGTCGGGCATGCCCTTGCCGGGCTGCTCGTCGGTGTCGACGATGACATCGCCCTTGCGGGTCGAGACAGTGACGGCCGCGATCTCCTGTTTGAACGCGCCGTCGGCTATTGCGCTCTGTGCGCGGCGTAGCGATTCAAGCGCGTATGCATCCTGTGCCTCGCGCGTCAGTTGATATTCATTGGCTGTATCCTGAGCGAAAGTCCCCATTGCGCGGCCTGCCTCATAGGCATCTTCAAGGCCATCGAGAAACATGTGGTCATAGGCCGTATCATGTCCGATGCGCGCGCCACTACGGTGCTTTTTGAGCAAATAGGGCGCGTTGGTCATACTTTCCATGCCACCAGCGATAACATAATCGACCGACCCTGCTGCCAGCGCTTCGCTTCCCATGATGACCGTCTGCATGCCCGAGCCACAGACCTTGTTCACTGTCGTCGCCTGGACCGATTTGGGCAAACCGGCCTTGATGGCAGCCTGACGGGCAGGGGCCTGGCCGAGTCCTGCAGGTAGCACGCAGCCCATATAGATGCGCTCAATCGACGCGCCATCGACACCCGCACGTTCGACCGCAGCCTTGACAGCTACGGCGCCAAGCTCGGTTGCGCTGACGTCAGCAAGCGCTCCCTGCATCCCGCCCATCGGTGTGCGGGCATAAGACAGTATAACGACGGGATCGGCGTGGGACATGGGAGATTCCTTTGATTTCCATTTACTGTCATATAGTGCGGCGTAGCATCAAAAACAAATGTGAATCGGGACCCGCACCCCTCAGAACAAGGCCTTCAGTTCGCGCTTCAGGATTTTGCCATTGGCGTTGCGGGGCAAAGTATCGTGCGTAAAGACGATTTTGACGGGCACCTTGAACTTTGCCAGCCGCTCACCGACCCAGGCGCGTAGTTCTTCCTCGGTCGCTTGAGTGCCAGGCGCAAGATGCACCACGGCAGCGGGCTCTTCGCCCAAAGTCTGGTGCGGAATGCCCACCAAGGCGGCATCCGTAACGGCAGGATGCTCGTACAGGATGTTTTCAACCTCGGAGGAGTAGATATTCTCGCCGCCGCGGATGATCATGTCCTTGGCCCGATCGACGATGAAGCAGAAACCTTCTTCATCGAGACGCGCCAGATCACCTGTGCGTACCCAGCCATCGACAAATGTTTCTGCAGTGGCATCGGGGCGGTTCCAATAGCCCTTTACGATTTGCGGACCACGCGCCCACAATTCGCCGACCTCGCCAATGGGCAATTCGGTCACGCCATCCTCCGACATGATTTTGAGGTCGGAGACGGCGACGGCTGGACCGCAGCTATCGGGCCGGTTCAAATAATCTTCTGCGGTGTGCGATGTAACGGTTGCCATCGTTTCGGTCATGCCCCAGCCGTTACCGGGAAAGGCGCCGAATATCTCGTATATCTTGCTGACAAGTTCTGGCGCCGAAGGCGCGCCGCCATAGCTGATCGCGTCGATCGAGCTCAGGTCATATTTCTCGCGGTCGGGATGTTCGATCAGCTGCCATGCGATGAAGGGCACGCCGCCCGTTGCATTGATCTTCTCGCGTTCGATGACCTCAAACGCTCTTATCGTGTCCCATTTGTGCATGAACACAATTTTGTGGCCAGCCTGAATTGTGGGGATCATCGACGCTGAACATGCAGTCACATGGAACATGGGAACCACTACCAAACCTGCCCTTATGCTTGGTTCGGGCAGTGGTTCGCCGCGACGCAGCACAGTCGCGGCGCCGGAATAGGCGCTGGACAGTCCGTTGGTCAGCAAATTGCGGTGCGAGCCCAAAGCGCCCTTGGGTTTGCCCGTTGTGCCGCTGGTATAGAAAATCGTTGCACCATCGTCAGGTGCAATCGCTACTTCGGGCAAAGAGGCATCCGGCAGTTCGGCATAAATGCTTGTGCTACCAATGATGCTTTCCAGCGCGACGGCAGGTGCCAAAAGGACTGAATCGTCAGGGCGTGTCACAAGCACATGCGCGAGCTGTGGCATGTCTGACTTGAACGGTGCGATTCGATCCCAGCGCTCGGCATCGCAGATCAGGACCGCGGCACCAGAATCCGCCATACCGAAAGCGAGTTCCTCGCCGGTCCACCATGCATTCAAGGGAACGACTATCGCGCCGCAGACAGCAGCGGCGAAAAAGGCGACTGGCCATTCAGGCAGGTTGCGCATCGCCAGCGCCACGCGGTCACCCTTTTTAATGCCCCTTTCCTGAAGGGCATGTGCAAGCGTCGCAACTGCGCTGTACCAGCCGGCATAGGTCATCCGCTCGTCTTCATATATGACAAATTCGCGGTCGCCGAAGGCCGTCTTGGCATGTTCAGCGAGCACGGAGAGCGTGGGTAACGCGTTCTTCCACACCCGCGTGGGGACTCCCTCGACAGATACCATATCCATTTCGAAAGGCATGCCCGGAGCGCATAATGCCGCCTTGACCTGTTCGCGTGTCATTACTGGCCAGCCCGCAGGTGGCGTCCACTTTTTACCGGACTCGATCATCGTCTCTCCAATAGTTCGCCACGCTTTGCGCGTGTTCACGACATCGTTACGCCAAAATGGTTTCAATGTGCAACGCTTCGCGCTAGCAATTCATCAACTGATTAAACGGAGAGAGAAAATGACCGCAAAAATGCAAGCTGTGTTGCAAAAACAGCGCGCCGCCTTCACCGCTGCCATGCCCGAGTCCATGTCTGTGCGCCGTGATCGCATTGACCGCGCCATCGCGATGTTGGTCGACCATGCCGAGGATTTTGCAAAAGCGGTGTCAGCAGATTTTGGCCATCGCAGCCGGGAACAGACTCTGCTGACCGACATCATGCCTTCGGTCAGCGCCATGAAACATGCCAAGAAGCATTTTGAAAGCTGGGCCAAGGGCGAAAAGCGCAAGCCGACCTTTCCGCTTGGGCTGCTCGGCGCCAAGGCCGAAATAGTCTATCAGCCCAAGGGCGTTGTTGGTGTTGTTGCGCCGTGGAACTTCCCTGTTGGCATGGTGATGGTGCCGATGGCCGGCATTCTAGCCGCCGGAAACCGCGCGATGATTAAGCCGTCGGAATTTACCGAGCGCGTGTCGGCCTTGTTTGAGGACGTCATTCCCAAATATTTCGCTGAAGAAGAAATGGCAGTTTTTACCGGCGATGCAGAGGTTGGGATGGCGTTTTCCAAACTGGCGTTCGACCATATGATCTTTACAGGGGCGACTGGCGTTGGCCGGCACATCATGCGCGCAGCCGCCGACAATCTGGTGCCAGTTACGCTCGAACTCGGCGGCAAGTCGCCGACGATTGTCGGCCGCAGTGCCGACAAGAAAAAAGCTGGCGAGCGCATCGCTTTGGGCAAAATGATGAACGCCGGACAAATTTGCCTCGCGCCCGATTATCTGATGGTGCCAAGCGATCAGGAACATGATGTCATTGATGCTGTGAAGGCAGGCGTGACTGCCCAATATCCCAAGCTGCTGCACAATGACGATTATACGTCGGTTGTGAATGGCCGCAATTATGAGCGGTTGCAGAGCTATCTCGATGATGCACGTGAAAAGGGTGCGGAACTGATTGAAGTCAATCCGGCGGGCGAAGACTTCGAATCGTCCAATGGCAACAAGATGCCTTTGACCATCGTGCGCAATGTGACTGATGATATGAAAGTCATGCAGGAGGAAATCTTTGGACCCATCCTACCCGTGATGACCTATTCGTCGATGGATGAAGCAATTGATTATGTGAACGCCCATGACCGTCCACTTGGTCTCTATTATTTTGGATCGGACAAGGCGGAGGAAGAACGCGTGCTGGCGCGTACCATTTCAGGTGGCGTTACGATCAACGACGTTATCTTCCATAACGCCATGGAAGATTTGCCTTTTGGCGGTGTCGGCCCCTCAGGCATGGGAAATTACCATGGCGCCGATGGCTTCAAAACCTTCAGCCATATGCGTGCGGTCTACCGCCAGACTGGCGTCGACGTTGCGGGCATTGGCGGGTTCAAGGCCCCCTATGGCAAAGCCACCCTCAAGACACTGGCAAAAGAGCTGAAGAAATAGGGGAACTGACGACATAAGGATGCGCTTGCATCATAGCGGAGGCTCGGTTAGAGGGGCCTCCGCTTTAACGGGTTCACCCGTAAAAGATGTGCCCCAGTGGTGGAATGGTAGACGCGCTGGATTCAAAATCCTGTTCCGAAAGGAGTGCCCGTTCGAGTCGGGCCTGGGGCACCACTCCTGGACAAAGCTGAGATCTCTGCCCTTCCCAAGGCAGACACGCCGCTGCAAATGGTCAAATCACGGGACACAGTTGGAAAGCTGAATTGCCGCAGTATTCATTGTCGCTGACCGATCGTAGGTGTCGCTGACCGATCGTAGCTGTCGCTGCCCCCGTGAACCTACGTATCAGACGTGCGGGGGATTACGCCACTTTGTCAACAAATGCTAATGACGCAGCGACATCCGCCGCCAAAGAAAGTTGAAAGGTCACACTAAGGTCTCACCTAAACGGTATTCGCGAAGGCCTGGATCCCGGCGTTAAAGACAGCATATCGGCGCGATATCGCAAGGCCCGTCGCGCCGTCGCCAACGCGTTGCGCAATCGCAATATATTTAGCAATGAGAAAGAGCATTTGAAGCCTCAAAGGCCAGTTGATCTGCATCATCTCAAAGCAAATCCAACATTTCAAGTGGCAGCTAACATATTGGCGAGAATATTTTTTCCATCGGGGCACGGCTGAAGTTGAAGGCCGCCGATCCGCGCAACCTGACGTTCGATGATTGCAAAGCCGACCGCGGCAATGGCGTGCTCAGCTACCAGTCTGGCATGCACCCAAAGGCGCGGTTAGCTCTGCGCGCGCGATTTAACCGTCATGCGGAACTTGTTTCAGCATCTATTCGCATGAAAGCAGTAAGGCGTTGAAACGGGGTCAAGGCACATCGTGATCGTGCAGAAATGGCTAGACAGTGTCCGCAGCGGACCATGTCGCCAATATGCCTGAACGAATGTCCGGATTTAGGTGAAATGACAGTTGCCTGTATGACCGGAATGTTGTGGAGAGCGGACATTATCGATTAACATACTGTGCAGACTTTCTGGCGACACCTCTGCTAAGAGTAATTTCAATGCACCGAAGAATGTTCCTGTCTCTTGCCGCTGGCGCAATCGCAACCCCAGCTCTTGGCGCGGCCCCGAAATCTCAGGGTCGCATCGAAACGCTATCGGGCCTGGGCAAGGGCTCCGAAGCCAAACCGCGTGTCCGAGTGTGGCTCCCTCCACATTATGACGATAACAATCTTCTGCACCGTACCCTGTATATGCTAGATGGACAGTTTTGCTTCGCCAATGACAGTGACGGCGCGAATTTCGGAGTAGACCACCGCGTCGAGCGGCTCATGAGAACGGGAACAGTCCAGCCTACGGTGATCGTTGCCATCGACAATCTCGAAGGAAACCGCTTCCTGCAGTATATGCCTCAGACTATTTACGAGCGTGCCAATGCTGAAGTGCGTGAAACCGTCGAGAGAGAAATGGCACGGGTCGGCTCCAGCTCGCTTGTTTCAGCGGAGTTCATTGATTTTCTCGTTACCCAATTAAAGCCTTTCATCGATGCGCACTACCGAACATCTGAAGATCGCCTGCATACCGCGATATTCGGCGCGAGTATGGCTGGTGTTATGGCCGGTGCGATATTCGTAGAGGGACAGCAAGCATTTGGTCGCGGTGCATGTATGTCGCCGAATTGGGCTATCTACGATGAACGCATGATCGATCATCCTGGGCTGACGTCATTGTGGGCTGACTATTTTCGCCAAATTGGAGCTCCACAAGGCCGGCGCTTATGGTTGGACCATGGAACCGAGATGATGGATGCTGGAATGACGCCACATCAGTCCGCCATCGCCGAAAGTCTTGAAGGTTTGGGCTGGCGTCGGGGCGATAATCTTCAAACGCGCGTTTACAAAGCGGGTCATGCCTTCGCACAAACAGCCAAACAGATGGACGATGTGCTTGCATGGTTGCTTGCATAGGCGTTGCTACCACAATTTCTTAATGCTCGGACAAGATATTTGTCCATCAGCATGCAGTTATCTACTCCGGCGAACGTCCGCAATGTTGTCGTGTCCGGTCAGTCTGCTTTTAATTTCGGTAACCGGCTAATCAGACGGCCGCAATGTTGTAGGTAGGCGACAGGCATCTTTCGGGAGCGTCATAATGAACGCTGGCGGTGTCACGCAGGTCGATCTCAACAGCTTTGCGCCTAAAATCGCTCTTTCAAATTCGCCGCTCACGTTCCCAAAAGCCGACGCGACGCTATCCGTTGGCGCGCGCGGCGTCTGTTCAATGTGCGCACAATGACGGCATTGGCCAGCGCAGCTGCCATGGCGGCATCGATTATCGCCCTGTGTGAAAGAAACATGGACTCTCCCGGGATACCCGACAGCATCGCGGACATAATGAACCAATGCTCAAAATTAGAGAAGTGCTTGGTTTCGACTAACCGGGAGGCGCGGGTCGCAATCTGGACAGCGCTGCCTCACTTTGAAGGTTGATACGACAACAGAAACCGGTCAACCGCGGCTGCCAGCGATGTCGGCTTAACCGAAGCCGCCGCTGTGTCTGGATCGGAGAACCTCCATTCGACGTCAGC